>DASVNI010000035.1:0-17301 GCA_036383935.1 Gemmatimonadaceae bacterium | reverse complement strand
CACGCGACGAGTACGAACGCCATCACCGCGCCCGCCAGCAGTCGCAAGCGCCCTTCTCTACGACTCGTCATCGCCCCCTCAGTGCTGTGTCGCATCCCCCCATCCCCGCATCCCCGCATCCCCGCAATCACGGCTGCGGCGGTCCCGCCATCAGCGCGTCGGACACACGCTCCCGCTGCTGGTCGTTCTTGCTGAACAGGAGCGCGAGCAGGTTGTCGTTCTGGATCACCGTCGCCCGCGAGAGCATCGTGAGCGGCCGCTCCGCCGCCACGAACTTGACGGTGTCCAGGCTTGTCGCGGCGCGTGCACGCGCCGCCGAATCGGCGAACAGGTACACGGCGAGGCTGCCCTTCCCGATCCGGAACACCGTCGGCGTCGGCCCGAGCGTCGGAAGGTCGCTCGCGCTCGTGTCGCGCGGCGCCAGCCCCGAGCGCTCCAGCCGCTGCCGCACCTGACAGGGGATCCAATGCCCCGTCCGCTCGCACGCTGGCTTCGCTGCGCCTGGCGTCGCTGGCGTCGCTGGCGTCGCCGCCGTGCCGAGCGCGCTCGCCTGCGCCGCCGCCGAGGTGTCGGTGGCCGGTGCGCGCTCCCCGCCGCGGCACGCGGCCAGGAGCACGACGACCGCGGCGAGGCTCGTAGCGCGCACCAGCCGCGCGTCCGTCATCAACTCCAACCCTGTCGTTGGCGCAGCGCTGTCACGTGTGCCGTGTGATGCCGCCCGTGCCACGCGTACAAGCTCACCAGCGCGTCGAGCGTCATCGGCCCGTTCTCCGGATGGTACACCGACCGCTGGAAGTTGGCCGGCGGTGTGTTGCCGAGGAGGTGCACCCAACGCTCGTGCAGCGAATCGAGCAGCTGGAGCGACACCGCCACCGGCAGGTGCTTCGTGTCCGGCAGCTCGCACCAGGCCTTCTCGTCGTACGGCTTGATCGTCGGGTTGTCCTCGGTGAGCCCGAGCCGGAATCGAATGAAGGCGTTCATGTGACTGTCGGCCACGTGGTGCACGAGCTGGCGGACGGTCCATCCACCGGGACGATAGGGGGTGTCGAGCTGAGCATCGGTCAGCCCGCTGACCGCCTGTCGCAATTGCGCCGGCAACGCGGCGATGAAGTCGATGCGCTGCGCCCGCTCGCCGGCGGCCAGCGGGGTTTTCATGTCCGATGGGCCGATCGGATAACGGAGGTCCTGCTCGGAGGAGAGGGAAGGTGCGGTCATTGCGCCGTGACTGTTGAGTGTCCGCTGCGTCCATCTCCAAGCTATGCGGGCTCACTCGCGGCACGCGAGGGCGGCGCCTTCGGACCTCCCGCGCCGAGAGCACCCGGCATACGTTTCCACGGTGCACATGACCACGCTGGCCGCATGAACGAGAAGAAACGCCGACCGTCGAAGAAGCGCACCGCCGCTTCCAAGTCGCCGTACTTCCTCCAGCCGGGGAAGCAGGGTGCGGTCACCGTCTATCGGCGACCGGCGGGCAACCGCATCGACGCCAAGCTCTGCGGTACGATGCCGAGCCGCGCGATGGCACTCGCGCTCGTGAAGCAGCTCGAGCGGGCGGAGTCGGTCGTGCACGATCTCTTCCTCGAGGCAACCGACGACGGCATCGAGGCGCTCGAGGCCGTGTTGGAGGCGTGCCGCCAGTCGGTCGAGCGCCGCGCGCCGGCCATCGAGGCGGGTTCCTCGGCCCCTCGACCGGCGGGCGGCAAGCGCCGCGGGCGTGGCCGGCGGCGCGGCGGGTCGCGCCGCGGGGGCGGTCCCGACTCGCCGCCGCCGGCGGATCCGTCGGCCGGCTCTGCGGACCCGAGCGCCGCCTGACGCTCCTCGCGCTCTCCCGCGCCTTCACCGCTCGCGACGGCGCGCCCGTCGTCCATGAGGTCGACGACGCGATCTTCACTCGGCGCTACTTCGGGTACTGCCTCCGCTGCTCCTTCTGCGGCGACGCCTGCTGCATGCACGGGGTCGACGTCTCGGTCGTCGAGCGCGACCGCATCCTCGCGCGCGCCGACGAGCTCGAGCCGCTGACAGGCATCCCGCGCGACCGCTGGTTCCTCCCCACGCTCGAGGAGGATCCCGACTTTCCCGGCGGTTTCGCCACGCGCACGGCAGTCGTCGACGGCGCGTGCGTCTTCCTCCGCCGTGACGGGCGCGGTTGCCTCATCCACGCCGCCCTGCTCGCCCGCGACGAGGATTACCACGCGCTCAAGCCGATGGTGAGCACACTGTTCCCCGTCACGTTCGGGGACGGAGCGCTGCTCTGCTCAGACGAGCTGCACGACGAGTCGCTCGTCTGCGCCGGCGATGGGCCCACGGCGTACGCCATGGCGCGTACGGAGCTCCAGTTCTACTTCGGCGCCGAACTGGTGGCGGAGCTGGACGCGCTCGCGAGCCGGTTGGCCGCGGCGAAGGAGAGCTAACGAAGAGGAGAGCGGGTCAGGTGCCGGTCGCGGAGTACGCGTCGCCGCCGCCGTTCCGTGCGGAGCTGTGCTGCTCCATCCGTACGCGGCTCAGGAAGGCCGCGGGCCCCGCGCCGTCGGGCAGGGAGCGGAGGATGCGAAGCGCATCCTCTCGGTGAACTCCGATGCCGGCGGGAAAGCTGTCCAGGTCCACTCCCACCCGAGTGAACTCCCTCAGCAGCTCTTCGAATCGTCGCTCGTCAGTCATGCGATTCACCATTCGCGACACCGTGTCCGCGCTTTCGCGACGACGGCGCTAGTCTGACGCACTGATGTCGAACCGTCTTTCGTATTCGATAACGGTGTCGCAATTGGCCTCCGCTGCGGGGCCGCGTGTCGAATCAGTGCGGAGCGTGTGTGGTGCTAACGGCGCGTTCAGTCTCCCAACTGCCGCTGCGGTCGCTGCAACCGCATGCTGCACCGGCAAGTAACACTTGGCGCATATATGTTGCCAAGCAGGCTGGTGCAAGATGGGCGACCCGTTGGGGTCGCCCATCCTAGTTCACTCTACGATCTGGCTCGGCGTCACGCTCTAGGGCTTTGGTCCAACACCTGCCGAGCTGGGCCACACGTTGTTCGAGCGGTCGGTGTCGACGAGCCGGTTGTCCGGGTCGAGCTCGATCCGGCGCAGCGTCTTGCCACGGAAGTCGTACTCCCGCACGTAGCGCGTCGTGTTCGTGCTCCACACCTCGGCGGGATATTCGACCTTCTCCGTCGAGCCGTCGCTGAAGGTGAACAGCGCGCGGATCGGCAGGACGCCACGCGCACGGTTGCCGTACGCGACGACGACGTGCTGCACGTCGCCCTGCTGCTGCGTGATGACGGTGTCGATCGCCTGGTCGAAATGCGGGTTCTCTTTGAACCACTCACGCCAGAACCAGTCGAGCCGCTTGCCCCCCGCATCCTGCATCGTGCGGAAGAAGTCCGCCGGCGTCGGATGCTTGTACGCCCAGCGCTGGATGTACGTGCGGAACGCGTCGTCGAACGCCTCGGGGCCCATGATCTCCTGCCGCAGAAGCTGCAGCCCCACGCTCGGCTTCACGTACGCGGCGAGGCCGAGGATGCGCGGATCGATGCGGTCGGGATTGATGTCGATCGGCTTGTCGGCCTTCGCCTTCATCGCCGCCTCGACGTACTGCCGCTCGCCGGCCGCGCGCGCCATCTGGTCGCCCTTTTCCGGATAGCGGCGTCCTTCACTGAACGTGTTGATGAACGTGTTGAATCCTTCGTCCTGCCACATGTAGACACGCTCGTTGGAGCCGACGAGCATCGGGAACCAGTTGTGCCCGATCTCGTGCGTCACGACGTTGTACAGGTCGTACTTGTCGTCGCTCTTCGCCTCCATCACGAGCATCGGATATTCCATCCCGCTGATCGGCCCCTCGACGGCGCTCATCTGCGGCCACGGATACTTGAACCAGCGCGTGGAGTACTCCTCGATCGACATGCGCGTCTGGTCCGCCGCGTCCTTCCACGGATCAATCGCGCTCGGACGATAGAATGCCTGCGCGAGGATGCCGTTCCACGAGCTCGCATCCCACAGGTACTCGGGCGACGCGGCCCACGCGACGTCGCGCACGTTCTTCGCCGAGAACTTCCAGGTGAGCGTGGCGCTGCTCGTCTTCGGGCGCGCCGCGCCCGACTTGATCTCATCCAGCGTGACGATGTTCACCGGCGTGGCGGACTTCGCCGCCTGCGCCAGTCGCGAGATCTGCGTCGGCGTGAGTACGGCCGTCGGATTGGTCAGCGTCCCCGTGCTGGCGACGATGAAGCCGGACGGCACGGTGATCTCGACATTGTAGTCGCCGTACTCGAGGTAGAACTCACCCTGGCCGAGATACGGCTCGGTGTTCCACCCGCGAACGTCGTCGTACACGTTGACGCGCGGATACCACTGCGCGAGCTCGAACAGCGAACCCTCGCGCCCCATGCGATCCGCGCCGTGCTCGGGAATCAGGAAGTGCCACGCGACGTCGAAGTTCGCGACGTGTCCAGGCGCGAGCGGCTCGGCGAGATCCACCTTCATCACCGTCTCGTTCGGGCGACGCTTCACAGCGACGCGCCGGTTGCCGTTCAGGATCTGGTCGAAGCGCTCGATGACGTCGCCGCCCTCGAAGCCCCGCGCGCCGAAGCGCGAGTTCGCCGGGAAGACGTACGAGTTGAGCGACTTGTCCTTGAACGCATTCTGCTCGACCTGCATCCAGATGAAGCGCAGCGTGTCGGGCGAGTTGTTCGTGTAGCGCATCCGGAGCGAGCCGGTCAGCGTCTTCGCCGTCGTGTCGAGCGACGCCTTGATGTCGTAGTCGGCCCGCTGCTGCCAGTATTTGGGGCCCGGCGCGCCAGAGCCCGAGCGGTAGATGTTCGGCGCCGTCAACTCGAGCGGCGCGAACATCGACGTGTCACCGACACCGGTGCGGTCGAAGACGATGCTGCCGAACGGCGTGGTTGGACGGGCGGGAGCGGCGGATGAAGGCGCAGCGGTCGACGGCGCGGCAGGCGCAGCGGACGTCCCCTGGGCCGCCAGCGGCGCGGCGGCGAACGCGAGCGCAGCGACGATGAGCGCCCTGTTCCTATAGGTCATCGAAGAGATCTCGAAGCGAGAGAGTGTGGAACGGCACGCCCGGCGGGCGCGCTCTGAAGCTACTACCCCTCGGCTCGGGTGGGTGGTCCGACGAACGCCGTACGTGGCGTAGGTAGGGTCAGACACCCGAGACCCCAGTTGGGCCGAGCGCAGGATTGTTCTACGGAAAAACCAGTTGACAAGGCGCCAGGGGCGTCCCATACTACGGAAGAACCAGTAGAGAGGCCCTGTGAACGACATCTATTTCCCACCGCGCGAGCTGGAAGTGATGAGCATCCTCTGGCGCCTCGGCTCGGCCACGGTCGCCGAAGTCCGCGACGGGCTGGAGGAGGAGCTCGCCTACACCTCTGTCCTCTCCGCGCTCCAGACGCTGGAAGAGAAGGGGTACGTCCGTCACGAGCCGGAGGGGCGTGCCTACCGTTACTTCCCGACCGTGGGCGCCGAGCGCGCCGGCGGGAGCGCCCTCGCCCGCATTCGCGACGCGATCTTCCACGGCTCCGCCGAGCGGATGTTCGCCCAGTTCGTGTCCGACAAGAAGCTCGGCCGCGAAGAGCTGGAGCGCATGCGTCGCCTGCTCGCCGAGCGGTTGAAGGAGGAGCCATGACCGCGGCGTGGATGATGTACCTGCTGCTCGTGGGCGTGCTGATGACGCTCGCGGCTCGCGTCCTCGCCGCGGCGATGCGCACTGTCGGTTGGCCAACGCGCTGGATCTGGGCCGGCGCACTCGCGGGCGTGCTCGGACTCGGTCTCGTCGCACCTCGCGCGGAGGTCTACCAGCGACAGTCGGCGCCGTTGGCGATGACCCGCGCGACGGTGGCGCCCGCGGCCGTCTCCGCGTCGGTCGATCCGCTCACACGGCTCCGAGAGGCCTACCGGGTCGTCGGTGCCGGCGCGACGGCAACGCTGTCGTCACTCGCGCAGCGCGTGCCGCGCCCGCTGGCGATCGGATTTACCGCGGTGTGGGCCGTCGGCAGCGCGATGCTGCTCGCCCTGTTCGTCGCGGTGAACATGAGACTCGCGCGTGCACGGCGTCGCTGGCCCGCGTCGCAGGCGCACGGCACGGCGGTTCGCGTGGCGCCGAACAGCGGGCCAGCCGTGCTCGGATTGCTGCGCGCCGAGATCGTCGTGCCGCGGTCGCTGCTCGAGCGGAGCGCGGAGGAGCAACGGCTCATCCTCATGCACGAGCGTGAGCATCTCCGCGCGCACGATCATCTGTTGCTCGCCGGCGCCTGGCTCGTGGCGATCGCACTCCCCTGGCACCCCGCCGTCTGGGCGCTGATCAACCGGCTGCGGCTCGCCATCGAGCTCGATTGCGATGCGCGCGTGCTGCGCGCCGGCGAGTCGCCGAAGTCGTACGGTGCGCTGCTGATCGACGTCGCGGCGCATCACGGAGGAATCCGCATCGGCGCGCTCGCGCTGGCGGATGGACCATCACATCTGGAACGGAGGATCCTGGCGATGAACGCACCACGGAAGCGTCACGCGCTCGCGTACGGAGCGCTGCTGAGTAGCCTCGGCGCCCTGCTCGTGCTCGCGGCGTGCGAGGCGAAGGTCCCGACGTCGGCGGAGATCGCACAGATGGACGTTGTGAGCGCGCAGAAGAGCGCGGCCGAAGCGGGATTCATGCGCACCCCGGATAACAATCGGACGGACTTCTTCCTGAATGGCGTGCCGGTGAGCGCCGAGCGCGCCCGCGCCATCGAGGCGAAGGATATCGGCAGCATCGAGATCGTTCGGTCCGAGCTCCCGACTGGCCGCGACACGATCTTCGTGACGTCGACGGATCGGATGCCGCGCCCCGTTCCCGATTCGCTCGAGGCCTCGCACGCCTTTGGCGGAAAGGAGTTTGCCATGGTGCGCAAGAAGGTCTCGGAGGCTTCGCACGAGAAGCTTGTCGCGCACGTCGAAGCTGAGCGCGCCGCCGAGCGGATGCGGACTGTGAGCGACGTTCAGCAGTCCAGGATTCCGGCGCCGCCTTCACCGATGCGGATGAAGTTGCGCGACGGGGAGACCGCGCCGGTCATCCTCATCGATGGAAAGCAGGCGACGGAATCGCAGCTCGCCGCCCTCGACGAGAAGAGCATCGCGTCGCTTGCGATCTACAAGCAGGGAGAGCGTCTCCACCTCTCGCGCGACGAGAAGAAGGATTTCGAGGTGACCTCGGGCCCGATGGGGACACCGGTGCCTGATGGACGCGCGGTCGTCTCCGTGACGACGAAGATGGAGAAGGCAAAGGCGAAGCCGTAGAGTGAGTGCGTGAGTGCGTGAGTGGGTGAGTGAGAAACGGCCTCGGGAAGCTTCCGCCTCCTGGGGCCGTCTCGCACTCACGCACTCACCCACTTACTGCTTCTGTTCAGTTCCGCGAGATCGTCACCGGACCGTTCGTGGTGTGCACGCGGATCGGCTTTCCACCACCGCCGAGCGCGAAGTTCAGCTCGCGTGAGATGCGGCCTGACACCGTGACGGGAATGTCGGTGTGAATCGGTCCGTTCACCGTCCCCACCTCGAGCGAGGCGGCGTAGCTCTGGGGCAGCGACAGGCGCACGGGGCCGTTGCGTGTCTCGGCTTCCAGTCCGGTACCATCCCAGGCGTTGCCGGCGAGCCGCACGTTGAGGGAACCGTTCCGGGTGACGGCGCGCACGTCGCCGCCGATATCGGACACGGCAAGTGAGCCGTTGACTGTGCGGAGATCGAGCTTCCCCGAGACTCCGCTCACGCCGAGCCCACCGTTGTGTGCCTCGAGGTCGAGGTCGAATCGGCGCGGGACGTATGCCACGTAGCTGACCGCCCAACCCGTGTCATCTTCGCGCTCCATGTCGGGTCCTTCGGAGCGCACGCCACGACCGTCGGCGATGACATGGATCCGCGGCAGCATCGCCTTGGCGATGGCGTCAGTCGGCGCCTGTGCCTGGATTCGCGCCGTGACGCGCACGGAATCTCCATCCCATCCAATGACGCGAATGCCGCCGTTCCGCTCCCCGTCGATGGCGATCGACCGCCCACTCAGCTTCACCGGAACGGCGCGCACCTCGCACGCCCGCCCTCGGCTGTCGTTGCTGCGGCGTCCGTCGTCGAGGCAGTTCTGGAGCCAGTCGGCGTCACGCTCCTCCTGGCTGACCTGCGCATGGACGATGGTCGGTGCGGCGAGCAGGACGAGGGTAGCGAGCGTGCGTGCGAGGCGCATTGGGGGAGCTCCTGAGAGGTGGACCGTGCTCAAGTCTGACACTCAGGTGGGGGGGAGGGTTGGAATGGGACTGCCACTCCCAGTAGGTAGTATCGAGTACCTGGGTACTTGGATTGGCATACCGCCTCCCGGAAGGCTCGCAAGTCGCTCTATCTGAACAGCACACGGCCGTACTTCGTACCGAGCACTGGTACCAAGTACGGCCGTTCGCCTTCGGGCTCTGACCCCGGGCTCTGACCCCGGGCTCTGACCCCACTCGAGATGTGCTGCATTCTGGAAGGCAGCATGCCAGTCTCGGTACTTGGTACCAAGTACTCCCTACTGGGTGTGGCAGTTAGCTTTTCGCACGAGCGCCCGCTCCCCCACTCCAACGCCGATGCCATCGAGCCAGCCACTCGTCACCCACATGTACACCGCCGACCCCCGAGCCCACGTGTTCGAGGGTCGCATCTACGTCTACCCGTCGCACGACATCGACGCCGGGACTCCCGAGAACGACGAGGGGGACCACTTCGACATGCGCGACTACCACGTGCTCTCGATGGACGAGGTGGGGAGTGACGTCGTCGACCATGGAATTGTGCTCAGCGTCGAGGACATCCCGTGGGCGGGCCGCCAGCTCTGGTCGAACGACGCGGCGTACAAGGACGGGACCTACTACCTGTACTTCCCCCTCAAGGATCGGAACGACGTCTTCCGCATCGGCGTCGCCACCAGCAAGTCACCGGCGGGACCGTTCAAGCCGGAGCCCGAGCCGATTCCCGACAGCTTCAGCATCGATCCGTGCGTGTTCCGCGACGACGACGGCGCGTACTACATGTACTTCGGCGGGCTGTGGGGCGGGCAGCTTCAGCGGTGGCGCACCGGCGCGTACGACCCGACCGAACCGCGCGATCCGATGGAGCAGGGTCCGGCGATCGGCCCGCGCGTCGTCCGCCTGAGCGACGACATGAAGCACTTCGCCGAGCCGGTGCGCGAGATCCGCATCCTCGACGAGAACGGTGAGCCGATCGGCCAACAGGACCGGGAGCGTCGCTTCTTCGAAGCGAGCTGGATGCACAAGTATCGCGGCACGTACTACTTCTCCTACTCCACGGGCGACACGCACCTCCTCGTCTACGCCACGGGCGACAACCCCTACGGTCCGTTCACCTATCGCGGCGTGATCCTCACCCCGGTCGTCGGCTGGACGACGCACCACTCCATCCTCGAGCACAAGGACAAGTGGTGGATGTTCTACCACGACTCGACGCTCTCCGAGGGGAAGACGCATCTGCGGAGCGTGAAGGTGAGAGAGCTCCGCTATCGGGAAGATGGATCGATCGAGACGATGGAGGGACAGGAAGGCATAGGTGCCACTCCCAGTGGTGAGTGAACGGCCACACCCAGTAGGTAGTACTCGGTGAATTGGGGAGCTAGTTCCTACCGCAGCATGCCTTTCGCGATCGTCTGTAACTGCATGTTCGACGTCCCCTCGTAGATCGCACCGATCTTCGCGTCGCGGTAGAACTTTTCCGCCGGGTAGTCCTTGGTGTAGCCGTAGCCGCCGAAGAGCTCGAGCGACACGGAGGTCACGCGCTCCGCGACCTGGCTCGCGAACAGCTTCGCCATCGCGCCCTCGTTCGCGATGTCCTGGCCGCCATCCTTGAGTCGCGCCGCGTTGTAGACCATGAGCTTCGCGGCTTCCGTCTCCGTGCGCGCCTGGGCGAGCTGGAACTGGATTCCCTGGAAGTCGGCGAGTGGCTTGCCGAACTGCTTCCGCTCCTTCACGTACGACGTCGCCGCCGCGAGCGCGCCCTGCGCCACGCCGATCATCTGCGCGCCGATGCCGATCCGCCCCTCGTTGAGCGTCTCGATCGCGATCTTGTAGCCCTGGCCCACGGGACCGAGGACGTTCTCCACCGGCACCTCGACGCCGTCGAGGATCAGCTCCGTCGTGCTCGACGCGCGGATCCCGAGCTTGTCCTCCTTCCGGCCGACGGAGAAGCCCGCCATCTCGCGCTCGACGATGAACGCCGTGATCCCCTTGTAGCCGAGGCTCGGATCGGTGTTGGCGAACAGCACGTAGATCCCCGCTTCCGCGCCGTTGGTGATCCACATCTTCCGGCCGGTGAGGACCCACCCGTCGCCACCGCGCTCGGCGCGCGTCGTGAGTCCGAATGCATCGGAGCCGGAGGACGGCTCGCTCAGCGCGTACGCGCCCACCGTGTCGGACGTCAGCCGCGTCAGATACTTCGCCTTGAGCGCGTCGCTGCCGTACCGCGCGATGGGATAGTTCACCAGCGTGTTCTGCACGTCGATCATGATCGCCGCGGCGGGATCGACCTTGCTGACTTCCTCCACCGCGAGCGCCACCATCATCAGCGAGCCGGCTGCGCCGCCGTACTGCTCCGGCACCTCGATCCCCATCAGCCCCATCTCGAAATACTGCCGGACGAGTGCGGGATCGATCCGGCCGGCGCGCTCCATCTCGTCCACGCGCGGCTTCACCTCGGCGGTGGCGAACAACGCCACCGCATCGCGGAATGCGATCTCCTCGTCCGACAGCTCGGTCAGTGCGGGACGTGCCCCGGTCGTGCTCTCGGCCATGGAGTGATGGGTGGAAGGGAGGTCAGTGCGCCGCTTCTTCCCGCAGCGTCGCCGCGGGCTCGTTTTCCGGATGGCAGCGGCACGCGTCGCCACAGGCGTGGCCGGAACGGGTCGAATGCCAGCAGCGCGTTGCTTCCTCGGCCGTCATCGGGAGCACGACGGCGCATCCCGCGCGGCCGAGGATCACCTCGGCGAGCTTCTCGTGCACGCCGAACGCGCTCGTCACGCGGACGGGGAGCTCCGGCCACGGCTGCGTGGCTTCCGCGATCATGCGCGGAATGTCCCCGGTGGAGTGCTTGCCCGGCGAAAGCATGTAGGGGAAGACGACGAGCTCCGTCGCCCCCGCCTCCACGCAGCTCCGGACACCGGCCGCGATCGACGGCTCGGCGAGCTCCATGTGCGCGAACCGTACGATGACATCCGGTCCGGCCATCGTCTGCACGAGATTGGCCATGCAGTTCATCATCTCGTTGGCTTCGCTGCGTTGCGAGCCGTGGTCGATCAGCAGAATGGCCTTCATGGTCTTCCTCGCGTCCGGGTGTGAAGCGCTTTCAAGCTATCGCCGTGCCTCGAGAGCCGCATGGCGCAACGGTCTACTACCCCGCCACCAGCCACCACGGACGGCGGCTGACATTCGTCACTGAAACCCGCCCCTGGCGCTTGGCGTACGCCTGCGCGCCCTCCACGACTTCCCTCATGCAATTTCTTCGCACGACGCTGCGCGCCGTCACGCTGACGTTGCTCGCGGCGATCCCGGCCTCCGCGCAGGGGCTCGATCTCACGATCAATCACGTCGGCCTCGGCATTGGCGACATCCCGCGGGTGACCGGCCTCCGCCTCAACTACCGCGACCGCCGCCTGGAACGGGTGGACGGGGTGAACGCCACCATCTGGACACCGTACGACAATGGCGGGAACGGGGAGGTGCGGGGCGTCGCACTCGGCGTTCCCGTCACCGGCGCGGCGCGGATCGACGGGGTCGCCGTCGGCATCTTCGGCGTCGGCGCGCGCGAGCGAATCCGTGGGATCGGGGTTGGCGCGTTGGGCGTGGGCGCGAACGAGCTGGAGGGCATCATGGTCGGCGGGCTCGGCGCCGGCACTGGCGGAGACTTCTCCGGCATCGGCGTGGGAGGCCTGGGCGTGGGCGCCGGCGGTTCGCTGCGTGGGATCTTCCTCGGTGGCCTCGGGGCGGGGAGTGGTCAGGACGTCACCGGCCTCGTCATCGGTGGGCTCGGTGCGGGCGCGAGTCGCGACATGAAGGGGATCGTCATCGGCGGACTTGGCGCCGGCGCGAGCGGAGACGCGACGGGACTGCTCGTCGGTGGGCTCGGCGTGGGTTCGGGTGGATCGGTGAAGGGCATCCTCGCCGGTGGCCTGGGCGTTGGCGCCGCAAAGGAGGTCCGCGGTATCGCCATCGGTGGCGTGGGAGTCGGCGCAGGAGAGGCTCTGACGGGGCTCGCGATCGGCGGAATCGGGGTCGGTACCGGCGGAACGCTCCGCGGCGTCGGCATCGGGGGCGTCGGTGTCGGTGCGCAGTCCGTGCGCGGCCTCGCGCTGGCCGGCTTCGGCGCCGGCGGTCGCGATGTGCGTGGCGCCCTCATCGCGGCGGGATGGAATCGCCTGGAGCACGGCACCCTGCGCGGCGTGACCGTCTCCTCGTTCAATCAGATGAAGGGCGTGCAGCGCGGTCTCGCGATCGGGATCGTGAACTACGCGGAGGAGCTTCACGGCGTGCAGATCGGACTCATAAACATCGCGCGCAACAATTCGTCGGGGACGCGGGTGTTGCCGGTCGCGAACTGGCATGGGGGGAACTGAAAGACCAGCAGTTATCCGTTTTCGGTGAATGGGCTACGGCCGGCCTCGGGCGCGCCCCTGCTTCCCGAGGCCGGCCGCTTTCTCGCTGGTGCAGGTGCAGATCCCTCGACTCGCTGCGCTCGCTCGGGATGACACACGCCGTTCCGCATCCCCGCATCCCCGCATTCCCTCAATATCTTTCCCGCCACACCACCACCGAACGGGAGAGATCGCGAATGAGACAACGCAGGTTCGGTCGCACCGGATGGCAGGTTGGCGAGATCGGCTATGGGATGTGGGGGATGGCCGGTTGGACCGGATCGGAGGACACGGAGTCGCTCGAGGCGCTGCAGCTCGCGGTGGATCTCGGCTGCAACTTCTTCGACACCGCGTGGGCCTACGGCGACGGACACAGCGAGCGTCTGCTGGGCCGACTGATCCGTGCGAACCCGACGCGCACGCTCTACGCCGCGACCAAGATCCCGCCGAAGAATCGTCAGTGGCCGTCGCGGCGCGGCACTCCGCTCGACGAGGTCTTCCCGGCGGACTACATCCGCGACTACGCGGAGCGGAGCCTGAAGAACCTCGACCGGCCGTACATCGATCTCCTCCAGTTCCACGTCTGGGAGGACGACTGGGCCGAAGACGATCGCTGGCAGCGCGCGATGGACGATCTCAAGCGCGAGGAGCTCGTTCGCGCGATCGGCGTGAGCATCAACCGCTGGGAGCCGTGGAACGGCGTGCGCACGCTGCGCACCGGTCTCGTCGATGCGGTGCAGGTCATCTACAACATCTTCGATCAGGCGCCGAACGACGAGCTCTTTCCGCTCTGTCGCGAGCTCGACATCGCCGTGATCGCGCGCGTTCCATTCGACGAAGGCTCGCTCACCGGCACGTTGACGAAGGACTCGACGTGGCCCGAGGGCGACTGGCGCGGCACGTACTTCGTGCCGGAGAATCTGATCCCGACAGTGGAGCGCGCGGACGCGCTGAAGCCACTCGTACCTGCAGCCTCGACGATGCCGGACATGGCACTTCGCTTCATTCTCGCGAGCCCTGACGTCGACGTCGTGATCCCCGGCATGCGCAAGCCGGCAAACGTGCGCTCGAACATCGCCGCGAGCGATCGCGAGCCACTCTCGCCGCAGTTGCTCGCCGAGCTGAAGAAGCATCGCTGGGATCGCGAGCCCTCTGAATGGTCTCAGTGAAGCGGTGAGCTGGTGAGTTGGTGAGTTTGTGAACGACGACGGCCTCGGGCGCCTCAGCGCTCCGAGGCCGTTTCGCGTTTCACAGGTGAGGCTGCAGATCCCTCGATTCGCTGCGCTCACTCGTGATTACAATCGTTTCGCATCCCCGCAGTTCTGCACCGCTCGTTGCGCCGCTGTCATCCCCGATGGCTCGTCGCGTTCGCTGAGCGAGAGGCGAGCGCGGGGTAGCGCGACAGAGCGCTAGCAATCCGATGGGGCAGTCTGGTGGGTGGCGCGTGTAATGCCTTGCGTTGCGGGACGATGTGCAGTCGTCCTCGCCTCGCTGGCCGCGCGAGCGCTCTCGTCGCGTTCGCGCTCGGTCTCGCTGCGTGCGCCCCGCCGCGTATCGATGGCGAGGCAGGCGCGCCGGCGAGTCCCTCGTCGCTCTGGCCGGTGCCCGCGCCTGTGCAGACGCCACCGCCACCGGCCAAGATGCCTGTGGCAACCGCGATCACGGCAGCGCTCGCGAGCGATGCGTCCGCCGCGGGCAGTGTTCGCACGCTGGGGCTGCCCGATGTGATCGATCTCGTGCTCCGCAACAATCCCGCGACGCGCGAGTCGTGGGCGCTCGCGCAATCCGCGGCAGCGGCCTACGGCTCCGCGCGTGGTGCGCTCCTTCCCACCGTCGCGCTCGACGTCAACGCGACACGCTCCGGGGGAGGCGCGTTCAACACGTTCGGCGGAACAGGCGGAGGGGGCGGGCAGACCGGTTCGGTCGCCGTCGGCACGACGGCGCGTACGCAGCTCTCGCAGACCTTCTCGCTGTCATACCTCCTGCTCGACCTCGGCGGCCGCTCGGGGACGATCGAGGCGGCGCGCCAGCGCGCCATCGCCGCCAACCTCACCCACAACTCGACCGTGCTCGACGCCGTGCTCCAGGTCGAGAGCATGCTGTTCAGCTACCTGGCCGCGCGTGCGCTGCGAGACGAGCAGATCGTGTCGGTGTCAGAGGCGCAGAACGATCTCACCGCGGCCAGCGAACGGGAGCGGCTCGGCGTCGCCACGATCCAGGACGTGCTCCAGACGCGCACCGCACTCGCGCAGGCGCGCGTCCAGCTCGCGACGTTCGAGGGTAATCTCCAGGCCGCGCGCGGGAACCTGGCGTTCGCGATGGGACTGCCGGCGAACGCGCGGTTCGAGATTCCTGCGATCACCGCGAGCGACTCGGTGGCCGACGTGCTCGCCTCCGTCGACACACTGATCAATCGCGCCACCACACAGCGTCCCGAGCTCGCCGAAGCGCGCGCGCAGGCGTCGGCACTCGGGGCGGAGGTTCGTGTCGCGCGGTCGGCGGCGCTCCCGACGCTGAGCCTCCGAACGTCCAATGGAATCTCGACCACGTATGCGGCGACGAATACGGTGGTGCATCCGTTCTCGATCGGCCTCGCCTTCTCGGTCCCGATCTTCAACGGGTTCTCGTCGCAGTACGACATCCTCGCCGCACGCGGACAGTACGAAGCCGGTCAGGCGCGCGTCGTGACATTGCAGCAGCAGATCAGCGTGCAGGTCTTCACTTCGTACTTCCAGCTTCGCGCGTCCACGGAGCGCGTGCGCCGCTCGACCGAGCTGCTCGCGACCGCGGAGCAGTCGGCGACTGTCGCGCTCGCCCGCTACAGAGAGGGCGTCGGCACGATCATCGACGTGCTGCTCGGGCGGAGCGCGCTCGCCACGGCGCGCGCCGAGTCGGTGCAGTCGCGCTGGGAGTGGCGTCTGGCGCTCGCTCAGCTCGCGCACGATGCCGGGATGCTCGATCTGCGTGGCCGACCCAACCTGCCGCTGGGACCACGATGACGAAGGTCCAAACAGCGCTCTCGGTGCTGACGTTGATCGCACTCCTCGCTTGCAGGTCTTCGGGCGAGCAGAAGCGCGCGACGCCCGCGGTGCCGGTGCGTGTCGCGACGGTGGCGCGGGTCGATGCGCCGATCGTGATCGCCGCGAGCGGCGTCGTCGAGCCGATGCAGACGGTGAGCGTCGAGGCCCAGGCGACGGGGACCGTCTTCCAGGTCGCGTTCCGGCAGGGCGACTGGGTGGCGGCGGGACAGGTGCTCTTTCGTCTCGACCCGCGGCCGTTGCAGGACGCGGTAGCCCAGGCGCGCGCCATCCTGGCGCGCGACGTGGCGCAGGCCACCGCAGCGCGACATGACGCGGAGCGCTACGGCGCGCTCGCCGCCAAAGGATACGTGACTCGATCACAGGCCGAGCAGCTGCACGCGACTGCTCTCGCGCAGGAGGCCACTGTCGTCGCCGACCGTGCCGCGCTGCGCACCTCGGAGCGCAATCTCGGCTTCGCCACCATTCGCGCTCCGATATCCGGACGAACCGGCTCGGTGCAACTGCGGCGCGGCGATCTCGTCGGACCGCAGACGGGCGCGCTCGTCGTGATCAACCAGCTGCGTCCGATCCTCGTGCGCTTCCCCGTGCTCGCCGCCGACTTCGGGTTGCTGCGCGCCGCCGTCGCGGCGCATCCGCTCCCCGTCACCGCGACGTCGAGCGACACCACCGACTTCAAGGAGGTCGGCGCGCTCGACTTCCTCGACAACGCGATCGATTCGCTGACCGGCACCGTGACCGGCCGCGCCGTGTTCAACAATGCAGGCTCGCGCATGTGGCCGGGTGAGCTCGTCTTCCTCAGCGTCCAGGCCGGTGTGCAGCGCGGCGTGCTCGCCGTGCCCACGCCCGCGATCCAGACCGGCCAGCAGGGCGCCTTCGTCTACGTCGTCGACCCGCAGCGCAAGACGGCGCAGACGCGGCTCGTGGCGGCGGGTCGTGCCGTTGGCGAGTTGACGATCGTGGCTGCCGGGTTGAGGCCGGGTGAGCAAGTGGTGACCGACGGTCAGTCGCGTCTGAGCCAGGGCTCGCGCGTGGCGATCGTCACGCCGAGTGGTGGCGCGCGAGCAGCGAACGGGCGGGTCGCGGGAGGTAGAACCATCGATAGCGTGGTGGGAGGCGAAGTGGTCACCGGCACCGGTGTCGGGCCGGTAGGAGGTGTGGGGGCGAGCGGAGCCGCTGCCGGTGGTGCAGGTGGCACGGCAGGCATGGGCGGGGCGTCGCCGTACTCCGCTGCGCCGAGCACCTCGGGGCGGGCGGCCAGTGGAGCAGCCACGCAGACCGTGCCGCCCGGTGCGACGCAGGCGCCCGTCGGGACGGCAGTGCCGCCGGGCGCGACGCAGGTGCCAGTCGGCAGCTCTGGGGGAGGCACGCGGCCGTGAACATCTCCGAGCTGTTCATCCGTCGGCCGATCATGACGATGCTGGCCACGATCGGGCTCATCGTGTTCGGCGTCGTCGCGTATCGCTCGTTGCCGATCAGCGATCTCCCCACCGTCGACTATCCGACCGTCACGATCAGTGCGAACCTGCCGGGCGCGAGCCCGCAGACGATGGCCGCATCGGTCGCGACACCGCTGGAGAAGCAGCTCTCGACGATCGCCGGCATCGACAACATGACGAGCAC
>DASVNI010000034.1:0-21709 GCA_036383935.1 Gemmatimonadaceae bacterium | reverse complement strand
TGGAAGAGATAGAACTCGTCGGCGCGGCCCTGCGCGTAGCGCGCGTTGAGCGCTCGCACTCCCTCCACCGCGGCGTCGATGATCGCCTGGTCGCCCGGCAGCGTCTCCGCGTCGGCGTCTGTGAGATCGCTCAGCACGGCGAAGTGCAGATGCGCTTCGCGATTGGCGAGGAACTGCACCTCGAGATTCTCCAGCGCCTCGTGCACGTCCTCGACGCGCGAGAACAGCATCGGGATCACGACCGCGGTGCGGAAGTCGGGCGGGATCCCCTCGCGGCCGGTGAGGTCCAGCTTGGGGAGCACGTGCGGCGGGAGGAACGCCGTGATGAGCTGATACATCACGCGCACGGCGATCTCGTTCGCCGGGATCAGCGCGAAGGCGGCGATCATCAAGCGCACGTGCAGCGGCTGACCTTGCACCCCCGCGAGCCAGAACACCGCCCAGATCCCCGCCAGCGTGCCGATGCCGATGCCGCCGATGAGCAGGACGTTCGGGTGGTTCAGCACCCAGCGATGGGCCGCCACCTTCGGCGGCGGCGTGTAGGCGGTGGCCGCTTCCAGCGCCGCCAGTCCGTCGTCCACCAGGTAGTAGCCGACGTGTCCGCGCGCCTCGTCGGCCGGATACTTCATCTGTCCTTCCGAGGCGAGCCGGAGCGCCGTCTCGGCGACGTCACGCTCGGAGCGCTTCGTCCGCTTCGCGATGCGCTCCACGACGTGGCGGTACTGATCGCGCGTCTTGAACGTCATGCGCGGATAGACGCCCGCCGGGTCGGCGCGCAGCGCCGTCTCGAGGACGCTGCTCCGCTCGACGAGCGCCTTCCAGTCCAGCCGGCTGATGACGCGCAGGCTCGTGATGCTGTTCGCCGTCATCACCTGCGTCAGCGCGACCCGCTCGTTCGCGCGCGCTGACGCGTCCTCGGCGTTCAGCCCTTCCTCGGCCAGCCACGGCTCGATCCAGGCGAGCGACGGGATCGCCTGATCGGCAAAGCGGAGCTGGCGCAGGAAGCGGGTGACGAACGCCGGCGTGAGCGGCGGGTGACGGACGATGAACTCGTTGAGTGCGGCCGCGACCGCCGTGGCGTCGTTCGCGCCGACGATGCGCGCCGCCCACTTGTCCGCCTTCTCCACCTCGTCCAGTCGCTGCATCGTGCGCAGCGCCATGCGACGCACGCTCTCGATCAGTCCGAGCCGCAGCATCGCGGGCACGGCCCACAGCTCACCGATCGAGAGGGGCGCGACCTCCTGGAACGCGCAGATCACCAGCTCGACGTTGGCGAGGTCGATGCGCGCTTCCGTGTGCGAGATCAGCGTCGTGGCGATCTCGTAGACGCGCGGATAGCCCGCGAGGTGCCCGGTCGCGAGCTCCGGCAGCTCGCCGTAGTAGTTGCGCGGCAGGCTCTCGCGCACTTCGCGCACGTGCTCCTCGACGACGTGCGCATTGTCGAGGAGCCACTCGCCCGCCGGACCGATGTCCTCGTCGGCGTCCGCTGCTGCGGCGAGCCGCGTGCGTGCCGTCTCGAGGACGTGGCGCGTGTCGTCGAGCCGAGTGAGGAGCGGCGTGCGGCGGTCACCCTCGTCGAACGGACGGAGGACCTGCGCGCGCGCAATCTTGCGGACCCGGTCAGCGAGCCCCTCGACGCCGAGGAGCTCGCCACGGATCGGACCGGTCAGGACGTCATGCGCCGGGCCGGTCCGGCGACGAAAGAGCGGTCGCCGAAAGCTGGCCCGACGAGGGCCAAATCGAAGTTTGAGGTTCACGAACGCTCCACCGTCGCAAGTCTGTGGCCGTGCTCGGTGGTGGAGAGGAAGCTACGAGCCGACTCAGGGTTTCGAGGGCGCGACCTTCGACTTTTCCGCCGCCTTTGCACGCTCCGTCGCCTCTGCGGCGGCCAATTTCCGGCTCGCCTCCGCCAGCAAGCGCTCGAGCTCGCCGCGATTCTCATCGAGTGTACGTTGCGCCAGAGTCACCGCCCTCCCCGCCGTCTGCACGGCGGCGGCGCGCATCTCCGGATTCTTCGCCGTTTCCTCGACAACTGTCTGCACAGTGTTGGCCAGAACGGCGATCGCACGGCCGAGCTCGACGAGCGCCGAGTCCGACGACGTTGCCTTCGACGATTGCGACTTCGCACTGGCCGTGTCGCGCAGCGCACTACTGCTACCGGCTTGCTGCGCCGAGGCGGACTGCGCGGCGACGGACAAGAGCAGGGCGCCGGCGGCGAACACAAAGCGAGACGACATGAGATCTCCTCGCGGCGCGCCGAGCGCCGCACGCTGGGGTATAACTCCGTGCTACCCCCGTGCATCGAGCGGTGATCCGCCCTCCCGAGCGCTCACCATGACGGCGTCGGCGTTGGTGACGGCCATCACAGGTGACGTGAGGCTGAGCAGCGTGTAGCCAGTGATCCCGGCGACGACAGACGCCGTGATCACGCCGAGCTTCGCCACATCGAGCATCGGCCCCTGTCCGAACGCGAGGCTCGCGATGAACAACGACATCGTGAACCCGATTCCACCGAGCCAGCCAACGCCGTGCAGGTGACGCCAGCTCGTGTTCACTGGGAGCTCAGCCGCGCCGCTGAGGACCGCGGCGTAGCTGGCGAGCATGATCCCGACCGGCTTTCCGATCACGAGGCCGAGGACAATTCCCCATGCGAGCGGACTCCGCGCTGCTACCCCGCCGCCACTCAGCGCGACTCCTGCGTTGGCGAGCGCGAAGATGGGCATGATCCCGAAGGCAACCACTCCGCGCAGCGCGTGCTCCATTCTGACACCCGTCCGCAGTGGCACGGCGAAGGCGAGGAGCACTCCCGCGATCGTCGCGTGCACGCCGGACCTGAGCACGAGCGCCCAGAGCGCGACGCCGGCGAGCGCGTAGAGGTACCACCGCGTTGCCCCCGTCACGTTGAGCAGGGCGATCAGTGCGAGCAGCAACGCGGCACCGCCCATGGCCACCCAGTTGGGCGCTGCCGAGTAGAAGAAGGCGATCACCAGGACGGAGCCAAGGTCGTCGGCGATGGCGAGCGCCGCGAGAAAGACCCGAAGCCCGCTCGGCATGCGCCGGCCCAGGAGGGCGAGCACGCCGAGCGCGAAGGCGATGTCCGTCGCCATGGGCACGCCCCACCCCCGACTGCCGACACCTCCACGGTTCAGCACGAGGTAGATCGCAGCCGGCGCCAGCATTCCACCGAGCGCTGCGGCGACGGGGAGTGCGGCCGCGCGTCTCGTCGACAGCGCGCCGACCAACAGCTCGCGCTTCATCTCCAGCCCCACGAGGAAGAAGAAGATGGCCATGAGGCCGTCGTTCACCCACTCACGGAGCGACAGCACCAGCATGAAAGGACGGATCCCCAGGGCGAGAGGGACCTCGAACAGGTGGTGGTAGCCGGACGCCAACGGTGAGTTGGCCAGTGCGAGCGCGACTGCGGTGGTCGCGAGCAGTACGGTCCCACTCGCGGCTTCGGTCGCGATGAACTGCTGGAACGGCCGCAGTACGCGCTCGATGAGTGGTGCGTCCGTGGGCGGGAGGGTGCGCGTCATTCCGTAAATTGACGTCGTGAGGCGGTGCTCAGGTAGATCACGAGTATTTGTGCGCTGGCTTAACTTTCGGGCGAATGCATCGACTTCGTCCCCACTCGCGCGGCTTCACGGTGCTGCTCGGCGCGCTCACGACGCTCGCCTCCTTCGCCACCGACATGGGACTTCCCGTGCTCGCCCCGATGGCCGACTCGCTCGGCGTCCCGGCGGGGCGCGCGGCGCTCTCGCTGAGCGTGTTCATGGCGGGGTTCGCGCTCGGACCACTGGTATTCGGTCCCGTCTCCGACCACGTCGGCCGACGCCGCGTGCTGCTCACCGGCGTCGCGATGTTCACCGTGTTCGGCGGATTCGCGGCGTTCACGCGCTCGTTTGTGGGACTGCTGCTCTGGCGCTTCCTCATGGGCACCGGAGCAGGTGGCTGTTCCGTGCTCGTCGTCGCGACGGTGCGCGACCTGTTCACCGGCATCGAGGCGCGAGTCAAGCAGTCGTACGTCAACCTCGCGGCGGGCGTCGCACCGATCATCGCGCCCACGCTCGGCGTCGCCGTCGCGACGGTGGGGGGCTGGCGCGCGATCTATGGATTTCTCACGTCGGGGGGCGCGGTGCTGCTCTCCGTCGCGACGCTGCGGCTCGGCGAGTCGCTGCCACGGCGCCCAGCAGGAACGTTCGAGGTGCAGCGCGCACTCGGGGGCTACGCGCGCGTCCTCCGGCACCGGGTGAGTGTCGGTTACATCCTCGTCGTCGCGCTCAACTTCGGCTCCCTCTTCGCGTACGTCTCGGGCTCGTCGCTCGTGTTGATCGGCGTGCTCGGCGTGTCGCAGCGGATGTACGGCCTGCTCTTCGCCGCCACGGCCTTCGGCCTGATGATCGGCGCGCTCACCAACGCGCGGCTCAGCAAAGCGGGGATCAGCCACGCGCGGTTGATGGCGTGGGGGCAGGCGTTGGTCGTCGGCACCGCGCTGCTCCTCCTCGCCCTCACCTTCGCCGGCGCGGTGACGGTGTGGCTGCTCGTGCCACTCGCCGTCATCGGCTTCATCGGCCACGGGATCGTCCGTCCGAATGCGGTGCAGGGAGCGCTGGAGCCGATGCCGGAGATCGCCGGCGTGGCGAGCGCGGTGCTCACCACCCTGCAGATGATCGTCGGTGCCCTCTCCAGCGCCATCGTCGCCGAGTGGTTCGATGGACACTCGGCGTTCGCCGTGACGGCGATGATGGCGATCACCGCATCGATGTCGGCGATCGTGTATGCGACGATGGTGCGTCCCGCCGAGCGAGTCGTGCCAGCCATTCCCGTGTCGCTTCAGCCATGACCGGGTCGAGATGGAGCGCGCGGAGCATCTCCGCCGCGGCGGCCATCTCCTCCTCGCGCCGCACGGCGTGCAGCCGGCTTCCTTCTTCCAGTCGAGCCACGGTGGATGCGTCAGCCTCGGTGAGGGTGCGCGCGATGTCGGTGCGCAGCGCACGCTCCGCTTCGTCGCCCATCAGCGCGGCTGCCTCGAGTGCCTCACCGACTGCAGCGGCGAGTCCCTTGTAGAACACGCTCCGCGCCAGCTTGCGTGACGCGGCCAGGCCGACCGGCCCCTCGAGAACCGAGAGCGGTCCGTCGAATTGCTTCAACAGCTCGGCGAAGTGACGCGCACCGGGCCCCGACACGAGCATCGGTGTGCGGATCCCCTTGCCGGGCACGGGACTCATCAGCGCTACGTCCGCGACCAGAGCGTGTGGTCCGAGCGCATCGGCGACTGCCAGCTTCCTGGCCGGCGCCGAGGTGTTCATCTCGGCGTACACCTGGTCGGCGCCGAGCACGGGACGCACCCGCTGCGCGACCTCCAGCGAGACGCGCGACCAGTTGACGCTGAGCACGAGCTGCGTGCCGCGCGCGGCGTCGGCTTCACTCGGCGCGAGCTCGACCCCATCCACGACGCGAGTCGTGTCGGGGTCGTAGCCGCGCACCTGCACGCCGGCACGGAGCAGGTCGCGCGCGATGGCTCCGCCCGCTTCGCCAAGTCCGAGGATCGTAACCGAGCGCAGCTCACGCGTCATATACACCTATAGGCTTTCCGTAGTCAGTGAGGCTACCTCCCTGCGGCGCCGTTCGAAGAGGTCGTCGTCGGCTTGTCGAGCCGGAGGAAGCGCGCCGCGTTGTTGTAGAGGATGTCGCGCTTCTGTTGCGGCGTCAGGTAGCTCGCACGGTCGATCACCTCGATCGACAGCTCCATCAGCTTGGGCCACACCAGCTGGTCGGTGCCGAACATCACGCGGTCCTCGAACCCTCCCTCGACGAGCCGCTGGATGTAGTTGTCCACTTCCTTGCGCGGATAGCTCCAGATCAGGCCAGCGACGTCCACATAGACGTGCGAGTTCGCCTGGAGGAGCGTCAACATGTTGTCGATCATCGGGTAGCCGGCGTGCATCACCCAGACGCGCAGCTTGGGATGCCGTGCGAGCAGATCCTCGAGCAGGAGCGGGTTGCCCATCGAGCCGCGGAACTTGGGCGAGCCGATGTTGGCGCGCCCCGAGCCGCCGGTGCCCATGTGGATGCCGACGGGGATGTCGAGCTCCTCGGCGAGCGCGAAGTACTTGTCCACCGACGTGTCGCTCGGCGAGATCCCCTCGTACTGCAGGCCGATCTCACCCATCACCTTGAAGCCGCCGGTCGTGTACGCCGCGCGCAGCTTGTCGAGCGACTCGTACTTGCCCGTCCCGATCCCGTTGGTGAACGAGGTGCCCATGATGATCCGGCTCGGCGCGGCGGCCTTCCACTTTTTCACCGACGCCTCGTCACCCATCACGACCGCGGTGACGTTGAGCCGCTCGTAGTCGGCCAGCACCTCCTTCATGTAGTCGTCGGGCGTGGCCGCGCCCTTGAGGGGCAGGACGCAGTTCTGATCCGACCAGCCGATCGTGCCCTCCTTCGACTTCGGGTCGGAGGCGAGGAACTGCGGCGGGAAGGGACACATCGGCGGGAGCCCTGGTCCGCCGCCGAAGGTGTGCACATGGATGTCGATCACCGGTGGCGGCTTGGTGGGCGCGGACTGCGCCGATGCCGACGCGGCGACGGCGAGGAGCGCGATGCCTGACATCAGACTGCGATGCATGGGGATTTTCTCCTGGAGGGTCATGGTTGGGGCAGGTGGCCCGCGAGTCCTTCGCGCAGCCCGTACAGGTCGATCGACAGGACGCCCGACGCGAACTTCTCGCGGTTCGTCGTCTCGCGCTCCTCGCGCTCGACGGCGGCGCGGAGCACCTCGTCCACTCGCTCGCGCGGGATCACGACGGCGCCGTCGGCGTCCATCAGCACGTAGTCGCCGGTGTGGATCGTCGCGCCGCCGAGCTGCACCGGGGCGTTCAGCTCACCGGCGTTCGCGCGCACGGCGCCCCGCGCACGGATGAAGCGCGACCAGATGGGCAGCCCGAGCGTGCGCAGCGATTCCACGTCGCGGATGGCGGCGCCGACGAGCATCCCCGCCGCACCCCGGTTCTTCGCCTGCGTCGCGAGCAGGTCGCCGACGAGCGCGACGGGTTCCTCACGCGGCATGACGAGCACCAACACTTCGCCGGGCTGCACGACGGCCATCGCGGCGTGCACCATCAGGTTGTCGCCCTCGGCGCAGAGCACCGTGCGCGCCGGCCCGCACACGCGGCTGCCCGGCACGATCTGGTGCAGCTCGGCGTCCACGAGTCCCTTGCGCCCCGACGCTTCGTACACGGTCGCGACGCCGAGCGACGTGAACGTCTCGACCGGCCCGCTCACCATGACGAGATCACCTGCGGCATCGCGCGCATGAACGCCTCCGCATACTCGATGTCCTTCCGCCCGCTGATCCGGCGCGCGTGGTTGGCGCGGTGGCCGGCACGCTCGGTGTAGTACTTCATCAGATAGGTTTGCGCGCCCATCTCGGCCATCGCCGCCGCCTTCTGTGCGAACACCGAGGTGATGTCGAGGAAAGTCGTCGGCACGAAGCCGCACAGCTCCGGCTGATGCGGCTCGAACAGCAGGAACTGCGGCGGCTTGATCGTCTTGAAGGCGCTCGCGACGCCGGCGCCGCTCGCGAGCTGGCGCGCACGCTCCGTCGCCGTGTAGGCCACGGGGTGATCAGGGTTGAACGGATCCCGCTCGGCGTGGGTGAGGAGCACGTCGGGAGCGAACGAGGTGATCGCGTCGATGAGTCGGGCGATCGCATTCTCATCGATGACGAGTGGGTAGTCGCCGAGGTCGAACCCCTCGAAGGTGGCGCCGAGGTGCGACGCGGCGCGCACCGCTTCGTCGTGGCGCGTCCGCTTGACGTTCTCCACCGTCTGGCTCGGCGTCTTCCACAGCTCACCCGACTCGCCGCGCTCGCCGTACGACAGGGCGACCACGTGCGCCGCGCCGCCTGCGGCCGTCACCGATGCGATCGCGCCGCCCGCACGCCACACGAAATCCGCCGCGTGCGCGCTCACCACGAGCATGCGCGTCATGCGGCCACCTCGGCGCCGGCGAGGAAGGTCGTGTTCGTCACGCTCATCGTGTGCAACTCCTCCTCGCTGAATCCTGCGCCGAGGAACTCGTCGACCATCAGCGCCAGCCCGTCCTCGACAGGCGGGTTCGCCGGCTGGCCGAAGTCCGTCGAGAAGAGCGTGCGCTCGGCACCGACCGCGCGCGTCGACGCGAAGAGCCGCTCCCAGGGCACCTTGCCGCTGTACGACGGCGCCGCGCACCGCTCCATCCATGCGCCCTGGCGGACGAGGGCACGCTGGTCGTCCTCGCTCAGGTCCTGCGTCGGGTAGTCGGGGTGTGTGACGACGATGTGCTCGACTCCCTCCTCGCGCGCCGCGGCAACGACGAGGAAGATCTCGTCGCGTGAGAGATGTCCCGTCGCGAGCACGAGACCATGCGCGGCGACGACCTGCAGCACCTGGCGCATCTCCTCGCGCACGCGGCCGCGCTCGTCGAGCACCGGAACGGCGGGAACCGGGAGCCCACGCGCGCGCAGCTCGTCCTGCAGCTTCGCCCACGCCGGCTGCTTCGCGCCGGCGGTGCGATGCGCCCGTGCCTCGTTCTCGGCGTCCACCGTCGGCAGCCACACGATCCGCGCGCCCTCACGCGCCGCGACCTCCACGGCGAGTGCATTGAGCCCGCCCACCGCGGCGTTCAGCGCGATCGAGCCGAGCGCCTGAATTCCCGGCACGGCCGCTCGCACCACCGCGGCTCGCTCGGCGGTGGAGGTGTAGTGCGACTTGAGGACGAAGCCGCGCAGCCCGCGCTCGAGGAAGCGATGCGCCAGCCCGAGATCGGTGATGCGCCGTCGGATCACGTCCGGGTCGATGTGCACGTGCAGGTCGAACGCGCCGCGCGTGATGTCGAGCGCTGCCTGGCTCGGGATCGGGTGCGAGAGAGTGGTCGCCATCTATCTCCTCGTCTCAGCGCCGTGCCGCCGACCGGGCGACGGACTGCAGCGTCCGGATCACCTGGGCCAGGTGCGTCCGCATCGCCGCTTCGGCCGCGTCGCCGTCGCCGCGCGCGATGGCGTCCACGATGGCGCCATGCTCGCGCAGCGACTGTGACGGACGCCCCGCCGCGAGCACGGTCCGGAACTGGTGCCGCACGTTCTGCGCATTCAGGTCGTCGATCAGCTTGGCGATCCTCGGCAGGTTGGCGATGCGGAGGATCCGCCCGTGCAGCGACGCGTTCAGCTCGGAGACGGCGTGCAGGTCTCCGGCGGTATGGCGTTGCGCCATTTTCTTGAGGATCGAGCGCAGCGCGTCGACGTCCTTCGGCGTGGCATGCTGCGCCGCGTGGCGCGACGCGACTCCCTCGAGGGCACCGCGCGCCTCGAGGATCTCTACCGCCTCGGCTTCGCCGATCACGCGCACGCGTGCACCGCGATAGGGCGCGCGCTCCACGAGCCCGTCCTGCTCGAGCCGCGCGAGCGCGGTGCGGATGGCGGCGCGGCCGAGCGCGAGCCGCGCCGCCAGATCGATCTCGACGAGCCGCTCGCCCGGTCCGAGCTCGCCGCTGCGAATGATGCTCCGCAGCGTCACGTAGGCGTCGTCGGCCTCCGTCTGCCTGTTCTCGAGCGGCGCGGCGGCCGCGCGCTGAGCGGTCGGGCTCATGATTTCGGCCCCGCAGTCAGAGGGTCAGAGCCCGGATCAAATCCGGGCTCTGACCCCGGCAGTGACGGAGTGCCATGCGTGTGAAATGAAGCGATCGTCTGGAGTCCCCACGCCTGGCCCTTCCGTCGCTCCGCCTCCGACCAGACGATCGTCTTCCAATCGGGGGCGAGGATGAGCCGCGCGCCGGCGTTGCAGATCTCGAAGCGGTTGCCACCGGGTTCGTACACGTAGAGGAAGAACGTCTGCTGGATGGCGTGCTTGTGTGGCCCCGTCTCGATCTTCACGCCGTGGTCGAGGCAGATGTCGGCCGCGCGCAGGACTTCCTCGCGACTGTCCACCGCGTACGTGAGGTGGTGCAGTCGCCCGCGCGCCCCGGAGTGATCTTCTGAGACGGCGAGATCGTAGCTCTTGTTGTTGACGGAGAACCACGCCGCCTTCTCGCTGCCGTCGTCGAACACCACCTGCTCGGAGAGCAGGCAGCCGAGGGTCTCGGTGAAGAACTGGCGCACCGGCGTGACCTGCGACGCGAGCAAGTTGAGATGATCGAGCCGGCGGAGGTTCGCGCCTCGAGCAGGGAAGGCCGACGCCTGATTCTTCAGGGCGGGGCGGGTGTCGTCGTCTGGCTTGTACCAGCGTGTCTCGTAGTACAGCTCCCCGACGTGACCGTCCGGCGTGTGGAACTGAAACGCGGGCCCGTGCGCCGGCTCGGCGTCCGTCCAGCCGATGCCGAGTCCCGCTGCCTCGATCTGCTGTACGCGACGTTGCAGCGCGTCCTCGCTCGAGGTGCGGAAGGCGAAGTGCCGCAGCCCGTTCGTACTCGAAGCGGTCAGCTTGAGGGTGTGGAGCTCGTAGTCGTCCCAGCCGCGCAGGTAGACGCTGTCGCCTACGGTCTCGCTGACGGTCAGCCCCATCGCCTGGACGAAGAAGTCGAGGCTCCGCTCGGGACGCGGCGTGAGCAGCTCGACGTGGCCGAGATGCGCGAGGTCGAAGGAGCGTGGCGTCATGGAGTCATTCCGAGCGAGCGAAGCGAGTCGAGGGATCTGCACCTTCGATTTGACACCCCAATCCTACCGGCGCAGTATGGATTGTCAACAATCCTGTTGGCAATATCGGCAACGATCCGCCGCCCAACGGGACCGGCCGCACAGCGGTATCTCACCCAGACCACCGACCGCGCGATAACAGGAGCCGCGATGAACGCCTCGATGAGAACCGTCTGCCTCGCGCTGATCTGCGCACTGCCCGTCGTCGCGCGAGCGCAGTCCCCCACCGCGCGCATCGTCCGCAACGCCAACGCCTTCCTCGCCACCCTCGAGCCGGCCCAGAAGCAGCGCGTCCTCTTCGCCTTCGACGACGACAAGCAGCGCGTCCGCTGGTCCAACCTCCCGAACCGCATGGTCCAGCGGGCCGGCCTCTCCATGGGCGAGCTCACGCCCGCGCAGCGCAGCGCTGCCACGAAGCTGCTCGCCTCCGCCCTCAGCCCGCGCGGCTTCGAGAAGGTGCAGCAGATCGTCGAAGGCGACGAAGTCCTCAAGCGGAACGAGAACAACAATCCGATGTTCGGCAGGGATCTCTTCTTCGTCTCCATCCTCGGTACGCCCTCCGAAACGGCGCCCTGGATGCTGCAGTTCGGCGGCCATCACCTCGCGCTCAACATCACGATCGTCGGCGCGCAGGGTGTGCTCACCCCGAGCCTCACCGCCGCGCAGCCCGCGCTCTATACCGAGAACGGCAAGACGGTGCGCCCGCTCGGCGCCGAGAGCGACAAGGCATTCGCGCTTCTCAACTCGCTCGACTCCGCGCAGCGCGCCAAGGCCATCCTGAACTATCGCGTCGCCGATCTCGTGCTCGGACCGGGGCAGGACGGAAAGACGATCCAGCCCGAGGGGCTCAAGGCGACTTCGATGAACGAGGGGCAGCGCGCCATGCTGGTCGACCTGATCGCCGAGTGGTCGGGGATCGTGCACGAGAGCGCCGCCGCCGCGCGCATGGCCGAGATCATGTCGGGGCTCAACGACACCTGGTTCGCCTGGAGCGGCTCGACGACGCACGCCGAAGGACACGCGGGCACCGCCTACTACCGCATCCAGGGGCCGGCGCTCGTCATCGAATACGCACCGCAGCCACTCGGCGGCGACCCGACGAACCATATTCACACGATATACCGCGATCCGACCAACGATTACGGCCGGAAGCTGACGTCGAAGTGAGGAGAAGCCTTACCGTCACGGTCGCGCTCCTCCTCTCGTTCGCGACGCGAGCCGACGCGCACCAGCTCGACGAGTACGTCCAGGCGTCGAAGATCGCCGTCGCGCGCGATCTCGTGCGTGTCGAGCTGCGCCTCACGCCAGGAGTGAAGGTGCTGTCGCGCGTACTCGCCGTGATCGACACCAATGGCGACGGCATCCTTTCCCCCGTAGAGCAGCGCACGTATGCGGAGCGGGTGCGTCGCGATCTCTCCCTCGCCGTGGACGGGCGATTGCTCTCGTTGCGCCTCGTCACCCTCGGCTTCCCCGACATGGCCGACATGAAGGAAGGGCTCGGCGAGATCCGCATGGACTTCGAGGCCGCCGTTCCAGTCGGCGGCGTCGATCGAACGCTCACCTTCGAGAACCAGCACCTGCGCGACGTCGCCGTCTATCTGGCGAACGCGCTCGTCCCGCAGGACTCCGCCATCCGCATCGGCGCGCAGCGCCGGAGCTACGAGCAGGCGTCGTTCACCTTCGAGTACTCCCAGACGGACTCGTCTCGTCCGCTCGCTCGCGCGACCGGTGCATCGCCTGCAAGCGAGGCGGCCGGCTACTTCGGAATGGTGCGGCTCGGCATGCATCACATCGCCGAAGGCACCGACCATCTGCTCTTCCTCCTCGTGCTGCTCCTCCCCGCGCCCCTCGCTGCCGTCGCCGGACGTTGGGGCCGGTATGCCGGCGCGCGACAGGGCGCGGCGAGGCTGCTGCGTATCGTTACTTCGTTCACGATCGGACATTCGCTCACCCTCGCCGCCGCGGCGAGTGGAGTCGTGCGCGCGCCGAGCGGCATCGTCGAAGTGCTCATCGCCCTCTCGATCCTGGTGTCCGCGGTACACGCGATGCGCCCCATCTTCCCGGGGCGCGAGGCGCTCGTCGCCGCAGGCTTCGGGCTCGTGCACGGGTGCGCCTTCGCCACGACGATCGCCGGCTACGGCATCGACCCGTGGCACACGGTGCTCACCGTGCTCGGGTTCAACGTCGGGATCGAGCTGATGCAGGTGGCGATCCTCGTCGCCACGGTGCCCTGGCTTCTCTCGCTCGCGCGGACAACCGCCTACGCGCCGCTGCGCGTGTGCGGTGCGGGGGCGGGAGCCGTCGCGGCACTCGGCTGGATCGGCGAGCGCGCCTTCGGGATGGCCAATCCGATTGGGCCGCTGGTGGACGCTGCCGCGAGCCACGGCCCGCTGTTGATCGCCGCCCTCGCGGCGACGGCGCTGCTGGCCGAGTGGCGCGTGCGCTTCGTGCCGCGCGGCTCACCGTTCGTAACACGACGGTGACGTTTCGTGCCGTTGTGACAACGGTCCACGCTCGAGCGGTGTAAAGCATAGGAGACCGCGCTTCGTTGGCGATGTCCGCGTCCGGTTTTCCCCGTATCCACGTCCGGCAATTCCCGTCGCGCATGCCGTTCTCACTTCCGCGTTGGATCTCGATCCCATCTCGCGCGCGCCCCAGGCGCCACGCGTACCACTACGAGCACGTTCTCGGCACCTCGTTCGAGCTGACGGTCGTGGCGACGGGGACGACCGCCGCGCGCCGCGCCGAGTCCGTCGCACTCGCCGAGGTGGATCGGCTCGAGGCCATCCTGAGCGGATGGTCGACCACGAGCGAGCTCGCGCGGTGGACGGCGACGCGGGACGTCGACGTCGCCGTCTCGCCGGAGTTGGTGGATGTCCTCCACGCGAGCGACGTCTGGCGGGTGCTCACCGGCCGCGCGTTCGACCCCGCTGCGCAGGCGATCATCGCCCTGCTGCGTGACGGCGCCGGCGAGCGTTCGGAGGACGATGCGCTGGGCGAGCTCCTCACCTCGCTGCGTGGTCCACTCTGGCACGTCGACCGGCGCGCCGGCATCGCGCGGCGCCTCACGCCGCACGCCATTTCCGTCGACGCGATCGCCAAGGGGTACATCGTGACCCGCGCCGCCGCGCTCGCCCGCGCGGTGGACGGCGTGAGCGAGGTGCTCCTCAACGTCGGCGGCGACATCCAGCATCTCGGCGAGCGATCGGTCACCGTGGGTGTCACCGATCCGTTCGCTCCCGCGGAGAATGCGGCACCCATCGCCGTCGTGCGCCTGAAAAATGCGGCGATAGCCACCAGTGGCGGCTATCGGCGCGGCTTCATCGCGCACGGCCGACGCGTCTCGCACATCGTGGATCCGCGCACTGGCCAGCCGGCGGAGCACATCGCGAGCGCGTCCGCGTTCGCTCCGGACTGCGCCACCGCCGACGCGCTCTCCACCGCCTTCAGCGTGCTGGCGCCACACGAGAGCGTCGCACTGGCCGACTCGCTCCGCGATGTCGGTTGCCTGGTCGTGGAGCGCGACGGCTCCATCACGACCAATGCTACCTGGAGCGCGCATGCCATCGCGCCGCACCAGTTCACTTCGGAGGAATCCATCGATGCACGATATGCATGACGACGCGATGCTTGGCCGGCGCGGCATGATCGCGCGGCTTGCCGGCGTCGCACTCTCCGTCACCGGGCTCGACGCCGTCGGGCGCTTCACGCGTGCGACCATGGCGGCGCCGAAGTGGGACGACCGCTTCGAGCTCGCCGTCGACTTCGAGATCGCATCGCAGGAAGGCTTCCGGTATCACCGCCCCTACGTCGCCGTGTGGGTCGAGGACCCGGCGGGCAAGCGTGTGCGCACGCTCAGCCTGTGGGTGAACACCAATGGGCGTGGCCCGCGCTACATCCGCGAGCTGCGACGCTGGATCGTCGGCGAGCGCGAACAGGAGGACGCGGGCGGCCCCGATCTCGTCGCCAGCATGTCCGGCGCGACGCGACCACCGGGCCAGTACAGCGTGGTCTGGAACGGACGCGACGACCGCGGCACTCCGGTGGAGCAGGGACCTTACCGCATCGTGATCGAGGCGGCGCGCGAGCACGGCAGCTATCAGCTCATGCAGCAGGATCTCACGCTCGGCGCGAAGCCGGTGGCCGCGGACCTCTCGGGCAACGAGGAGATCGGGAGGGCGCGTGTCGAGTATCGCCGTCGCAAGTAACGACGAGGACACGCCAAACGCGGCCCCGGAGCCGTCCGCGCCGACGCGCCGTGCGCGGCGCAGACGGCCGCTGCGTCTGCGCGTGCACTCGGCGCTGCGCTGGCTGCACATCTACACGTCGATGGTCAGCCGGCTCGTCGTGCTCTTCTTCGCGGCCACGGGGGTGACGCTCAATCATCCCGACTGGCTCGCCGGCGAGCGCACCGAGGAGCTCACCGGTACGCTGCCCGCGACGTGGAAGACGGCGAAAGGGATCGACTGGCTCGTCGTCGCCGAGCATCTGCGGAGCGCGAATGGCGTGCATGGCACGGTGGCGGATCGCCGCGAGGACGATCGCGAGGGCACGCTCACCTTCCGCGCGCCGGGCTACTCGGCCGATGCCTTCATCGACGTGCGGGACGGAAGCTACAAGCTCACCGTGTCGTATCAGGGCGCAGTGGGCGTGCTCAACGACCTGCACCGCGGCCGCGATGCGGGGAACGCGTGGGCATGGCTGATCGACGCGAGCGGAGTGTTTCTCGTCTTTCTCTCGCTCACCGGGCTCGGACTGCTGTTCTATCTGAAGAAGGTGCGGATCAAGGGCTTGGTCGTGATGACGGCGGGAGCGGCACTGGTGGCGGTGCTGGCGAAGATCGTGACATGAAGAACTGCCACAGGCGCGAAGGGGTCAGACACCTTCGGTCTAAGCGTGGTAGTCATTCGTATCGCAGCGCATCGATCGGACTCAGTCGTGACGCCCGCAGCGCCGGATAGAGCCCGGACGCGATGCCGACCAGCACGGTCGCGCTCACGGCGAGCACGATCGTACTGGTCGAGACACCGGCGTACATCTGGGCCTGGCTGTGCGCGCGAATCACCGCCGTGATCCCGTACGAGCCCACGAGACCGAGCGCGATGCCGGCGATGCTGCCGATGACGCTGATCGTCACGGCCTCGGCGAGGAACTGGACGAGGATGTCCCGCCGCGCGGCGCCAACGGCGCGCCGGACGCCGATCTCGCGCGTGCGTTCGGCGACGGCGGAGAGCAGGACGTTCATCACGCCGATCCCGCCGACGATGAGCGAGATCCCCGTGATCGCGCCCATGAAGAGCTTGAACAGCAACATCCCTTGCTGCACCTGGGCCACGCGATTGGCGTGGTTCATGACCGCCGCGCGCTCCTTCCAAGTGGGGCCGTAGCGACGCGCGAGCCATCGCTCCACGCCGGCGCGAAGGCGCGGTACGTCCTCCACCGTTTCCGCGCGCACCGTCAATGAAGGCGTCCACGACACTCGCGGCGGAAGGAGCGTGCGCGTCGCGCCGATCGGCACGACTGCACTGAGGCTCGTATCACCGGCTGGACGACGCACTACTCCGATCAGCGTGAACGGCACGTGGTTCAGCGTGACCGTGTCGCCTGGCTGCAACGGAGAGGCGCCACGCCGCGATAGCGCGCGCGTCGCCGTCGGAGACATGAGTATGACGTGCGCGGCGGTGTCGCCCTCGGCGAATGCATGGCCGGATTCGAGCTCGATACCGAGCGTCCCGAACAGGCTCGGCATGGTGCCGACGACGCGCACCGCGCGCGAGCCGCGCGGGGACTCGGCGAGCGCGCTGAGGGGAAGGACGGCTCCCGCGACGGCGCCGTGCCCGAGCGCGGACGCGAGTGCCATCGCGTCCGCTGCACCCCACTGCACTACGGAATCCAGCGGCACGGAGATACCGTCCACCATGCGCGTCGTCTGCGGATTCACGCCGATGGCCTGGAGGTCGGTCGTCTCCGAGACCTGCCGGCGGACGAACTGCTGCATGCCGTCGCCAAGCGAGAGCACCGCGACGAGCGACGCGACGCCGATGACGATGCCGAGTGTGGAGAGGAAGGTGCGAAACGGGCTCGCACGCAGCGTCGCCGCGCTGACTCGGAACGACATCGAGAGCAGAGAGTGCATGGAGTGTGGCATGGTTCCAGATCGTACGGCGCTGCGCGCACCGAAGTTGCGGCCACGTGATGACCATTACCTTACTCGAGAACGCCGTCTCGCATCCCCGCATCCCCGCGTTCCCGCTCTCTTGGCGACCCCGAAGCAACGTTCCCCGCAGTGGCGTGACGGCAAGTTCCGCAACCGGCTGAAGCGCGTCGACGGCCCCATCTGGCGGTCGTTCGGCGAGTTCTTCTTCGGTGGCTCGAAGCATCGCCGGCCGACGACGCCGATCCCGCTCGAGCCGCGCGTTGCTGCCGACTACGCGACGCCGCCCGCGAGTGGATTGCGTGTCACCTGGCTCGGCCACTCGACGACGCTGCTCGAGGTCGAAGGCACGCGCCTGCTGTTCGACCCCGTGTGGGCGGAGCGCGTGTCGTTCGTCAGCTTCGCCGGTCCCAAGCGCTTCTTCCCGCCGCCACTGCCACTCGCCGAGCTGCCGGCGGTCGACGCCATCGTGCTCTCGCACGACCACTACGACCATCTCGACCGCGACTTCGTCGAATCCGTCGCCGCGCGCAACCTGCGCTGGATCGTCCCGCTCGGCGTCGGCGACTATCTGCGCGAATGGGGCGTAGCGGCGGACGACGTCACGGAGCTCGACTGGTGGGACTCGACGCGCGTTGGCGCGCTCACTCTCACGTCCACCCCGGCGCGCCACTTCTCGGGACGCGCAATCGGTAGCGCCGACAAGACGCTCTGGTGCGGCTGGGCGGTCGTCGGCGAGCAGCGCCGTGTGTACTACGCCGGCGACACCGCGCTGCAGGACGAGTTCCCCGAGATCGGCCGCCGCCTCGGTCCCTTCGACCTCACGATGATCGAGATCGGCGCGTACGACGCGCTCTGGGCCGACGTCCACCTCGGCCCCGAGCAGGCCGTGCTCGCGCATCGCCTCGTCCGCGGCGACGTCATGCTCCCGCTGCACTGGGGCACCTTCGACCTCGCCTTGCACGGATGGACGGAGCCGATCGAGCGTGCACTCGTCGCCGCCGCGCAGGATGGTGTGCGCATCGCCACGCCGCGGCCCGGCGGCATCTTCGAGCCTACAGGCAATCTCCCCAGCGAGCGATGGTGGCCCACCGTGCCATGGCACACCGCAGCGGAAAAGCCGATCCACTCTACCGGTGTGAGCAAAACGCGCGTGGAGTGACCTCTACGTCGCAGTCATCCCCAGCGAGCGCATGCCATGGGGTCAGACCCCGGGTCTGACCCCGGATCTGACCCCTTCGCGCGAAGTGAGCCGGCTGTCATCCCGAGCGAGCGGAGCGAGTCGAGGGATCTGCACCTCGACTCACCGCCGTTTCGACCGTCGGAGGTAGTCCACCAGTGCACGCAACGCCGGCGACGCCTGCCTCCGCTGCGGATAGTAGAGGTAGAACCCAGGGAAGGGCGTCGAGAACTTCTCGAGCACCGCGACGAGCTCACCGCGCGCCAGCGCGTCGCGCGAGCGGCTCTCGTCGGCCAGGGTGAGTCCCGCCCCGGCGATGGCGAGACGCACGTTGAGCGACGGATCGTTCGTCAGCACGCGCGCCCGCACGTCCACCGAGAAGTCGCGCCCGTTCTCCGTGAACTCCCATCGATACGGTGGCGCGTCGGCCGTCGGATGCCAGTTGATGCAGTCGTGCTCGACGAGATCGCGCGGATGCTTCGGCTTCTTGCGTCGCGCGAAGTACGACGGCGCACCCACGACGACGAGGCGAAGATCTCCCGAGACCGGCACGGCGATCATGTCACGGTCGATCACCTCGCCGAGCCGGATGCCGGCGTCGAACCCTTCGGCTACGATGTCGATCGGCTGATCGCTCACGAGCACGGCGAGCCGGAGCTGCGGATGCGCGCCGAGGAAGTCGGCGAGCAGTGCTCCACTCAGGAAGCTCTCGGCGGCCCCCGCCACCTGCAGTCGGAGCGTGCCGCGCGGCTCGCCGCTCATCTCGCTCACCGCAGTCGCCGCCGCGCGCAGATCTTCCAGCGCCGGTCTAGCGCTGGCGTACAGGCGCTCCCCCGCCTCGGTGAGATTCACGCTGCGCGTCGTCCGCCGCACGAGTGCGACGCCGAGCCGTTCCTCCAGGCGTCGCAGCGACTGGCTCACCGCCGACCCGCTCACGCCCAGCCGCTCGCCCGCGGCGCGAAACCCTCGCGCTTCCGCCACGGCGACGAACACCGCCATCCCGTCGAGGTCGTCGATCATCGGGTGGGAGACTTATCGGGCCGCGACGCACCGTCAAGCGGCTTACCGTGCAGGTCCCTCGATTCGCTGCGCTCGCTCGGGATGACAGAGGCCGTTTCGCATCCCCGCATCCCCGCCATATTTCCCGCCATGCTCGACGGACCCGCACCAGCGCCCACTGCCATGATTCGCCCCGCGACCGCAGCGGACATGTCGGCCATCGGTAGGCTCGGCGCCCTGCTCGTCCAGACCCACCACGACTTCGATCCGCAGCGCTTCATCGCCGCGAGCGCGCGAACCTCGGAGGGGTACGGCTCCTTCCTGGGGAGCCAGCTCCGCGAGAAGAACGTCATCATCCTCGTCGCCGAGGACGAGGGCGAAGTGCTCGGCTACACCTATTCCGGGGTCGAGGGGTTCGACTACATGGCGCTGCGCGGACCGGCGGGCGTGATGTACGACATCGTCGTCGATCCGGCCCATCGCGGCCGCGGCGTCGGCCGCCTCTTGCTCGATGCCACGCTCACCGAGCTCGCCAACCGCGGCGTCCCCCGCGTCGTGCTCTCGACCGCCGCACGCAACGAGCCCGCGCAGCGCCTGTTCGCGCACGCGGGCTTTCGCCGCACGATGATCGAGATGACGAGGGAAGTGGGGTGAGTTGGTGAGCTGGTGGCCGGCCTCGGGACGCTCTAGCGCGCTGCAGTTTCACGCGGAGGGCGCGGAGCGGTGCGCCATCGTATGCCACTCACCGCCCGGGCCCGCGGAGGACGCGGAGCCTGGCGGAGAGATCTCTCCGCCGGACCATCAAGAATCGGGGGGTTGTGGATGGAGAGGAGCGATGCGCCGGTGCATGGAGCTCGACCCCGAGAGCAGTCCTCCGCGCCTCCGCGAACCTCCGCGCCTCCGCGTGAAAACCGCGGCGCAGCGATCCCTGAAGCGCAGATCCCTCGCTGCGATCGGAATGGCGACGGCGGTCCAGCCAAGGCACCGCGTCATCCCGAGCACAGTCGAGGGATCTGTACTCACAGCGCCCTAAGCGCCGTCCCTCATTCCCTCATCCCCGCATCTCCGCATCCCCGCAAATCACTGCGCCCGCCCCATCAACGACGCCGTCGCCTGACCGTTCGCCATCGTCTGCGAGAACGTCCACTTCTGCGCGAGCAGCTGACCCGTCGGCTGTGCGAGTGTGACCTGCACGCCGGGCTTCGACGCCACCTGCAGCGTGACGTGATCGCCCGCCAGCACCGCGAGCCGCATGAACCACGTGTCGTCCGTCATCGCCTCGACCGGGACGCGCAGCGCCGTGTGCCCGCCGGGCTCGACGCGCCCGAGCAGCCACTGCCGGTTCTCCCCCACCAGATAGACGTGGACGTACTGCCGAGCCTCGTTGTCGAACTTGATCGTGGCCGGCCGGGCGGCGATGGGAGCAGGATCGTTCAACGCGCTGCGCGTGGTATTGCCCGCGCAGGCGCCAAGCGCCAGTGTGAGAGTGAAGGCGGCAGCGAGTGAAACGAGCGACCGGCTGCGAAGCGTAGTCATGGTGTGTCCTCCTGGAGCGGGAGCGGCGCGAATCGGCGCCTCACCCCTGTAGCGCGCAGAACGCCGCCAAACCCACTCACGGTTGGGAGTGTCCAACCGTCGGAGCGCGGTTTTCTGCCCATCAGACTTCAAAGCGCATGCATATCACCCCTCTCCCTGACCGCGCCGTATCCCTTTCGGCCGATGCTGACTCCGGACCTGCGGAACTCCGACCGGAGGTGCGAAGCGCCGGAGGGAGGAGCAATCAAGATTCTGGACCTGCGGAACTCCGACCGGAGGGGCGAAGCGCCGCAGGGAGGAGCGATTACAACGGCTGATCTGCGGAACTCCGACGGAGGTGCGAAGCGCCGCAGGGAGGAGCGATCACGAAACGTGGTGCCGGGCTCGGGTCGCGGAAAACGCGACGCCGCCCGCGCCCGAATCTTAACCGAGCGCGAAGGGGAGCGGGGAGTGCGAGAGCCGCTCCGGCTCCCGGAACGCCAGCGGCAGCTCGACGCGGAAGGTGGACCCCTCCCCCAGAGTCGAGTCCACGAAGATGTCCCCGCCCAGCACCTGTGCCAGCCGCCGCGCCAGGGAGAGCCCGAGCCCGGACCCGCCGTACCGGCGTGTCGTCGAGCCGTCCACCTGGCGGAACTCGTCGAACACCTGCCGGTGCATCTCCTCGGGGATGCCGATGCCGGTGTCCTCCACCGTGTAGACGACGTGGTCGCCGGCCAGCGAGACGGCGATCCGGATCTCCCCCGACGACGTGAACTTGTACGCGTTGCTCAGCATCGCGACGAGCAGCTTCGCGATCTTGCGCCGGTCACTGACCATGAGGATCCGCTGATCCGGCTCGCGCACGCGCAGCCCGACGGACTCCGACCGCCCGCGCGTCGACGCGAGCGCGTCGTGCAGCGGGTCGCGGATGTCGAACGCGGCCGACTTGATCTCGAGTCCCCCGCGCTTGAGCGTCGTCAGCTCCAGCAGGTCGCCGATGAGATCGAGCAGATGCTGGCTCGACGTCTTCACCTGCGACAGTGTGCGGCGCTGCTCGTCGGTCACCGGGCCGGCGAGCCCCTCGTCCATCAGCGCGAGGTAGCCCATCACCGCGGTGAGCGGTGTGCGGAGCTCATGCGAGATGTTGGCGAGGAACTCGTCCTTCACGCGACGCGCCTCGAGCAGCGCG
>DASVNI010000033.1:0-11345 GCA_036383935.1 Gemmatimonadaceae bacterium | reverse complement strand
GTATTTCAGGTCGCCGCCCATCGAGACGCGCTGCTTGTTGGCGAAGCTGTTGTTGACGATCTCGTTCGCGCTCTTCGTCACGACGTAGGGCATCGCCTCCATGCGGCGCGGCGTCTCCAGGTCGTCCATCCCCTCGAGCGCACCGAACTGCGAGACGAAGCCGGGCTTCGACTGCCGGAGCAACGGCCAGCTGAAGCGCTCGTTGTATCGATAGACGTCGCGGTCGATCATGAACCCGAAGATGTGCGACTTGTCGGAGCTGTAGCGCATCTGCGAGAGGGGCAGACGGAACTCCGCCGTCCAGCCGAGGGAGTCGATCTTCGTCGCCACGTCCCAGACGGCGTCCCACGCGCCGTCCTCGTTCCCGTCATTGGAGATCGCCTGATCCATCTTCACGCCGGCGGCGTTCACGCCGAACTCGTAGCCGCTGCGGCGGTCGCGATACGAGTCGATGAACAGCCAGATCATGTCGCTCGGCGTGAACGAGTCGCGCCGCTCGAGCATCTTGATGATGCTGTCGGGGTGCGGGTCGTACGCGCGAACGAAGACGTACAGGTTCGCCGCGTCGTAGGCGACCTTCGCCTCCGTCTTGAAGCCCGATCGGACCTCACCGCCCTCCGTGGGGCGCCACATCCTGAATGCGGTGATCGGAGGCGCGTCGCGCCAGACCGCGTCTTCGTCGATGCCATCGATCGTGACGGGGACCTCGGCCCGCGTCGCCACGACTCCGGTGTCGGTGGCCGGCGGTGTTGGCCGGCGGACGTGCATAGCGGGAGGAGTGCCCTGAGGGATCACTGCCGCGTCGGGGGATTGCAGCGCCAGGGTGAGCCCCAAAAGGGCGACGACACCAATCATGGCGGAGCCTCTCGGTGGGAAGAGAAGAAGGTGTGAATCGCGTTGAACGGCGATAGGACACCCTACGTTCTCAAATGGTTGGAGAGTTTCCTCCGGTTGAAAGTTTTTTGGAACTTTTTGAAAGATCTTGCTCTGCCGCGTCGCTCTCGTGGCTCCCGAGAGAAGCGATCACGGTCGCGTGACGGCACTCACGGTCGCGCTCGCCGTGACGCCTTCGCCGTCGCTCAGTGCTGATGGCCGGCCGACATGTCCATCCCGGGCATCGCGTTCCCGCCCGCTGTGGAGTCCATCTCCGCCGGGGGAACGTCGGAGAGATGCTCCTGCACCACGACCCATCGGCCATCGCGCCGCGCGAAGACCTGCGTCAACGCGCCTTCGATGACGTGCGGCATGCCGCGCGGCGTGAGATGCGGGACGCGATATGTCGCCGTCACCACGGCCGCGTTGCGTGAGAGGACGTCGACGTGCATCGGATCCCATTGCCATCTGGGGTCGCGCATGTTCCGGCCGACGTACTCCCAGAAGGCGCGGATCCCCGACTCGAGCGAATCGCGTGACACGGACACGCGCCCGCCGCTCGCCGAGACGACGCCGCCGGTCGACGGATAGAGACTCATCATCCGCGCGACCGCGTCGCCGGGCTTCGTGATGTCGTAGGCGGAGACGATCATCCGCTGCAGCGTGTCGGCGATCGCCGCGCGCTCCGTGGCGTCGAAGGTGTCGCTCGACGGACGTGCGCACGCCGCCATCACGCACGTCGCGAGTGTGAACGCGCTGAGTGCCGAACGTACCGCGCGAGAGAGGGGAGAGCGAGGCATGCGTGTCATGGAGGAGACGTGAGGTGCGCGCACGGGCATCCGTTACAAGACAAACTCTAGCATCCAGCCCCCTACACTCGCACGCACCGATCGTTGCTGTCTCGCTTCGTGGACAACCGATGTCACCGCGCGCGGACAGGGCGCGCCATTTCTCGCCGTGCTGAAGGGGTAGAGCGCTGGCGCATCCTATGCATTTCGCGCACGCGTACACCACGCAGTCAGGCGCCATCTCAGAGGTGGTACACATGCGGAAGCACGTGAAGGTCGCGACCCTCTCGCTCGCCGTGTTCGCCGGGGCCTGCGGGACCAGCAAGGAGCAGACAGCGACGCTGCCGGACGATCTCCAGAAGGACCTCGCTGCCGCGTCGGCGCCGGCAAGCGACCTGGCCACCGCGCCGAGGAGCTTCGAGCCGACCCGGGTCGTCTCGGAGATGGAGCGGTCGAAGACCGCCACGCCGGAGAAGAAGATCGTCGCGACGAAGCGGCACACGAAGCCCGTGCGACGTCCGCAGCCGGTGAGCAAGCCGGCCGAGGTGGTCGCGGACGCCGAGCCCGTCGGGACGACAGCGGAAGCGCCCGCGCCGACCAAGGCGCCGGATCCTGCCTCGCTGCCGACCATCTCGGAGCCGGTCGCAACGGCACCTGAGCCAGGCGCCCGTCCGGCGCCGACGCCGATCCCCACGCGGGGCGGCTCCGGCGACGGAGGCATCGGTGAGCGTCGCCGTGGCGGAGGCATCGGCGGGCTGGGAGGTATCTTCGGCGGGATCATCGGTGCCGTGGTGATCCGCGGTGGCCATGGCGGCGTCGACAAGTGCGACCCGCGCACGGATGGCCGGACCGGTGGGATCTTCATCATGGGTCCCAACTCCGGCATGCCGCTACCGACCGGTACCTACCCGCGTCGGATCTCGCGCCAGTTGTACTGAAGCCGTCGGATGAGCGCGCGGCCGACCCCACCGATGTGGGGCCGGCCGCGGAGCGCGAGCGGCCCCGTCTCACCCGCGCGCTCGCGTCGCGGAACTTCCGCCTCTTCTTCGGCGGACAGAGCGTCTCGCTCGTCGGGACGTGGATCACGCGCATCGCCACGAGCTGGCTCGTCTATCGACTCACGGGCTCGGCGCTGCTGCTCGGCATCGTAGGGTTCTGCGGTCAGATCCCGACCCTCGTGCTCGCCCCGTTCGCCGGCGTGCTCGTCGATCGGTGGAACAGGCATCGGATCCTCGTCGTCACGCAGGCGCTCTCCATGCTGCAATCGGTGGCGCTCGCCGTGCTCACGCTCGCCGGCGTGATCACCGTGACGCACGTGCTCCTCCTGCAGCTGGTGCAGGGGGTGATCAACGCCTTCGACACGCCGGCCCGCCAGTCGTTCGTCGTCGAGATGGTCGAGGACCGCGCCGACCTCCCGAACGCCATTGCGCTCAACTCGTCGATGGTGAACGCGAGCCGCATCATCGGCCCGTCGATCGGCGGCATCATCATCGCCGCGGTCGGTGAGGGATGGTGCTTTGCGCTCGACGCGGTGTCGTATCTCGCCGTGATCGCTTCGCTGCTCGCCATGCGACTCGCGCCGCGCATCCGCGTGCCCTCGACGGCGCGCCTCAGCGAGGATCTCGCGACGGGCTTTCATTATGTGACGCGCTTCGTTCCCGTGCGCTCGGCGCTGCTGCTGCTCTCCCTGGTGAGTGTGATGGGGATGCCGTATACCGTGCTGATGCCGGCGATCTCGGCGAGCGTGCTGCACGGAGGGCCACATACCCTCGGTATCCTGATGACCGCGTCCGGTGCCGGCGCGCTGGGCGGCGCGCTCTACCTCGCTTCGCGACGCTCTGTGCTCGGGCTCGGGCGCGCGATGGCGGTCGCCGCGACGACGTTCGGGCTCGGGCTCACCGCGTTCTCCTTCTCGAGGTCGCTCTGGCTCTCGCTGCTCGTGCTGCCGATCGTCGGTGCAGGGATGATGATCACCATGGCGGCGACGAACACGATCATCCAGACCGTCGTCGAGGAAGATCTGCGCGGGCGTGTCATGGCGTTCTACACGATGGCGTTTCTCGGCACCGCGCCGATCGGCAGCCTCATCGCCGGTGTTGCCGCGGATCGCATCGGACCACAGCGCACCATCCTGCTCGGTGGGCTGGCGTGCGTCGCGGCCGGCATGTGGTTCATGTACCGTCTGCCACTCCTCCGCGAGATCGTGCGGCCCATCTACGTCGAGCGCGGCATCCTCGCCGCGGCGCAGATCGACGGCTCGACCAAGGCGCTCTGATCCGCTTCCCTTCGTTCGATCGCATCGCCGATTCGTGATCGCTGTCGGCACACGCGTTGCGGCGGCATTTGCGCCGCGAGATCGCGCGTGCAGCGGCGTACGCGCGAGCGGCAACCGTCTCGGTACGAGGAGTCCACTATGGCAGACGACAGAACGAGCCAGACGCGTGGCGGTAACGCCACCAATGATCAACGCTCCGGCGCCACCAGCGGCGGGAGCTCGCCGGCGAGCAGTACCGGCTCCCAGGCGAACCGCGCGCAGAGCGCGGGCACGACGGGAGAACGGCAGCGCTCGATCCAGACATCGAACGAGCAGGTGCGCAGCCCGGGGATGGCGCGTCGGCCCCAGTCGACACCCGGCGCGTATGGTGAGACGGGAACTCCATTCAGCCTGATGCGTCGCATGGCGGAGGATATGGATCGCCTCTTCGAGGACTTCGGCTTCGGGCTGCCGGGGTTCGCCGTCGCACCGATCCTGACTTCCGGCGCGACGCCACGGCGTGGTGGCTCGCCGAACGCGTTCCAGCGCGGCGGCTGGATTCCGCAGATCGAGACCTTCCGGAAGGGAGACAAGCTCGTCCTGCGCGCCGACCTGCCGGGGCTGCGCAAGGAAGATGTCTCGGTCGAGATCGAGGACGGCATCCTCACGATCTCGGGTGAGCGCTCAGCCGAAGATGTGGAAGATCGCGAGGGCTACTTTCACAGCGAGCGCAGCTATGGCCAGTTCCAGCGCTCGCTGGCCCTCCCCGAGGGCGTCACCGGCGACTCCTCAGACGCGACGTTCAAGGATGGCGTGCTCGAGGTGACGATCCCGGTGCCGAAGCAGGCGGAGAGGAGTGCGAAGAAGGTGCAGATCAAGTAACGGCAAACTGCTGTTGACGGTTCTCGGTTGGGGTCAGAGTCGATTCGACTCTGACCCCTTGCCGTGCAGGAGCTTCCCGAGGCCGGCCGCCTACTGTTGAACCGTCAACCGACGAACGCGGCGTTCGGCGCGCGAGCTCTATACTCCGACGATCGCCATCCTCTCACACGAGTCCGCGCAGCGCCGGCACGCTTCCGCGCAGGCGCGCATCACGTCGTCGTCGGAGAGGCGGTCACAGTCGTCGGCGCAGTGGCGGCAGATCGCTGCGCATGCGACGCTGATCCGCTCCTGCTCGTCCGAGCCGCGCAGCATGAAGTCGACGTGGGTGCGGCAGATCTCGGCGCAATCCTGGAGGAGGACGATGTGCACTTCCTCGGCGTGCTCGGCGCCCTGCTCGAGGCAGTAGGGGATCGTCGACAGGCAGACTTCGTGGCACCGCACGCACTCGTCGATACACTGCCGGACGACGGGAGCGATGAAGTTGAGCGCTGTTCTCGGCATGTGCGGCCCTCCGGTGAGGAGCGTGCCGCGAGGCTCCAGTGGCACCGCGCGGCGACGCTCGTGCTCGACTGACCCGACGGCCGTCGAGGGCTGCATGCTACATGCCTCCTAGCTGTGATCCTTCGTCGCCGGGGCGCAGGCCGTCGCGCTCACCGCGCGCGCCTCGGCGCTATCCGCGGGCAGGCTGCCCGCTACGATCGCGGTCTTCTTGCCGGTCGTCGTCGTATCCGCGCCGACGCCGTTCGCGCCGTTCGTCGCGTTGAGACCCTTGAAGCGGTTGTCAGGGTTCGTCGCTGTAGTGTTCGGCGTCGTGGTAGTCGCCACCCCCGCCGTGGTCGCCGCGTCGGACGGCGTTGCGGTCGTTGCGGTCGTTGCACCGGTCGTGCTCGTCGCCGACGGCGTACCGTACGTTGCGCCGCTCACCCCGGCCGCGGCGGTCGGGGCGCTGGGGCTCGCCTGCGCCGTCGGGCAGGGAATGGTGCGTGGTGTCGCACCACCTGTCGTCTCCGTCTGCTGCGCACCCGCGCCGACGGCGATGGTCGTGCTCAGCGCGATCGCCGCGCCGGCCGTGCGCCAGCGGACGATCCGCTCCGTGAATTCCTTCGAGTTCATCTGTACCTCCTGACTCTCGTCCGCGGCGTCTCCCGTGGGACGATTCCGGGTGGGGCGGCACGGTGGACGGCGACGATGCCGCCACATTCGTCCGCACCGTGCGACGTATGTCGTCTTAGGAGCGGGCTGGGGGCGCAATGCGCGTGCCCCCGGCGGGCAGGCGGCCACAGAGTGAGGTACGGCAGTCGGGACAGTGGCGCTCGCTGGCGGCCCAGCTTTCGCATCTGCGGTCGGCATCCTCTTCAGGCGTCAGGATGAGACCGCTCAGGATTTCACTAGTGCTGGCCGCGTTGGCAGTGCAGTGGGCGTGTGTCGACGAGGCGCGTACCGAGACGGCGGCGGCGCACGCGCGCGATTCCTCGCTCACGCACGACCTCTTGCTCGCCGGCTACGATTCGGCTGTCGTCTTCCCCCGCGGGCGGTATTTCGGCACTCCAGAGCCCGTGGCTCGTACCGAGACGGAGTCGCCGGGAGCGCTGGCGGACGCCGACAGCGCGGCCACTTCACCCGCGCCGGCCGCTGTGAAGGCAGCGGCCCCCGCGTCCTCCGCCAACGCCTTCGTCAGCCCGGCGTGCGCCTCTCCGGCGGCCGACGATCAGCAGCGTTGCCTCGACGGCTACCTGAAACGCTCGGACGTGAAGCTCGACAGCAGCTACCAGAAGCTGATCTCGCATCTGAAGACGGAGGGGAGCACCCGGCGCGGTTCGGAGCCGGCCACCGTCCAGCGGCTGCGCGCGACGCAGCGAAACTGGCTTACCTACCGCGCCGACGAATGCCGCAAGCGCACCGCGAGCGAAGGGCTCCTCTGGGCGCCGGCGCGGGCCAAGTGCATGGAGGCGTATTCCACCCTGCGCCAGCGCGAGTTCGAGAGCGCGCTGACGGAGCGTAAGATCAGCGCGAAGAAGAGCACTCCGGCGAAGCCGAAGGCGACCAAGCGCACCAGGCGCGCGAAACCGAAGCGACACAGCGGCTGGGGGGGATAGCGGTCCCTGTCGAAGAGGGCGACGGTCGTCGATCATTCTCCATGTCCAGGGTCTGATCCGTCACGCTCTTCCCACCCCACGTGCGCATCCTCGTCCTCAACGCCGGCTCGTCGTCACTCAAGTTCCAGCTCATCGATACGGACGGCGCCGCGATCGCCGAATCACGCGACCGGCGTCTGGCGCGCGGACAGGTGGAGCGCATCGGCGGCCAGGCGATCGTGACATTGGCTGCGGCGAACGCGCCACCCGTGAAGACCACAGCACCGATCCGCGATCATGCGGCGGCGGTCGAGCACGTCATCACCTGGCTCGCGGGCCCCGATTCGGGCGTGGCGATCGAGAGCGTCGCGGAGATCGAGGCGGTGGGGCATCGCGTCGTGCACGGGGGCGAGCGGTTCACGCACTCGACCCGGATCGACGACGAGGTGCGTCGTGAGCTCGAGGAGCTGATCGAGCTCGCGCCCCTCCACAATCCGCACAACCTCCGCGGGATCGCGGCGGCGAGGAGCGCGCTCGGCACCGGCATTCCCCAGGTCGCCGTGTTCGACACGGCATTTCATCACAGTCTCCCCGACACCGCCTACCTCTACGCGATCCCGTATCAGCTCTACCGCCGCCACCGTGTCCGGCGCTACGGCTTCCATGGGACGTCGCACCGGTACGTCGCCTATCGCTACCGTCAGCTCACCGGGCGGGCGCGCGAGAACACGAAGATCATCACGCTGCACCTCGGCAATGGCGCGTCGGCCTGTGCGATCGTCGGCGGCAAGTCGGCCGACACGTCGATGGGCTTCACCCCACTCGAGGGGCTCGTGATGGGGACGCGCTCCGGCGACATCGATCCGGCGATCCTCGATTTCGTTTCGGCGAAGGAGGGACTCTCACTCCACGAGCTGGACTCGATGCTCAACAAGCAGTCCGGACTCCTCGGCCTCTCCGGGCTGACGGCCGACATGCGCGAGCTGCTCGCCGAGGAGGCCGAGCACGGCGACCGCCGGGCGCGGCTCGCCGTGGACCTGTTCTGCTACCGGGTGAAGAAGTACCTCGGCTCCTACCTCGCGGCGATGAACGGCGCCGACGCGATCGTGTTCGCCGGAGGAATCGGCGAGAACTCTCCCGACGTGCGCGCCCGGATCTGCGCTGAGATGGACTGGCTCGGCATCTCCCTCGACACCGCGAAGAACGCCGCGCTCACGGGCTCGGAGGGTCGCATCGACGCCGCCGGCTCGCGCGTCGAGCTGTGGGTCATCCCGACGGATGAGGAGCTGCTGATCGCGCGGGATACGTGGCGGGTTGTCACTGGAGAAGAGCTTCAGTGAGGCTGGTGCTGGGGTCAGAGTCACAGACTCTGACCCCTTGAAACACTGCCCTTTCCGCGAGATCGCCGTTCGAGATCCGCGTTCCGTCGTTGCAAAGCCGGTTGAAGCGTCCCAGGGAAGTGCAGATCCCTCGACTCGCTGCGCTCGCTCGGGATGACAGCACGCCGTCTCACCCGTGTTTCACCTTGGCCATCGCCAGCAGTACGAGCAGCCCGACCATCCCACTGTTCGTCGCCACCACCGGCCAGTCGCGCGACAGCGCGCCGTAGAGAATCCACATCGAGCCCGCCGTGATGAGCAGGGCGAGCGACGCGAGCGACAGGTCGCGCGTCTGCCGCGTGCGCCACGCGCGCACCACCTGCGGCAGGAACGACGCGACCGTCACCAGGCCGGCGACGTATCCGAGCTCGTTCACCATGCGGGCATGGGCGCTACCGCAGGAGTCGATATCGGCGTGAGGATCTCGCCGGCACCTTCGCGGATGGTGAGCCAGTCGGTGCGGATGCGGTCCCACTCCTGGATCAGCACGCCGTGGTGCTCGAACAGCGCACGGATCTGGTTGCGGTTGTAGCCCAGGATGTCTTCGAGCACGGGAATGAGCACGCTCAGCGCGTCGTCGCTCATCACGGTGCGCTGTGCGATGCGCGCGATGAAGCGTGCCTCGGACGCGGCGATCGTCAGCCCGTCGCACCGGTTCACGTGGAGCATCACGTGGATGTCCGAGCTGCCGTCGCCGACGTACACGATCCGGTCGCCTGGAACGCCAAGGCGGTCGCGCAGCTCGTCCACCGCCGCCACCTTGCCGTAGCCCGCCGGCACGCGAGCAATGGACGTCACCTCGCCCGTGTGCTCGTCGTAGACGAAGCGCGTGGCGATGATGCGTTCGGGCGGAACGATGCCGGCGAGCGCCGAATGCACGACGTCCTCCGGCGCGGCGGAGACGACGTAGAAGTCGAAGCAGTGCCCGTCGATCCCGTTCTCCAGGAAGGACGTGAGCAGCGGGATGTTGCGCTTGAGTCGGATGCGACGACCGACCTCCACGAGATCGGTGCGCCGCACGCGGCGGAATTCAGGATCGTGCAGGATGAGATAGGTCAGCTCGGCGCCCGACTGGACGAGATTCAACCGCGACAGGCCGGCGACGCGCCCTGCGAAGTCGTTGATGCCCAGCATGTCGCTCATCACGTGACCGGAGTCGTTGAAGCTCAACGTCTGATCGAAGTCGCTCACGAGCAAGTAATGCTTGCGTGCCATCGAAAGCCCCTGCGAGATGTGGTGTCTGGACGCAAGATCAACGACACGCGAGAGCAAAGTCAACGTGTGATTCATGTCGACTTTCGTGTCGAATGCTGCGCGCGAATTGTGTCGTCGAATGACAAACACACGGCAGCGCGCGTCGCGTTACGCGCGCGTCACGCTGACGTCACGAACGACGTGCGACAGATGTCAATCGCCGCGCGGTGCTGGCGGATGTGCTGGGTCGCGACGCGGTGACGGACGCGGCGCGTGCTCCGGTGCGCGCACCTCGTCGCCGCGCCGGATCGGAACGGCGAGCTCGGTGGGCATGCGCGCTGCGCGCCTGCCGACATCGCTGCGCCGCACGCCGACGAAGCGGAAGAACGGACCGATCGCGAACAGCGGCCAGCGGAGCATCCGGCGCTCGGCGATGCGATTGTACGTTCGCGCGAGCTTCGCGCGCCGCTCTTCGAACAGCTCGATCTCTTCGTCGGGAATGCGCGGCACGATGAAGCGCCCGTCGAAGTGCGTCTCTCGCTTCAAGAGTCGCTTCAATCCGGGCACGCTGAGCAGGCGCACGAAGTCGTACGGCTTCCCGCTCCGCAGTCGCACGTATCGACGCTGCCACCGCGCCGGAAGCCAACCCACGCCCCACACGCCCACGTGTGGCTCGGCCGTGACGCTGAAGCGGTTCGGCGTCGCGAGCGCGAACGCAGCCGATGGTGCGGCGATGCGATCGATCTCGCGCAGGTGCCGGCGCTGATCGCCGCAGTGCTCGATCACGTCGAGCGACGCGATCGCCGGCGCCGAACCGTCGGGCAGGGGAAGCGCCTCGCAGAGCGCGGCACAGAGGGTGGCGCGTCCTCCATGCGCCTGGATCATCCGCCGCGCGATGACGAGCCACTCGAGCGACGCGTCGATGCCCAGACCAGACACACCGTCCTGGGCCGAGGCCGCGAGCAGCAACCCCGGCCCACACCCGACGTCCACGTAGCCAGGCGTGAGTGCGACACTGCGCAGCCATCCGTGCACCTGTCGATGCAGCCGCCCGGGCGACGCGAGCACCTGCCGCACGCGATAGTCCACCTCAGCGGCGGTGCGATGCGGCTGCCTGGCGAAGACGCGACGGATCACCGCCTCGAGCGTCTCACCGCGCGTGTCGCGATCCAGCTGGAGCGCTCCTTCACGATCGGCGTCGACGTCGACCCAGGACGGACGCGCCACGCGCAGATCCGGTATGCCGGCGATCACCTCGAAGGGTGTGCCGCATCGCACGCAGCAGAGCCGCGCGTCCTTGATCTCTTCCGCGAGCCGGCCGCGGCAGATCGGACAACACCAGACTGTAAGGAGAGCTACCATTGCGTCACGCTCCCGAGCCACGAGCGTGTCACGATCCGTCCGTCGGCCACTTCGCCGCGGTACATCGTGAACCTCCACTACGTCCCGCGCTTTCGCCAGAGCGTGACGAATCCGCGACGGAGACGGGAAGTCTGCCCGACCACGCTCACGAGGCTGTAAGAAGTCTCGGAACAGCCCGGCAAACGTCGCGCCGCGGCGTTGAGCACGCAGTTGAGCTCAGAGTCAAAGGGTGTCGGGCCCCAATGCGCCAAGGGGTCAGACACCTTCGGTATCTGACCCCATCTGACCCCAGTGTCTGACCCCAGTGTCTGACCCCGCGCGAGATCTCGCCCGCTTTCCGGGAGCCAGTATGCCAGTCCCGGTACCTGGGACTCAGTACTCACTACTGGGAGTGGCAGTTCCCAACTACCAGGGTCGCTGCACCAGCATCGCCGAGATGCCGGTCGCGTCAACCGCGGGCGAGAACAGTGGCCCCTGGCCATGGGTGCAGCCGATCTCCTGCAGCACCTTGAGGTGGCCCGCCGAGGTGATCCCCTCG
>DASVNI010000032.1:0-25078 GCA_036383935.1 Gemmatimonadaceae bacterium | reverse complement strand
CTCGGGATCATCGCGTGTGTGCCACTCCCCCGAGCTTCTCGCAGCTTACCACGGCCTTCATCGCCTCCGTGTGCCCAGGCATCCCCCACATGCCTTCTCTCGCTTGACTACAAATTCCGCCAAGCAGAACTACGCGCATTGCCTCGCAATCTACCTACCAATGCCCACCTGCCATCCGCGTCCTACACGGGCACACACCAGGTGCCTGCCCGGCAACACGACGAACGCATAATGAGCGTCGGTAAAGATTCCATTTCCCACGAATCGATCGCCGGCGAAAAAAGACTAGAAACGCCGACAACCCATCCTCAATCCTTCACTTTTCAAATAGCGTCCGCGACATCATTGCTCTCGCGGTGAGCCTTGCATCGTAATCGAACGAAGAGCGCGACTCAAGTGCTCCATCGTTCGCCACCGACTCCGTCGCCAGAACATCGCGCGACCGGAGAAGGGTCCGAAGCATATCGATTCGCGCGCGGGGATTCAAGGGTTTATCGGCGGCGTGCGACGCACTGCACGACTCACGCACACTCGCTTCGCTGTAGCTTGCGCCATGCGCAACGCGACGGTCTCCACCAAAGGAGCACGACGATGGACCGCGGGACATCCGTGGATCTATCGCAGCGACGTCATCGCTCCGCCCGACGCCGAGCCCGGTATCGCTCGCGTCCTGGATCAGCGAGGCAAGCCACTCGGCGTCGCATTGTGGAGCCCGCGCTCGGAGATCTCACTCCGCCTGCTCGATCGCGATCCTGATGCGACGATCGATCGAGCGTGGTGGCGACGCACGCTCGAGCGCGCCATCGCACGGCGCAGCGAGCTGGGACGCACCACGAACGCGTACCGGCTCGTGCACGGTGAAGGCGACCTGATCCCATCGCTCGTCGTCGACCGCTACGACCGTTGGCTCGTCGTGCAGTTGATGAGTGCCGGCCTCGAGCGGTTCCGCGCCGACGTCCTCGCCGTACTGAGCGAGCTCGTCGAACCGGCGGGCATCCTCGCGCGGAACGACGTGCCGCTGCGCCACAAGGAGGGACTCGATGCTACCGTCGAACTGCTCGCCGGCACGGTGCCAGACGAGATCGAGGTGGACGAGCACGGCGTGCGCTATCTGGCAGCGCCATGGCGCGGACAGAAGACGGGCGCGTTCCTCGACCAGCGCGAGAACCGCGCGCTCGCCGGCAGCGTGGCGCGTGGCCGCGCGCTCGACTGCTTCAGCTATCACGGCTCGTTCGCGCTTCATCTCGCACGACGCGCCGAGCACGTCGTGGCGCTCGACGCCAGTGCGCACGCACTCGTGCGCGCGGAGGAGAATTTCCGTCGCAACGCGCTCGCGAACGGCGAGTTCGTCGAAGCGAATGCGTTCGAGTACCTCAAGGCACGGGAGCGCGAGCGCGCGCGCTTCGACACGATCGTGCTGGATCCGCCCGCATTCGCGAAGACGCGGCCCGCTCTACCTGGCGCGCTTCGCGGCTACAAGGAGATCAACCTTCGCGCGATGCGCATCCTCGCTCCGGGCGGAATGCTCTTCACCGCGAGCTGCTCCTATCATCTCACCAAACCGCTCTTCCTCGAGATGCTCGAGGAAGCGGCAGCGGACAGCGGCCGACGCTTGGTGCTGCGAGAGCTGCGCGGACAGCCGCTGGATCATCCCGAAGTGCTGACGATTCCGGAGACGGGCTATATCAAGGGAGCGTTGCTCGAAGCACTGGACTGAAGCGCTTCGAGCAACTCCCGTTTCAATCATGCATTGCTCGACGCGCTGGGCTAGGCGCGGCGTGAGCGTCGCGCCTTTTTCGCCGCCTTCTTTGTGGTCTTCTTCAGAGACTTCTTTGCAGTCTGCTTCGAAGTCTTCTTCTTCGAAGTCTTCTTGTTCGAAGTCTTCTTCGAAGTCTTCTTTGCAGCGTTGCGCGGCGCGGGTTCGGAAGGCTGACAGGTCGGACAGAAATACGTGCTGCGCCCCGCCTGAACCGCACGCTCGATCGGCGTTCGACAACGGCGACAGGGGAGCCCCTCACGATCATAGACGTCGAGGGTGACGGTGTCGTCGTCGGTGTACCGCGAACCGGTCGCACGTCGGAGCACCGCGTCGATGGCCTCACGCAACGCGATGACGCGCGGACGCGGAATCGCATTGCAGGACGCGAATGGACTGATGCGTGCGCGCCAGAGCGACTCCGCGGCGTAGATGTTCCCCAGCCCCGCGACGAGACGTTGATCCAGCAGGGCCGGTTTGATCGGGCCGCGACGAAGAGCCAGCTCGTCGGCGAGCTGCGCGGCCGTCCACTCCGGATCGGCAGCGTCGGGCCCGAGCCCGAGATCGAGCGGAACTCCGGCTGGATGCAGGTCAATCGTGCCGAGCGCGCGCGAGTCGACGAACATCAACGACGTCGCATCATCGAGGTCGATGGCAGCACGCGCGAAGCGCGGCAGAGGAGCGGCTGTTTCCGCGAGCGCCCAATCGCCATTCATGCGGAAGTGTGCGTGCAGCACGCGACCATCATCGAGGTGCAGCAACTGATGTTTGCCGCGACGCTCGACGCGTGTGATGCGCGCGCCGGCGAGGGCGCGCAACTGCTCCGGCGCGAGCCGTCGCTGCAGCGAGGGATGCAGCAGCCGCACGCCGAGGATCGTGCGCCCTCGCACGCGCGAGCGGAGGAATTCCAGCGCGGCTTCCACCTCGGGCAGTTCGGGCATCGGTCCTCTGCGTAGCGTGGACAGCGTCAGGATGGGTGACGCAAGATGCCGCGAGACGTCGCCATGCTCAATCCGAGGCGCGCGCCTCGCCAACATTCGCCAACATTCGTACGGGCGATTGCAAGAGTGCGCGATAACCCCGCTCGGCGCCGCCACTTGCGCGATTGGCCGCCGGGTCTACTTTGTGTTGTCCCTCACAGTTCCTTCTCCCCCCTCGCATGCCGCAGCGGCCATCTCGCTCGCTGAAGCACGAATACGAGCTATTCGTGGAACGCGAGATCGAGAACTACAAGGAATCGGTTCCGCGCAGCGTTCTCCTATCGATCGGGGACGAAGCGGTTCGCGTGCTCGCCGACGAGCAGCAGCTGGCGCTTACCGAGCTCCTTCTCTGGGACGAGGTCGACCGGATCATCTTCAAGCGGTTGCGTCTGCCGAGCTACGCGACGTGGCGAAAGCAGCGGATCAGACTTCTCAGCGAGCTCAAGCGTCCGGAACACTGGGGGCTGAGCCCTGACGATGTGGTCGTCCGTGCGGTCCAGCCGATGACCGCCGAGGCCAAGGTGCTCGTCGCCGGTACGCCGGACGAAAATCGCGCCCTGCTCTACCTCGCGGCACACGGTTGCGAAGTGACGGCGCTAGCGGACGGGTCCGAGGTGCAGCGGGTGATGGACGCGGCGGAACAGGCGGGACTTGGGGAGCGCATTCGTGCGACGACCACTGGGTTGGACTCGTGGACGCCCGATTCGCTCCTCTCGGTCGTGATCTACACGCCGGCCGCGTTCACCGGACTGAGCTCTGCCGAGCGCGCGCGAGTGATCCAGGTGCTTCAGAGCGCCACCGCCGATGGGGGAGTGCACCTCGTTCAGACGATTGCCGCCGGCAAGCGCGCTCCAGTCTCTCTGGAGGAACTGCAGCGCCGGTACCGTGGCTGGGAAGTCACGGTAGAGGCGGGCAACGCCAACACGTTCATGGCCAGGAAGGCGCTCGCCTGAGAGTGTTTCCAAAGGACACACTCTGAGACGCTCCGTGTCGTGTCACAGGGACACGACAGCCGCACATGGCGCGGCAGAGGGCGCAGCAAGTCGTTAAAATACAACGACATCCAAATCTGACCTCGCTGGCACCCAAGGTGCCTTGCAGAGGGCGTCCCCGACCGTTCCGGGGACACCCCGTTTTCTAGCGCTATCATATGAAGAAGAACTCAGGCACTACGCACGACGAACCGGTCGGCATCGTGATCTCGGGAGGGCACCCGCTTTCCGAGGCTGCCCCTCGCTTCTCGGCCTACATCTGGGCACCTGCCCCAGAAGACGAGCGGACGGAGGGAGCACACGCGGCCTGATCCGCGTCTGAACCGCGAAAGTGATCGAGGCGCCCCGGGAAACCGGGGCGCCGTCTTTTTTTCGCTGTGCTCGGTACGCGCCTTGCCCGCAGGAAAGCGTGGACGAACGACCGGCCGAATGGGACATCGAGCGCAGTGAGCTGCTCGGACGACGCATCTCCGATCTCGGACTCGAGATCCAGGGGACGCGCGTCGAGCGCCTGGTCGAGCGGTTGTACTCTGAGCTCGCCGAGCGAGGCGTGACGTTCCGCCCGCCAGTGTACCTGAGCGATCAATGGGGTTGTCCAGACGGAACGCCGCTGATCGGCGTGCCGTTCTATCTCGCCGATCAACGACTCGAGCGAATCGAAGCCGAGCAGGCCGGCGCCGTCGAGGGTGACGAGGAAGCGATGCGCTATCTGCGTCACGAGGCGGGGCACGCGATCAACTATGCATTCCAGTTGTACGACCGCGCCGACTTCGCCAACAACTTCGGCGACTACGCGCGGCCGTATCACGAGCGATATGCGGCCGATCCGCTCTCACGCGCATACGTGAGGCACATCCTCGGGTGGTACGCGCAGAAGCATCCGGACGAGGACTTCGCCGAGACGTTCGCGGTGTGGCTGACGCCGAGGCTCGACTGGAAGACGGAGTACGCGGGCTGGGAAGCGCTTCGCAAGCTCGAATGGATGGATTCGATCATGCGAGAGGTCGGGCCGCAGTCGCCGGCCGTGCCGGAGATATCGGAAGACGATCTTCCGGTGGGCGCGATGGACTGGACTGTGAGCGAGCACTACGCGCTCGACGAGGAGCCGTTTCCATTGGGCGATGGTCGGCAATTCGACGGTGACCTCCTCCGCGTTTTCGCGCGGCCGGCCGACTCGCCGGCAGGAGAACCCGCCGCGCGCTTTCTCAGTCAGCACGAAGGTGAGCTGGTGACGCGAGTCGCGTACTGGACTGGAGAGTCTCCGCCAATGGTCCGTGCGCTGGTGCGGACGCTGCGCGATCGCGCCGCAACGCTCACGTTGCGCGTGAGCGGACTGGAGGCAGCCACGCTGATCGAGCTCACCGCGTTCGGCACCGCGGTGATGATGCACTGGAGATACACGCACGGTGGGGGCACGTCCGGTCGCGAGGCGGCGCGATGAGGGTCACGCTGCTGCATGGCGCAGACGCGGCAGAACCACCCGAGGATCCCGTACTCGGGCAGATCGAGCAGGCGCTCGTCGATCTCGGGCACGACGTCTCGCGAACGGCAGTCGCCGACGAGGTGAACCCCGTGATCGCCGCACTGCAGGAAGCCGATCCGGGGCTGGTGTTCAATCTCGCCGAGTCATTCGGCGGCAAGAGCGCACTGGAATCGAACGTCGCCGCGCTGCTCAACCTGCTCGGATGCCGGTACACCGGATCGAGTCCCGCCGGGCTGTTGATGGCGGGGGACAAGAGCCTGACGAAGAAGATCCTGCGCTTCCACGAGATCCTGACGCCGCAGTTCGCGACGGTCTTCCGTGGCGCGCTGGATCACGTGGGAGATCTGCGGTTTCCGTTGATCGTGAAGCCTCCGCAGGAGGACGCATCACTCGGCATCACGTCGAAGAGCGTGGTGCGGGACGTGAAGGAGCTCCTGGGGACGATGGACAGCCTGCAGCGCGAGTTCCAGTCGCCGGTGCTGGTGGAAGAGTTCGTCGACGGCCGCGAGTTCTATGTCGGGGTGCTCGGCAACGAGGCGCCGATCGCGCTGCCGGTGATCGAGCTCGATTTCAGCGCCTTTCCGAGTGATCGCCCGAAGGTCGCGAGCTGGGAAGCGAAGTGGGGCGAAGGCGGCACGGGCGGAGATGCGGAGACCGGCGCCGAATTCGCCGGAACGAAGTCGATCTTTCCGACCGACCTCACACCGGAATTGACCGAGCGCATGCAGGCAGTGGCGGTCGAAGCGTTCCACGCACTCCGTCTCCGGGATTACGGGCGGGTCGACCTCCGCGTGACGCCGTCCGGCGAGATCTACGTGATCGAGGTGAATCCCAACTGCTACCTGGAGCGCACGGGGGAATTCGCTCGTGCGGCGGAGAAGCACGGGATCGATCATGGCGCTCTGATCGCTCGTATCGTCGAATTGGCACTGGCGCGCTACGCGCGCTGAATCCGATGGAGCGAGGGGCTGAACGAAAGAAGCCGGCGCAATCGCGCCGGCTTCTCCGTTATGCGACGACGAACCGACTACTTCTTGCGCAAGGCCTTCTTGGCGACCTTTCTGCGGACGACCTTCTTCCGAACCGCCTTCTTAACGGCCTTCTTCCGAACCGCCTTCTTAACGGCCTTCTTCCGAGCTGCCATGGTAATCTCCGATGAAGGAGTGGAACGCTCGATCGAACCCCCGGTGGTTCGTACGAGCCAGTGGTCGGATGCCGGAGCGTCCTTCCCACCGCGCCACCTTCTCATGGCGAGTCGGTGACGTCATTGCGTCGCCAGGCTACACGGCGACGCTTGCGCTGCAGAAGTGAAAGCGTCTCACCTCTCGAAAGTTCTGCAGTAAGACGGCCGAGCCGGCAATCCGCAAATTCTTGACCGCGGAGTCGGCATCGGCCACTGGAGTCGGTGTGAGCATGGACGGTGTGTCGCCGTGCTCATCGTGGGCATGACGCCCTGCGGTTGCACGCAGTAACGCGGTTGCGGCCCGCCGAGTGTGTGTGCCTGACGTGTGAATGACGCGCGACAGCTCGCGCGCGAGGGATTTGGCGGCTGGCGATCTGGCCGTCGACGCAGCGACGGTCGCGGGGTTGAAGCAGGCCGCGATGCACGGGGCGCTCGCGGTGTTCGATGTCATCTGCAACTCGTGGCGGGGAGAACCCACGCAGTACCCTCGTCGCACGCGCCAGTCTCGTCCTGCATCGCGCGAGTCTCGGTCGAGCTCGCGCGCGAATAACGAGCAACTTGCGCGAATATAGGAACACTGCAATTCGCACGCAATAGCGAATCGCGCATCACACAACGAGATGCGCGATCGCGGCGCGTCGCTCGCACAGCTCCTGCACTTCCCTCGCTCACTCGTACCGGCGAGGTTTCGAGGGCGCGAACGACCGACGACGCGGCCGTGCGTGCGTGTCCCGCATAGCGAGTGTGCTGTCCGTGAGAGCGTTGGTGAAGGCGACCGCCGGCCCCGGTTTCGAACTGCGTGACGTTCCGCAGCCCACGATCCGAGACAACGAGGTGCTGATCCGGGTGCGCCGCGCCGGAGTGTGCGGCACCGACGTGCACATCTACGAATGGGACGCGTGGGCGCAGGGGCGTTGCCGGCCGCCATTCACCGTGGGACACGAGTTCGCCGGCGACGTCGTGCAGGTCGGTCACCTGGTGACGGACGTTCGCGAAGGCGATCGCGTGACGGCCGAGGGCCACATCGTGTGCGGCCGATGTCACCTCTGTCGCACGGGCAACGCGCACGTCTGCCCGAACACGCGGATCATCGGGGTCGATCGCGACGGGTGCTTCGCGGACTACATCGCGATGCCGGCGACGAACGTGTGGCACCTGGACGAGTCGGTGACCTACGAGGTCGGCGGCATCCACGACCCCATGGGCAACGCCTTCCACACGTCGCTGACGAACACCGAGGTCCCCGGTTCGACGGTGCTGGTCACCGGCTGCGGACCGATCGGCCTGTTCGCGGTCGGCATCTGCCGAGCGGCGGGTGCGTCACGGATCATCGCGAGCGACGTGAACGCGACGCGCCTGGAGCTGGCCCGCACGATGGGCGCGCACGATGCGGTCACGCCGCAGGAGGCGGAGGACGCCGTGCGACGCGCGACGGGCGACCTCGGCGTGGATGTCGTGCTCGAGATGTCGGGAGTACCGAGCGCCATCCATCAGGCATTCAAGCTCGTGCGTGTGGGCGGGCGAGTGCAGATGCTCGGCATCCCGGCCAAGCCGATGGAAATCGACTTCGCCACCGAGATCATCTTCAAGGGGATCACGGTGTACGGCGTCGTGGGACGCCGGATGTACGAGACCTGGATCCAGATGTCCCAGTTCCTCCGTTCGGGACAGTTCGATCCGACGCCGGTCATCACGCATCGGTTCCCCCTCGAACGATTCGACGACGCGATCGCGGCGATCAAGAGCGGGAGCGCCGGCAAGGTCGTGTTCGAAGTCTACTGACGCAGCCGCTCCACCCAACGCACCGATGACGACGAACGCCGCGTTCACCGCCGGCCTGGAAGCGAAGCTCCAGCAGCTGCGCGACGACAAGGTCTACAAGCGCCTGAACTTCCTCGATTCGCCCCAATCGGCGCGCGTCCAGATGGAGGGGCGCGGAGAGGTGCTGATCCTCTCGTCGAACAACTATCTCGGACTGGCTGCCGAGCCCGACGTCGTGGAAGCGGGAATCGACGGGTTGCGCCGGTACGGCGCCGGTACGGCGAGCGTGCGCTTCATCTGCGGCACGTTCACCATCCATCGCGCACTCGAACGGGCGCTGGCGCGGTTCGTCGGCACCGAGGATTCGATGTCGTACGTGTCGGCGTGGAACGCGAACGAAGGCTTCACCGCGACCGTGGTCGAGGAGGGGGATCTCGTTCTCTCGGACGCGCTGAACCACGCATCGATCATCGACTCGATCCGGCTCGCCAAGTCGATCACGAAGTGCCAGACGGGCGTCTACAAGCACGTCGATCTGGACGATCTCCGAGCGAAGCTGGCGGCGGGCCGTTCGGCGAAGCGGCGCATCATCTGGAGTGACGGCGTCTTCTCGATGGAAGGCTCGATCGCGCCGCTGCCGGACCTGTTGCAGATCGCGCGCGACTACGACGCCGTGCTGGCGATCGACGACTCGCACGCGACGGGGGTGCTGGGAAAGACGGGGCGCGGGACGGCCGAGCATTTCGGCGTCCTCGGCGAGGTGGACGTCATCACCTCGACGTTGGGCAAGGCGCTCGGCGGTGCAGCGGGTGGCTTCGTCGCCGGATCGGCGGCGCTGTGCGACTACCTCACGCAGCGGTCGCGTCCGCAGCTCTTCTCCAACGCGCTACCGCCCACGGTCGCCGCGAGCTCGCTTGCCGCGGTGGAGTTCATCGAAGCACACCCCGAGCGCGTTCAGACCCTGCGCGACAACGCGCGCTATTTCCGCGAGCGTATCGTGGAAGCGGGCTTCTCTCCGCTACCGGGCGAGACGCCGATCATTCCGATCATCGTCGGAGAGACGGCGGCAGCGATCAAGATGAGCGAGATGCTGCTCAATGAGGGCGTGTTCGTGACCGGGTTCGGCTTTCCAGTCGTGCCACAGGGCGAAGCGCGCGTTCGCTGTCAGATCTCCGCGGCGCACACGCGAGCCGACCTCGACGAGGCGATCGGCGCGTTCATTCGCGTGGGGCGGCAGCTGGCGTTGATCTGAGCGCGTCCGCGGCGTTGCCCTACACGCGACGCACGGCGATGACCAACCGCTTCCAGCTCTCCGTACCGGGCTCACCGATGCTGAGAACGCGCGCGCCGTAGCGCGCGCCTTCCATCATCTTGGGTGCAAGCCAACGGTTGACGTCGGGCGAGAGATGTCCGATGACGTCGCCACCCGGCGCGTGGACCCACACGCTCGGCTGTTCGACGCCTGGTGGGTCGGGGACGAGAATGAGCTGATCGCCTTCGCGCAGGCGGAGCACCACACGAGCGCGCTCGCCGAACACCGTGCCGTACACTGGTGTTTCGAAGCTCGACGCATCGGGGAGGATGGACGACACGGGCTCCTCCGGGCGGCATGGGGGGTGCGATCGTCTCATCAATAGTATGACGCGAATCGACCGTCCGGACAGCCCTTGCACTCGGCGTTCCAGAGGTGCCGGGCGGCCATCCCCGTGACCCGGAAGCAGGCCCCCTCGTCCCAGACATGAGCCCGCAATCGCCGGCGGCTGCGGCATTAGCTCTCTCTTTTCGAGGTTTCTTACAAATGCGACTCATTCGTGTCGTGACAGCGGCCATCGCGCTGGCAGCACTGCTGCCGCGGCCGAGTGCTGCCCAGGAAGGGCGGCCTTTCCGGGACGCGTGGTTCTGGGGGATCAAGGGTGGCGGTCAGCTCTACTCCTCCGCGAGCACCGAACATTCATTTGCGCCGCAGGTTGGCGTCGACTGGCTGATCACGCGTTCGCGCGCGGGCCTGTACCTATCCTTCGACCAGGCCTTCCTGAACACGACGGGACAGTTCCTGGACCGTGATACGGACAGCTCCTTCTTCCGGAGCGTGGCGCTGAAGAACGTGCGGCGCTTCCAGATGGCGGCGATGGTGTTTCCCATGCAGTCGGCCAGGTACCACCCGTACTTCGGCCTCGGCCTGGGGTTGAACCAGATCGGCAGCGCGAGCTTCACCGGAAGCTTCGCGACGCCGGCGCGCTATCAGGTGGCGCTCGACAGCGTGCAGTCGAAGAAGACGAGCTTCTCGCCGACGTTCATCGGGGGACTGCAGGTGCGCACTCCGCAGTTCTCCTACTTCGGACAGGTGGTCGGGTCGCCGACACAGCAGAGATTCTTCCTCACCGCTCCGGGCGGTGGGACCGGTGTCAGCTTCGCCTTCGAGGGCGGCATCCGCTACAACATCGGCAGCTCGATCGACCGGGTGAGATGATGCGGGAATGAGGGAATGCGGGAATGCGAACGGCCTCGGGAAGCTTTCTGCTCCCCGAGGCCGTTTCGATCTTAGTGGGTCGAGTCAGAGTCGCTTGACTCTGACTCCAGTGACTCCGGCTCCAACGAGTCAGGGGGTCGGGGTTCCGTGCGCGGCGTCGAGCACGCGGGTCATGACGCGCAGCATGTTGCCGCCGAGCATCTTCTTGACGTCATCCTCCGAGTACCCACGGTCGAGCAGCGCCTGCGCGATGCGGGGGAGCCGCGTGACATCCTCCATGCCGAGTGGCAGCGCGCTCACCCCGTCGAAGTCGCTGCCGAGTCCGACGTGATCGACGCCCGCCACCTTGGCGATGTGGTCGATGTGGTCGATGAGGACGGGGAACGGCGTGGGCGGGATCGCCGCGGCGAGCGAATCGCGCATCGCCGTGATGCGCCTGGCCGCGCTGGCCGAATCTTCTCCGGCGGCGCGAGCGGCGACGCGCGCCGCGTGAACGGTCGCTTCCACACGCTCGATGTCGGCGCGATAGCGCGAGTCGATGAATCGCGAGTAGAAGTTGACGTTGACGACGCCCCCGTTGCGGGCGATCGCGCGGAGCTGATCGTCGCTCAGGTTGCGCGGCACCTCGCTGAGGGCGCGGGCGCTGGAGTGCGACGCGATCACGGGAGCCGTGGACACGGCAATGGCGTCGAAGAACGTCGAATCCGACACGTGAGAGAGATCGACGAGCATGCCGAGCCGGTTCATCTCGCGTACGACGTCACGACCGAACGGAGTGAGCCCGCCGGTGCGCGTGTGGCCTTCGCCGATCGACGAGCCAGCCCAGGCGTTGCCGTTGTTCCACGTCAGCGTGAGGTAGCGCGCCCCTCGTGCATGGAGATCGCGCAGACGATCGAGCGAGCCCTCGATCGCGTGGCCGCCTTCCACGCCGATGAGGATCGCGACCTTCCCTTCCGCCTTCGCGCGGCGCACGTCGGCGGCGGTAGTGGCGAAGAGGAGCTTGTCCGGGTGCCGATCGACAAAGGCGTGAATGGTCTCGATGTGCTGGAGCGCGCGGGCGAACGATGCGCCCGCGCGATCCGCGTAGGGCGCATCGACCCACGCCGACATGAACTCGGCGGTCATCCCGGACTCGACCAGCCGCGGAAAGTCCGTATTGCCTTCCGTCTTGCCGAAGCCCGGCGGATGGCGGACGTCGGCATCGTAGCCATCGTCGAGGATCCGGGAGGGCATGTCGTTGTGCGTGTCGATCACGTACGCGTCGCGATACACGCGGAGCGCGCGAGGAGAGACTTCGGGGATGCTCATCGAGCGCGACGAAGTGGGAGCGGTCGTGGACGTGCGAGGTGCGCGCGCACAGGCGGCCAACGCGAGAGCGACGACGACAGGGGCGAAACGAGTCATGGCCGGTAGGTGATCCGCTGGAAGGATGCGGGCGTGGGAGAGACGTACGGATCGTCGCGAACGAAGAAGCGGAGGGGCCAGTCTGCAGCGCGCGTGATGCCGATCCTCGGCGTCACGACCACATCGCGATCGGGCACGACGTCGCCCGAGCGAATGACGACCGGTCCTTTGCGAAGAGAGGTGCCGGTCATGGAACCAACGATGCCCATGGCGAGGCACAGCTTACCGGGCCCGTTGGTGAGATCCCGATCGCGCTTCACCTTCGGCCGACGGCGGCGCATCAGCTCGACGCCGTCGACCGGTGCAACGGCGCGCACGAGGACGGCGCTCCCGTGGCCTCGTTCACGCGTGACAGCGTTGCAGCACCAGTACATGCCGTAGATGAGATAGACGTAGGCCATGCCCGGCGGACCGAACAGACACTCCGTCCGTGGCGTGAGACCGGCGGCGGCGTGACAGGCAGGATCCTCGGGACCGACGTACGCTTCGGTCTCGACAATCCGTCCCCTCGTGACACCCTCCGGCGTCGTGCACTCGAGAATCGCGCCGAGCAATTCGCGCGAGACGATCTCGGTGGGGCGATCGTAGAATTTTTCCGCGAGCGGCGACCCGAGACGAGAACGCCGCGCGGTAGGCGCGGCGTCTCGACTCACGAGGGCTCGCTGGTCGCGGCCACCTTCTTCGCTCGCGGCTTTTTCGCCGCAGTGGTCTTCTTCACTGCCGATTTCCTGGCTGCGGTCGGCGCAGGCGCCGGCGGTGCCGCGGCCTTCTTCGCGGCTACCTTTTTCGCGCGCGGCTTGCCCGCGGGCTTCGGCTCCTGCGCACGTTCGGCGGGCGCCTCCGCAGCGACCGTCGCGGCCGCCGCCGGTGCTGCGACTGCGGCTGCAGCGGCCGGCGACACGAGGGTCGGCAGCGACGCTGCGCCCGACGCGGGCCCGACGACACCGATGGTGAGCAGATCCGGCGGCGGCGCACCGGGACGTCCACGACCGCGCGGGCCACCGACGCCACGCGGACCCATGCCGCGCGGTGCCGCCGGCGCTGCGGGCGCCGGCGGCGCATTGGCGGCCGCCGTCCGCGCGAGTTGCTCGGACACCGGCTCCGCTTCCACCGCGCGAGCGATCTCGAAGTCGTCACCGCGACGACGGAGATCGATCACGTCGCTGTCGTGCGCGTCCTTCAGGATGCGCGGGAAGTTACGATCGCTCAGGCTCTCGCTGTCGCGACCGAGCAGCTCGCGCGCCTTCGCGCGCACGGCGCTGGCGCGCACCGCGGCATCGCCGGAAACGAGCGCTTCGACGGAACGGCGGACGAGATCGAACGCCTCGTCGCGCGTGAGCCGCTCACCGCTGACGCCGATCTGCTCGGTCGGCTCGGCGCGCGGAGCGCGCTCCTGACGCTCGGGGCGACCGCCACGTTCCGGTGCCGGCGCTGCTTCGCGGACAGGCGGAGCGATGGGCAGCGCAGGGGTCTCCGCCGCATGCTCACCTGCTTCCGGCAACGCCGCCGTCTCTTCTCCGACCGGCGCGCCGGCGGCGCGCTCGGCGCGCGGTCCGCGTTCCTCACGGTCACGTCCGCGTCCGCGACGTCCGCGACGCCCGCGACCATCACGCTTGCGGTCCTCGGCCGGTTCGGCGCCATCGACGCGCGAGACCTCGTCGACCGCTGTCGCGGCCTCGGCGGCGCGTACCTCGCCACGGCCGCCGCCGGGCAGCCCGATCTCGAGCTGACCGTTCTCGAGCTTGGTCGCCGAGAGCAGACCGCGCTGCACGGCATCCTGGACGAAGCGCGAGAACTTCGCCATGCCGAGATCCTTCTCATCGAAGGTGCTGTCGATCTCCTGCATGACCTGCTTGAGGCGATCGGAGCGCATGACGTCGCCGTTGCGCTTCATGCGGTTGACCGCCTCGGTGACGAGCTCCCACGGATCCCACTTCTTCGTCGCCTCTTCCTCCTCGGAGTTCTTCACGAGGCCGGCGAGCGCGTTGTAGCTGTAGTACTCGTCGCAGTTCATGACGAGCAGGTCGCTCGACGATTCGCGGATGCCGACGCCGATGACGTACTTGCCGTACTCCTTGAGCTTCGTGACGAGCGAGGCGAAGTCGCTGTCGCCGGAGAGCAGGATGTAGGTGCCGATCTCCGGGCGGGTGAAGACGAGCTCCATCGCGTCGACGGCGAGGCGGATGTCGGTGGCGTTCTTCTTCGACGATCCGTACGCCGGCGCCATGATCATGTCGATCGACGACTCGGCGAGGGGGACGATGTACTGCGGATAGCGCCGCCAGTCGGCATAGGCGCGCTGGACCGCGACCTTCCCCTTGATGATGTCCGAGCCGAGCAGCGTGCGAAGCTCCTTCCCGAGGTCGGAGCGGATCCCCATCGTGACGTTGTCGAAATCGATGAGGAGAGCCGCGTTCGGAGCGTGCATCGGAGGCACGTAGTTGGCCGAGGCGGCGTGCGGCGCGATGAGCGCCTGTGGGCCGCGGTGGATCAACGCGGCGCCAGAGCGCGACGGTCCATTCCGCGTGGAGCGTGAGTTCATGCTGTCCCTTGCGTCACGTGACGCATGGCATGTGAGCGGGCGTGCCAGCACCGTAGTGCAGCGCCCGTGCTCTCATCCGCGGCGTCCGCCCGACCCAATTCGATCGGGGAGCGCGGCGACCGCGCGAGAGACGATTCGCGGTGCGTACGTCGACCGGCTCGCCCGCCGCGCGAAGCGCGGCTCGAGTGGGCGGCACCGATCACGCCGTCACCGTCATTGACCGGTCACCCCCGACGCCGCGGGCCCGAAGGCTCGCGCCGACTTGGGTGGCCGAAGCGTAATCTATGGTGTCCCAATGAGATGCGTAAGGCTAACGAGCGGGCGCGTCAGTCGCCCATCGCCTTGAAGACCACGCGCTTGGGGCGACGTCCGTCCCATTCGCCGTAGAACACACGCTGCCAGGGGCCCAGATCGAGCTTGCCCGCCGTCACCGGTACGATGACCTCGTGACCGATGGTGAGCGATCTCAGATGGGCGGCGGCGTTGTCTTCACCCGTCCCGCTGTTGTGCCGGTATTTCGCGGGATCCCAGGGCGCGATGCGCTGCTCGAGCCAATCGAGGATGTCCGCCCACAATCCCGGCTCGTGGTCGTTCACGAAGACGGACGCCGAGATGTGCATCGCCGAGACGAGCACCATTCCCTCGTTGATGCCGGCGGCGGCGCGGCAGGCCTCGACATCGTCGGTGATGTCGATGATCTCCTGGCGCTTGGCGGTCCGGAAGGTTCGGTAGGCGGTATGTACGCGCATGAGGGTCTACGCAGGGTGGTTGCTCTATGGAGCGGCCAGTATGTTACGGCGGAAGCCCCTCCCCGCGCAGCGTACGGTGCCATTGAAGCAGGTCGGTTTCCGCGCTCGGCTCTTCCTGATTCTCCTCGCCTTCGCCCTCATCCCGACCATAGTTCTTGCGGCGGCGTGGGAGCTGACGGTGGTTCGGGCGTTGCCGCTACTCGGGACGGCGCCGGCGATGGAGCGGATCGCGGCGTCGGGGGATCTCGCGATCACGGCGGCGCGGAAGGCGCCCCTGACGCCCGGGCAGCGGGCCCTGCTGGACGAGCACGCGCATGCGCTCGACGAGGGGCTGCTGCGCGGGCGCCAGATGCAATTCCTGATGACGCGGCGTGCGCCGGCGGTGGCGGCGCTGGCCGCGCTCGGCGCGGCACTGTTGTTCGGCATCATCGCGTCGCGGGTGGCGGGGCATCTGAGCCGCAATCTGAGCCGGCCGCTGAGCGAGTTGGTGGGGTGGACGGAGACGATCGGCCGCGGAGAGCCGCTGCCGGAGGGGCCGCCGAGAAAGGGCGCGCCGGAGTTCGTCGTCCTGCGCAACCGAATGCGCGAGATGGCGACGGAGCTGCGACTCGGCCGAACGCGCGCACTGGAGGCGGAGCGCGCGACTGCACTTCGTGAATCGGCACGGCAGGTCGCGCACGAGCTCAAGAACCCGCTGACGCCGATCCGATTCGCGATCGCGCGGCTGCGGCGAGAGTCGCCGGAGTCGCTCACGGAGACGCTGGACGTGCTGGAGACGGAGACGAAGCGGTTGGAGGAGATGGCGCGCAGCTTCGCGCTGTTCGGACGGTTGCCCGAGGGACCGCGCGCGCCGGTGGACGTGGGCGAGTTGGTGCGATCCGCAACGCGGAGTGCTGTGCCGGCGGAGACGCCGGTGGAGGTGAGCGTGGCGGAGGACGTACCAATGATCGCCGGGCACGTCGACGCGCTGGGACGCGCGCTCACCAACGTGCTGTTGAACGCGGTGGAGGCGAGCAGGCCGGGCGCACCCGTCGAAGTGACGGTGCGTCGGGCGGCGCTGGATGGGAGGTCGATGGTCGAGGTGGCGGTGCACGATCGCGGCGTGGGGATTCCGGAGAATCGCCTTGGACGGATCTGGGAACCGTACGTGACGCACAAGCCGGGAGGCACGGGACTCGGGCTCGCGATCGTGCGGCAGACACTCCTGGCGCACGATGGCGTAGTGTCAGCGGAGAGCGCCACGGGCGCAGGAGGGGGAACGACGATTCGACTCTTTCTCCCGGCGGGGACGCCGGGTTCACTGGAGGGTGCGTTACATGGCGATTGATGGCGTGTGGGTGCCGATCGTGTTGTTCTCGACGATGCCGGTCATAGCGATCGGCTTTCCGCTCGCGCGCGCGTACGCGAAGAAGATCGAGCGGGGCGGCGACACGGCACGGCTGCCGAACGACGTGAGCGCGAGGCTCGAGCGCATGGAGCAGGCGATCGATTCGATCGCGGTGGAGGTCGAGCGCATCTCGGAAGGGCAGCGCTTCACGACGAAGCTGTTGGCCGAGCGAAGCGGCGCCCCGGTGGGGGGAGACGTTTCGCCGCCGGTGCGCTGACGTGCTTCGTCGGACGGCGCGACTGATTCCGCGAGTGTAGCCCGCGATGTCGAGCGTGCTCATCGTGGACGACGAGCCCAACATCCGCCGGATGGTGGGCGCGTTGCTGGCGAGCGAGGGCTACGAGGTCCGCGACGCCGCCGACGGAACGGCGGGAGTGGCGCGGGCGGCGGAGACGTCGCCGGACGTCGTGCTGCTCGATCTGATGATGCCGGGTGAGCTCGACGGACTGGGCACGCTCGAGCGGTTGCGAGAGGCGGCGCCCGACGTGCCGGTCATCATGATGAGCGGCAAGGCCGGGCTGAGCGACGCGGTGAAGGCGACCAAGCTGGGCGCGTTCAACTTCCTCGAGAAGCCGTTGTCACCCGAAGGCGTGCTGCTCGCGCTGGCGTCCGCACTCGAGTTGCGCCGCGTGCGGCGCGAGGCACGCTCCCTCCGCGAGGATCTCGGGCTGGTGGGCGAGATGATCGGCGAGAGCTCGGCGATGGCGCGCGTGCGCGAGCTGATCGCGCGGGTGGCGCCGACGGACGCGCGCGTGCTCGTGACGGGAGAGTCGGGAACGGGCAAGGAGCTCGTCGCGTCGGCGATCCATCTCGGCAGTGCGCGGCGCGACCGGCCGTTCGTACGGGTCAACTGCGCGGCGATCCCGCGCGATCTCGTCGAGAGCGAGATGTTCGGCCACGAGAAGGGCTCCTTCACCGGGGCGACGGACCGCCGGATCGGGCGCTTCGAGCTGGCGCACACCGGCACGCTGTTCCTGGACGAGGTGGGCGATCTGGGGCCGGAAGCGCAGGCGAAGCTGCTGCGTGCGATCGAGGCGAAGGAGATCGAGCGCGTGGGAGGGGGGAAGCCGATCCGGGTCGACGTGCGGATCGTGAGTGCCACCAATCGCGATCTGACGCGAGCCGTCGCCGAGGGGTCGTTCAGAGAGGATCTGCTCTTCCGGTTGAACGTGATTCCCATCGAGGTGCCGCCGCTGCGCGAGCGTCCGGACGATCTGCCCGCGCTCGTGGCGCATTTCTCGGCGCTGCACCGCGCGCGTACGGGCCGTCGTGCGCCGAAGTGGACGGCGGAGGCGCTGGCGCTGCTCGCGCGCTATCGGTGGCCTGGCAACGTGCGCGAGCTGGCGAACATCGTGGAGCGTCTCGCCATCCTGCACGTCGGTGGGGACGTGGACGAGCAGGACGTACGCGCCGTTCTCCCGCTCGATGGAGGTGTACGGAGACTCGAGGCACTACCGGATCCGACGACGCTCGACAGCTCGCTGAGCGACACGCTGGACGAGCACGAGCGCATCCTGATCGTGCGTGCGCTGTCCGCGGCGGGGGGAAATGTGGCGGAGGCGTCGCGACGCCTGAAGACGGACCGCGCGAACCTGTATCGGCGTATGCGGCGCCTCGGAATCCCGGTCGGCGACGAATGATCGTGTTATTGCTTCTCCCTACGGCGCTTCGCACCTCCGGTCGGAGTGACGCTGGTCGAGACAATCGACGGTGAAACGCATGCGAAGACTTGCCCTCCTCACAGTGCTTTGCGTCGCCCTGCCGCTGCCCGCCCTGGCGCAGCAACGGGGGGATACGGTCGTGGTTCGTGCTCAGCTCCCGCGCGACGTCGCGGTGGAGGTCGTGTCGCTCTTCAACGCGACGACGGCACTGCGCACGACCGAACGGACCGACATCGCGGTGGGGCGCGACGTGGAGGGCGATGTCGCCGTGCTGGATGGCCCGCTCACCCTGGCCGGTCACGTGACGGGCCGCGTGCTGGCGATCAACTCCGACGTCATTCTCGCCCGCGGAGCGCGGATCGACGGCGATCTGCTCGTCGTGGGGGGTGAGGTGGAAGGCAGTGAAGGGGCGGTGATCGGCGGGGAGCTGCGCATCTACCACGCGCCGCTGCGCTACACGCAGCAAGGGGACCAGCTCGTCGCCACGCTGGAGGGAACGAGCGTCGAGGAGCAATGGTGGCGCCGGTTCGAGCGGCGCGGCCGTCGCAACTACAACCGCCTCGAGATCGCGAGCGCGGGGGTGTACAACCGCGTCGAAGGTCTGCCAATCCGCATGGGCCCGGTCCTTTACCGAGACCAGGGGTGGGGACACTTCCGGCTCGACGCGACAGCGGTGGTCCGCACGGAGAGCAGCTTCGCGTCGGCGACGCCGGACGTGGGACACGACGTTCGCTTCGAGGCACGCGCGGGGCGGCAGTTCGGCGCGTCGGTGGGTGGTCGGATCTACGACATCGTGGACGGCGTGGAGGACTGGCAGCTGAGCAACGCCGAGGTGGCGCTCGCGTCGTTCGTCTTCCACCGCGACTATCGGGACTACTACGGCCGCCACGGCGGCCAGCTGTTCGCCGCGCTCCGCGCGACGGAGAACGCGGATCTGACGCTGTCGTACAGCGACGAGCGTTGGCGGGCGCGCCAGACGCGGAATCCGTTCGCCTTCACGCTGAACGGGGTCACGTGGCGGGCCAACCCACAGCTCGACGCCGGGCGGTTCCACCTCGTGAACCTCACGCTGCACGTCGACACGCGCAACGACGACCTGCATCCGCGCGACGGATGGTATCTCCTGGCCGACTACGAGCGCGGTGCGGGGAGGATCGACGTGGCAGGACCGACGTCGCCGAATGCACGCCTGACCGGCACGGGGACGACGCGATACCACCGCATCTTCATCGACGCGCGCCGGTACAACCGCATCGCGCCGAACGCGCAGCTCAACATGCGTCTCGTGACGGGCGGGTGGTTGAGCGGCGATCCCCTGCCCCTCGAGCGGCGGCTCTCGATCGACGGTCCCGGCACCATCCCGGGCTTCGATTTCCGGAGCGTGGGCGGCGTCGACGTGGGCACGTGCAGCGAGGTTGGCGCACCACCGGGGCGTCCCGCGCAGTGCGAGCGCGTGGGGCTGGCGCAGCTGGAATATCGGAACGACATGCGCATCTCGATGTCGCGCGGGACGGGGCCGCAGCGCCGCACGCGCCTGCGGCTGGATGGCGCGTGGGTGTTCTTCGCCGACGCGGGGCGTGGGTGGCTCGTGAACGCCCCATTGAGCCCGCTCAACGTCGGACGGCACGATCTGCCGTCGCTCTCGTCGTACCGCACGGATCTCGGCGCCGGGCTCGATTTCGATCTTCTGGGTGTGTACGTCGCCAAGGCGTTGTCGGCGCCGAAAGAACCGCCGAACGTCTTCCTGCGCGTGCGCCGGCGCTTCTAGCGTGCGCGTTCTCGCACGCGCCACGGTGTTCGCGTGCGCGCTGTCGGTGCTGTGGAGCGCACCGTCGAGCGCGCAGCGACGCGTGCAGCTCGACGTCGGCGTGCCGTCGCAGGCGACGCCGGTGACGGTGACGGCGACCGGATTGTTCGGCGACCCGGACATGCGCGAGCTCGTGCGAAGCGGGTTTCCCGCGTCGCTGCGCTACCGTCTCGAGCTGTGGCGCGCGAGTGGGCTGTTCAACGACCTCGAAGGCACGCACGAGTGGGAGCTCATCGTGCAGTACGATCCGTCGGGGCAGCGGTATCGCGTGGTGCGGCGAGAGGCGGGGCGGCTCGAGGATCTGGGGAGCTTCGCGACGTTGTCGACGGCGCAGGCGATGTTGGAGCGCCCTCTCCGGATCGCGTTGTCGCCGCAGCGCCAGTCGAAGAAGTACTACTACAACTTCGTCCTGGACATCTCAGCGCTCTCGGTGAGCGACATGGACCAGCTCGAGCGCTGGCTGCGTGGCGTTCGCGGCGGCTCGGCGGCCGGTGCGATCGGATCGGGGATGCGCACGCTGATGCTGCGCATGCTGGGTGGGGAGAATCGGCACTACGAGCGGAGGTCGTCGACCTTCCTCAACTGAACTGCCACTCCCAGTAGGTAGCACCGAGTACCTGGTACTCAGACTGGCATACTGGCTCCCGGAAGTCGCGTAGGGCCCTCTTTCCAAACGGCACACGGCCGCACTCGTACCGAGTACCTGGTACCGAATACGGCCCTTCGCATCTGGGAGTGGCGGGGACGAAAAAGGGGCGTCAGCTAGTCCGCTGCCGCCCCTGATTGGTCTCCGAGCTCGAGCACGTGTTGGGTGCCATGCCCGCGATGGGGATGGGCGCGGTGCTCCAACGCCTCGAGTTGGTGGAGGATCGAGTCGCCGTAGAAGGTCCGGATGTACCGCGCCTGCGTCTGCGTGAGCCGGCGCACGGCCCACGACAGGTGGACGAAGTGGGGCTCCACGGGGCGCGTGAGCGGCACCATCCCGATCTCGTGCGGCAGGCGGTTCCCCTTACGTGTGTTGCAGGGCGAGCACGCCGTCACGACGTTCGTCCAGTCGTTCGTGCCGCCGCGCGAGATCGGAATCACGTGATCGCGCGTGAGGGCCTCACGTGGCTTCAGCTCCGCCGCCGGCCGGCCGCAGTACTGACACCGGTAGTGGTCGCGGGCGAACAGGAAGGTGTTCGTCACCTGCCGGCGGAAGCGCCGCGGCACGTGGATGAACTTTGTGAGCCGGATCACAGCCGGCCGCGGCATGGTGAGCCGCTCCGAGCGGACAACGCGGTCCTGTTCGGCCTCGACGATCTCGGCCTTACCGTCGATGACCAAGCGAAGCGCCCGACGCATGGGCACCATGGTCAGGGGCTCGAACGACGCGTTCAGTGCCAGACAACCGAGGATCACGTAGTTCCTCCAGGCATCTCTTCCGTAATTCAAAATACGGTCGTGCAACAGCCCCAACAAGAGAGCGGACCCGTGTTACGCACGCGGTACGCTGTCGTCAGCGGCCCGGGATCGGTGTTGCCGAGACGCTGGCGCGCGTGCCTTCGGGCGTCGCCGCCCAGTCGCGCAAACGGTCCGCTGCGCGCTGCACGCGGTCCGCGAGCGCAGCGTCCGCATCGAGAAGCACGGAATCGCGCACGAGCGCGCGACCGGCCACGGCGACAAAGGTTGCCGGCGTGCCCGCGAGAGCGAGAACCGCCGCAGCGACAGGGTCGTGCGTCGGACCGCGCGCGCGCGCGCCGAGTGCGAATGCCGCGAGGTCGGCCGACTTCCCCGCCTCGAGAGTGCCGACTTCCCGCTCCAGTCTGAGAGCACGGGCCGCGCCACGCGTCGCAAGATCGAGGGCACTCGATGCCGAGAGGGCGTCGATCCGGCCATCGCGCGCCGTCGCGAAGAGCAAGGCGAGCCTCGCCTCGTCGAGCAGATCCATCCGGTCGTTGCTCGCGACCGAGTCGGAGCCCAGCCCCACGTCGATGCCGGCGTCGAGCAGGGTGGTGAGAGGGGCGATGCCGTGCCCGAGCCGCGCGTTCGAGGCCGGACAGTGGGCAACGCCACAGCGATGCTCGGCGATGCGACGCACGTCCCCATCGTCGACGCGCACGCAGTGGATCAACAGGGGATCGACCTCGAGCACGCCGAGCTTCTCCAGCAGCGTGATCGGCGACGCGGCACGTGGCGCGACGGCGATGCCGCGGCCGCGCAGCCCGTCAGCGAATGCGCCGGCCCCGCGGACCACGAGCTCGCTCTCGAGCGCGCTCTCGGCGATGTGCACGGCGATGGGGAAGCGCTGCTCGCGCGCCAGCGCCGCCGTGGCCATGAACAGCTCATCGGACACCGTGTACGGCGCGTGCGGCGAGACACCGACGCGCACGAGCGGCGTCTCGCGCGCACGCATGGCGAGGGCCTTCTCGCGCAGCTCGGCAATGGAGCGCTCGCACTGTGCCGGATCCGGTCCGAACGTCTCGCGATAACAGATGCCACGGACGCCACGTTCCAGCATGGCCTCGAAGCCGCCGCCGGAGTCGCCCGTGTCGGCGAAGGTCGTGATGCCGGCGCGCAGCCCCTCCTCGATGCCGAGGCGCGCCGAGTCGAGGAGATCGTCGTACGAGAGCACCGCGCGGCGCGCGTGCGTGAGACGCAGGATCCACTCGCGGAAAGCCAGGCCGTCGAGAAAGCCGCGCATCGCGGTGAGCTCGAGGTGGCAGTGTGCGTTGACGAGCCCCGGCAGCAGCAACGCGTCGCCGAGATCGACATCGGGCCCGTCAGTCGCCGGTGGTGCCTCCGCCCGCGGACCGACGTAAGCGATCCGTCCTTCTCGCTCGACCACCGTGCCGTCGGCGATGGGCGCGGTGGAAATCGGAAGCACCCACCGCGCGTGATACCGGGTCATGCGTCGAAGGCGCCCGTCCTGGAGCCGTGCCGCATCGGATCGTAGAGATCCTCATCGCGTACACCGATCGACCGCGCGAGCTCGAGTGGGAATGCGAGGTCGGCCACCTGCTGACGGGAATGACCGTCCGAGCCGAGTGAGAGCCGGACGCCCGCGTCGACAGCGCGGCGCACGAGGCGCTCGTGCGGCCGATAGCGATTGGAGACCTCGAACGCGATGCCCGCGTCGTACAGCGCGCGCACGAGGCGCTCCTCGAGCGCCTCGCTCCACAGGTCGTGCGGATCGATCTCGCGAAGCGGCGGAGAGACGAGCGTCGGGTGCGCGAAGATGTCCACCGGCATCTCCAGCGCGAGCGACTCGAGCGACGACACGTGCGCCTCCATGTACGCGGAAGGCGAAAGCCCGTCCGGCAGGTCGCGATGAAAGACGCGAAAGAACGACTTGTTGGCCAGACGGATGGAGTGCAGCGAGCCGACGCGATGAGTGAACCGTCGCACCGTCTCCGGCGGAATCTCTCGCCACAACGCGTCGTGCCAGCAGAACTCACCGCCGCGCAGCACGTCGTACCGCTCGAGGTCGTCGAGATATTCGGCGACGGCGCGTGGGGAATCCACGATCGTCGGCGCGTCACGCGAGATGTGGTCCGACACGGTCGGCCGCACACCGAGCGACGCGGCTCGTTCCACTACCTCGTTCACGGTGAGCGCACCGTCGGAGTGACGCGAGTGCGCGTGGCAGTCCACCGGACGCCACGTCATCGACGCTGCGGGCCGGCGGGGGGAAGCGCGAACGGGTTGCTCGTATCGCGAGGCGCCGCGCTGCGACCAGTCGTGTCGCGCGACGGACGGATGCCCGAGGAGCGCGGCACCGGCGCGGCGCCCGGCGCAACGATCACGCCCGGCGATGCCTGCGCGCGCGTCGTCGTATCGGAGCGTGGCGGCGAGGGAGGACGTGGTGCCGGGAACCCGAAGGAAGTATCGACTGACGACGGGCCGAGTCCGGGCATTCCTCCCTGCCCGGGATTCGGGTTCGAGACCGGGACGCAGGTCGCGATCGGATCGGTGCCCGCGAGGAAGAAGTCTCTAATCTCCTGACCGCAGCCGGGCTCCCAGAGCTGCCCACTCGCGAGATCGACGTCTCGCTCGACGACGCCTTCCGGCTTCGGCCAGTCTGGCGGCGCGGGCTTGCGGCGATACACCTCGCGCATGAACGCCGTCCACGCGGGCGCCGCGAGGATACCGCCCTGCGCATTGCCCTTGATCGTCCGCGGCTTGTCGAGTCCCATCCAGACGCCGGCGACGAGGTCGGGGGTGAAGCCGATGAACCAGACGTCGGTGCCGTCGTTCGTCGTGCCCGTCTTGCCGCCCGCCGGAATGTGGAACTGGCTGCCGACCGAGCCGGCCGCCGTGCCGCGCTGCACGACGTCCTTCATCATGCTGACCATGAGCCACGCTTCCTCGGGCGACATGACCGGCGTGCGCACCGGCATCGGCTCCCAGAGGATGTCGCCCTTGGAGTTCTCGACGCGCACGATCCCGGTGGGGGCAGCGCGCGTGCCGAGCGTCGCGAACGCCGAATACGCCGCGACCATCTCGAGCGGATAGACATCTGCCGCACCGATGTAGATCGACGGGTACGGCGGGATCGGCGTCGTGATGCCGAACTTGCGGGCCATGTCCGTCACGCTCTGCGGCCCGAGCTCCATGCCGACCTTGATCGCGACGATGTTGCGCGACTGATAGAGACCGCGACGCATCGGCATCGGTCCCTCGAACTTTCCGTCGTAGTTCTGCGGCGTCCAGTTGCCGCCACCCGACTGCGGTACCGAGACCGGCGAGTCGTCGACGAGATAGCTGGGCGGCCGACCGTTCTGGATCGCGTCGGCGTACACGATCGGCTTGAACGTCGAGCCGGGCTGCCGCAGCGCCTGCGTGGCACGGTTGAACTTCGAGTCGTCGAAGTCGCGGCCGCCGACCATGGCGCGCACGGCGCCGGTGCGCGGATCCATCGCGA
>DASVNI010000031.1:0-14957 GCA_036383935.1 Gemmatimonadaceae bacterium | reverse complement strand
CGCGGCCCCGAGCGCCGTCGCACCGATGACGACCGTCCCCCACCCCGACACGGCGGTGAAGGTGGCCGCGGCTTCCATCGTCTCGCGGATGAACTTGAGGTTGTCCATCGCCCGAGCCTGCATCTCTGGCGGCTCGGGGGGACGGAGGGGAAGCACGCGTGTCATGCGCGGAGAATGCAGCGGGGAGCCCTAGCTGTCAAGTGCTTTATGATATAAAGTTGGCCCCCCGAACCGGACGCGGGAACGCCGCCCCAGAGACGGCGCCCCGTGCCCTCCCGTCACGGCGAACGCGCCGCTCCCTCCCCCCCGATTGCCGTCGGGCTCGGCGGCGGATCGCTCGCGGGGAAGCTCTGCTCCCCCACCTCGTCCATCCGGCGCTGGTCGATGTCTTTCGCGAACTCCTTCACGATCGCGGCCGCGAAGACCGGGATGTCGTCCGGCTTCCGGCTCGTGATCAGCTGCTCGTCGATCTGCAGCGGCTGGTCGACCCACTGCCCACCTGCATTCCGGATGTCGGTCTTCAGGCTCGGCCACGACGTCAGCGTCCGCCCCGAGAGGGCGTTCGCCTCGACGAGCATCCACGGACCGTGGCAGATCGCCGCGACCGGCTTCTCGGCCAGCATGAACTCGCGGACGAACTGCACTGCCTGCTTGTCCGTGCGCAGCGTATCGGGGTTCTTCACCCCTCCGGGGAGGAGGAGCGCATCGTATTCGCTCGCCTTCACCTCCGACAGCGTCCGGTCGACCGGAAGCTCGTCACCCTTCTCGTCGTGGTTCACCGCCTGGATCGTTCCCGGCTTCGGCGAGATGAGGTGCGTCAGGGCTCCTGCCGCGTCGAGTGCTTTCCGAGGTTCTACCAGCTCGACTTGCTCGACTCCGTCCGTCGCCAGGATGGCGACCTTGCGTCCCTTCAGCCCTTGTTCCATCGGTGTCTCCCGTGTTGAACGGCATGGAGGCGGTCACGTTTCGTGCCCGCGCTGCACGCCCGTCCTACTCGCCGTACGGGCACCAATCACCTTAGCTTGCCTGCGTGCCGCTTCTCCCACTGCACGGCCACGACGCCGTTCGACGCCGGCTCGAAGACGCGATCAAGCGCGACTCGCTCCCGGCGTCGCTCCTGCTCCAGGGCCCTTTGGGAGTCGGCAAGCAGCGACTGGCGCTCTGGCTGGGCCAGCGCCTGCTCTGCACGGGCCCCGAGCCGCGACCGTGCGGGCGGTGCCAGCACTGCCGCTACGCGCTGGCGGGCAACCACCCGGACATTCATTGGTACTTCCCGAGACCGCGGCTGAAGGACTCTGATCCTTCTCCCGAGGACGTCGAGGACGACTTTCGCGAGGCGGTGGGTGAGCGCACGCGGACGGGTGTCTATCCGCCCCCGCCTCCCGAGGATGCCATCCTCATCGCGACGATCCGCGCGATGGCGCATGCGGCAGCGCTCGCCCCTGCCCTCGGCGCCCGAAAGGTCTTCGTGCTCGGCGACGCCGATCGGCTCGTGGTGCGGGAAGACTCCGAGTACGCCGCCGGCGCCTTCCTGAAGCTGCTCGAGGAGCCGCCGAAGAGCGCGAACATCATCCTGACCTCGAGTGAGCCCGGGTCCCTCATCCCGACGATCCGCTCCCGCCTCGTTGCCATCAGGGTGCCGCCCCTTGGCACCGAAGCGCTCGACGCCGTGCTCGACGAGCCGGCGATGCGGGACGCGCTGACCGCCGCCGGCGTCCCCGCGCGCGCGGAGGAGCGACGTCGCCTGGCCGCCGGGGCTCCCGGATCCCTTCTGGGGCGTGCGGAATGGACGGAGGCGTTGGAGCGGGCGGAGCGCATGCTCGACGCGGCGGGGAATCGCGATCGGAGAGCGCAGATGCGCGTGGCGCTCGGCCAGGGTGCCGCCAAGGCCCGTGGCGCGTTCAGCACCTCGCTGGATGCGTTGAGCACCCTGCTCCACGAGCGCGCCCGTGCCGCCCTCCAGCGCGGTCATCCCGACGCCGCCCGCGCCGCCTCACGCGCGCTCGATGACGTCGAGAAGGCCAAGGAGCGCGCCTCCGGGAACGTGAACCCTCAATTGATCACGAGCGAGCTGCTCCGACGACTGGAGGACCAACTCCGATGACTCCTCCCCCCGACGAGGGCGGTCTCTCGCACGTCGCTCCGGACGGCACCGCACGCATGGTGGACGTCGGCGCCAAGCCCGACACCAGCCGGATGGCGCGAGCCACGGGCAGCATCAGGATGTCGCAGAAGGCGCTGGACGCCATCGTACGGAACGAGGTAGCCAAGGGCGACGTCCTGGGGGTGGCGCGGGTGGCGGGCATCATGGCCGCCAAACGGACGTCGGAGCTCATCCCGCTCTGCCATCCCCTGCCGCTCCACGACGTGTCTGTCGCATTGAGTCCCGATCCGTCCCTTCCTGGGGTGCGCGTAGAGGTGACGGCGCGCACAATCGGTAAGACCGGGGTGGAGATGGAGGCCCTCACTGGCGCCAGCATAGCGTTGCTCACGGTCTACGACATGGCGAAGGCGCTCGACAAGGGAATGGTGATCTCCGATATATCTTTGGCCGCTAAAGTGGGTGGAAAGGGGGGCGAATACGCAAGACTTGATGGCATGGGGGATGCTCCTTAACCTGCAGGTGCAGCGAGCTCGACCAATGCAGTTAACCCGTTATAGGGGTTCATCTTATGAAGAACCTAAGGGGCACGTATGTGCACCGGGGAGACGCTTATCGCCGCCGCAGACGCCTCCAGCGCTCGGTACTGGCCCTGAGCTTCTTCGGCGCAGCGGCCTTCGTCGTCGGGAACCGTAAGCCGGCTACATCGGCCGCCTTTGCGGCTGCGGCGCCCGTGAATAGCAGCCCGTTCCGCATCAACGTCGCAACGAACAAGTCCCTCACCTTCGCGCTCGATTCGACGCGTGGGGAGCTGGAGCTGGTCCGCGCTCAGCTCGAGCGCGCCACCACGGTCATCAACTACTCGACCCGGTACGAGATCAACGCGGACCTGGCGGGGAAGATCGTGGACGTCGCCTCTGCGGAAGGAATCGACCCCGAATTGGCCTTCCGTCTCGTGAAGCTGGAGAGCGACTTCAATACGCACGCGACCAGCCCGGTCGGCGCCGTGGGCCTCACCCAGGTCATGCCTTCCACGGCCAAGTTCTACGTGAAGGGGATCACGAAGGAGAAGCTGTACGATCCCACGACGAATCTGCGGGTCGGCTTCCGCTACCTGCGCGGCCTCGTGGACGAGTACCACGGCGACATGAAGCTCGCCCTCCTGGTCTACAACCGCGGCCCGGTGGCGGTCGAGAAGTCCCGCGCTCAGGGTGAGAACCCGTCGAACGGATACGACCGTATCCTCACGAAGGGTTACCGCGGCACGGGGGTGATGGAGTGACCCTATCGGTCTGAGCTCGCGGGCATTGCCCGCTGCGTCACTTCGTTCGGGCGCTGGCTTTCGAGCTGGCGCCCGAACGCTTTTTCGACGACTTGCTGGTCTTGGACGACTTGCTCGACCCGGAAGCCTTGCTGGACTTGGAGCTCTTGGCGCTGGACGAGGAAGACGCACGCGTCAGCAGCAGGGTCTGGCCCGGGAAGATGCGCGGCTTGCGGAGCCCGTTGATCCGCATCAGCCGTTCGGTGCTGGTGTTGTACTGCGCCGCGATGCTCCGCATCGTCTCGCCGCGCCGGACGGTATGGACCCTCACCCTCCCCGCGCTGTGCGGAAATTTCTCGATCGACGGGTCGGGGATGTCCAGGCTCGCCGAGGCGACGGCCGGAGTCGGAAAGACCACGTACTGGCCGGGGGCGAGCCGCCCGCTCTTCAGTCGCTCCAGGTTCGGATTGAACGCCTTGAACGCTGCGACTGAGATTCCGTGCGCCTCGGCGAGCCCCGCCGCGGTCTGCCCCTTCTTGGTCTCCAGTCCAACGGTCGTCCTGAGCTCGTCGTCGGAGAGCGCCGCGAATGCGCTGTCGAAGCCCGCCGCCGTACCGACCGGCACGCGCACCTGGAAGTTCTCGCGCGGCGGGGTCATGCCGCGCAGCAGCTGGGGATTCAGGTCCAGCAGGTCGCGGGTCGATGCGTGCGCCGCCTTGGCAATCGCGGCGATCGGTGTGCCCCCGTGCACGCTGACCGAATCGTAGGCGAACGGGGGCAGTGCGTGCAGCGCCATCCCATAGCGCGACGGCTCCTTGGCGATGAGCGCGGCTGCAATGAGCTGCGGTACGTATTCGCGCGTCTCGTTACGCAGATAGTCCTTCTCGGCCAGTACGAAGAACGCATCGTCGCCGGGCGTGCCCTCGAGGTCGTCCGCATAGCGCGCCAGTCCGCGCGAGACGCGGCCGGGCCCACCGTTGTACGCGGCGGCAGCGAGGTAGAGCGAGCCGAACTCCTCGCGGAGCCCGCGAATGAACCGCACCGCCGCTCCAGTGGAGCGCACGGGATCGCGCCGCTCATCCACCCAACGGTCGACGCGAAGTCCCATGTCGCGCGCCGTGGAGGTCATGAACTGCCACATCCCGACTGCCGCTGCGCGCGAGTACGCGTGGGGATCGAACCCGCTTTCCACGAGGGCGAGATAGTACATGTCCTCGGGCAGGCCGCCGGCCTTCATCTTCGCGCGGATCATCGGCTCGTAGCGCGTCCCACGCTGCAGCCGCTCGGTGATCCGATCTTTCGCGCGCCCGGTGAACATGCTCACGTAGTGCGCGACACGCTCCTGCGTCTCGTACGACCGCACGTCCATGTCCCACGTCGGCTCCTCGATCGAGTCGCGCTTCGCGGCGGGCGCGTCGACGAGTGAATCACCGAACACATCGATGGCGCGCTTCGCAACGTCCGTGGTGGACACCGCTGTCGCGCCCGCGTCCGTGCTACTCTTCGTGCCGGAGGACGCGGTCGCCGCGGGCGCGGGAGCGGCGGGCGTCGTCGATGTCGATCGACCGGAGTCGCTGGCGACCCGCCTCGGTGCACCGGCCACGATCACCGAGCGCGGATGCGGCGTGGTTTCCGGATGCGAGTAGCAGCCGGCAAGGAGGATCGTGCCAGTGAGGAAGTGGCGGACGCGCACGTGCGTTCTCCGGAATCGGGGCCGGCCGCGGGAAGGATGCGGCGGGCACTTAGTCTCGGTTGGCCGCCCCACCGCCGGGGCGTGACCCGCACAGTAGCAGGTCGGCAGTCGTTCGCGTACCCCGGACTTTATCCGAGGCGATATTCGTCAGAGCGTGCTGATGTAATTGCCCAGCACGCGGTTCGTCGCGTTGAGAACGGCGAGTGCGGCCCCTTTCACCATGTCGCCGTCGGCAAGATAACAGCCGAGCAGTCGGTCGGGACCCGCATCGCCGCGCTGAATGATCGACGCGATGACCACGTTCGCGTCGAATGCCCTCACGACCTTCACACCGACCAGGTCGAAGGTGATGGTGCCCTGCGTGAAGATTTCGAGCGCGCGAATTGCTGCATCCGCCCCGAGCCGGGAATCGCCCGCTGGACTCGCCTGCCCCTGCGCTCGTCCGACGATCGCTTCGCCCGGCGCCCACTCGAGCGATACCTCGCAGGTGACCAGTCCGGATGGCGACCGCGTCAGCGTGAAGCCTCTGAATCGAAGCCGCTCACGGCGGGTGACGACTGCTTCTGCGCGCGACTCGTTGGGCGCGCCCTCACTGGACATTCGGGGGAATCTCGCTGAGGGTCTCTGGATCCGAGGAGGGAGGAGCGCCGGCGCCCCGTAGTTTTTTTACGACTCAGATCACAAAACGCAACCAATGCACATTCAGACGCTGGGCATCCTGTCTATCAGTCTCGACCGAACACTCACACCCCGTGAGCGAAACGGTGAATGCAAAGCCGCGGCAGACCGGCATGACCTTGAATGCCGCGCCGGCACCACTGTGACCGCCGTCACGGGAGCTGTCCGATGAGAGTGGCCTTCGGTTGCGATCACGCGGGATGGCCGCTTCGCGGCCCGATCCTCGATGAGCTGCGGTCGAAGGGGTTCGAAATCGTCGACTGCGGCTCCGTCGAGCCGGTCCCTGGCGACGACTATCCCGACGTGTCCGCCGCCGTCGGTCGTGCGGTCGCGAGCGGCCAGGCCGAGCGTGGCGTGCTCGTGTGCGGAAGCGGCGTCGGGGCGAGCATTGCCGCGAGCAAACTGACGGGCGTGCGTTGTGCTCTGTGTCACGATCCGTTCTCGGCCCACCAGGGGGTCGAGGACGACAACATGAACGTCATCGCGCTCGGCGCCCGCGTCATCGGCCCCGAGCTCGCTATCGAGCTGGTGCGGGACTTCCTGGGCGCCCGGTTCTCCGGACTCGAGCGGCACCGCAGGCGCCTGGAGAAGATCGCAGCACTCGAGCGTTCCAGAAGCTGAGCTGGCGCGCTCGTCGGCGGGCATTGGCCTTGCTTCTGTTCGGTGATGTGACGGCTCTTTCCACGCGAGCGCGACCCTCTTGGACCATTCCACGGCAACGCACGATCGGGTGCTCCTCGTCGAGGACAACGAGGACAACCGGACGATCTACTCCACGGTGCTGCGGCATCTGGGTTACCAGGTGATCGAGGCGGTCGACGGAGTGCAGGCCGTCGCGCTCGCCCGCAGCGAGCAGCCCGACCTCATCCTCATGGACATCTCCATCCCGGGGATCGACGGCTGGGAGGCGACGCGGATTCTGCGAGAGGATTCGTCCACTCGCGACATCCCGATCATCGCGCTCACGGCACACGCGCTGTCGGACGACCGCGAGCGCGCCACCAAAGTCGGCTTTTCGTCGTATCTGGCGAAGCCGATCGAGCCGAACGCCGTCGTCGCCGAGGTGCGACGATGGATCGGGAAGAGGGGTGAGACTCGCACACCATCCGGAGGCTGAGTGGAGGAGATCGAATCGACCTCCGCGGCCCGCGGCCGACTCGTACGCGACCTCGTCTTCGCCTATCTGCTCTCCTGGGCGGTAGGGATCGCTTACGGCTTCATCATCCGCAGCTCCACGACCTGGGACTCGGGGTCCGCCTGGGAGCGTAGCACGCTCGAATGGTTCCACATGCCGCTGCCGGGCTGGCTCGACCGGATCGTGCTCCTGATGCCGTACACGGGGACGAACCTGACGCTCCTGCCGCTGACGATCGGCGTCGGCTGGTGGCTGTGGAAGCGCAAGCACATGGGGCTCGTCGCCATCCAGCTTCTCGTCGTGACCTTGGGATCGCTCTCGCTCAACCCGACGATGAAGTACATGCTCGGACGCGACCGCCCCGATCTGTATCCGCGTCGAGGCATCTACAACTGGGCATCGTATCCCAGCGGCCACTCGATCCTCACGATCGCGTTGTTTTTCACGGTGGCGATGATGCTGTATCGGGCGCGCGGCTGGCGATGGCCGTTTGTCGTGGCCGTACTGGTCTTCCTCGCCAATTCATTCTCGCGCCTGTATCTGGCCGTGCATTGGCCCACCGACATCGTGGGCGGAATGCTCATCGGCATCGCGTGGCTCTTCGGCACGTGGGGGGCATTCGCCCGTCACCGCGAGCGCGTGGGCGACGAGATCAGGGCGGTATCGACACCGCCCGACCTCGCCGTCGTCCAGAACTGACTTATTGGGGTCAGAGCCCTCGGAGAGAGCCCAGGGGTCAGAGCCCGTGGGGCTCTGACCCCGCTCACCCTGGTGTCTGACCCTGGTGTCTGACCCCTCCTATGATTCGCGTTTGTCGGGCACCGAGTACTGGGCTCGGTGCATCGCGCGGAGGCGTCGGTTGGCCTCGGCCATGGCGCGCGGATCGCTCAGTCTGGCGTGGCGCTCGATCTCGCGTCGTAGCTTGAAGTAGCTCTCGAGCCGCTCCACCTCGAGCGAGCCCGCTGCGATGGCGGCGCGTACCGCGCATCCCGGCTCGCTGCCGTGCGCACAGTCGCGGAATCGGCATCCGGCCGCGAGTGCGTCGAGGTCGGCAAATGACGCGGCGAGCCCGTCTCTGTCGCTCCATAGCTGGAGCTCGCGCATACCGGGAGTGTCGATGAGCAACGCACCACTCTCCAGCCGCACGAGCTCTCTGTGGGTGGTGATGTGCCGGCCGCGTCCGTCGGCGCCTACGGCCGCAGTAGCGAGGTGCTCTCCGCCGAGTAGTGCGTTGACCAGTGAGGACTTCCCCACCCCGCTGGAGCCGACGAGGACAGCGGTGCTCGCGGGAACGAGAATACGACGGAGCGCATCGAGCCCCTCGCCCGTGAGGGTCGACAGCGCGAGCAGGTCGACGCCGGGTGCGACGTCGTTCACCGTGGTGCGCGCTGCGGCAAGCTCGTCGGGTTCGACGAGATCCGTCTTCGTCAGAATGACGAGCGGCAGTGCACCGCTCTCCCAGGCAACGGTGACGTACCGCTCCAACCGGCGCGGGTTGAGATCGCCGACGACCGCCGTGGCGATCATCGCGAGATCGATGTTCGCCGCGATCACCTGCGCCGCGATCGCGAGCCCCGCGCGCTGCCGAACGAACGCGCTGCGTCGCGAGAGCAGCGCCTCGATGATCGTGAGCGACGAAGTGTCGCGGATCACGACCCAGTCACCGACGACGGGCGCGTCTGCGGGTGCCTCCTGGCCGGCGCGCAGCGCTCCCCGCAACACGGCGCGCCGATCATGCTCGCCGTCCGACACGACGTAGTGGCTCCGGTGCTGTGCCACGACGCGCGCCGGCACGAGCCCGCGCGCGAGTAGAGGCGCGAGCTCCTGCGCGCGCGCCTCGGACCACCCGAGCGCGAGAAGCGCCGGTGTCCGCCATTCGATTGTCATGGTGGATCATTCTCCGAGGGTCGTCGCGGTCGAATCGCGACGACGATGACGTGGCCGGATCGCGAAGGGCGATCGGCGTGAGGGATCAGACCGCGCGCTACGCGGTCAGGATCACGACGTCAGGGACGGCGGTACGCACAGGCGCCTCGGAAAATGTGGTGCGCGTCGCTCGCGCACGGGTGCAGTCTCGCCCGGACACCCGCGCGCGTCAAGCGCGTGCCGTCACGCGAGTTGCGCGAGCGGCACCGTCGTCGCAGGAACGGCCTCGAGCGCCTCGGCGAGATGATCCAGCACCGGATGCGACTGACCGGCGATGCGTCCCCACACGCAGATCGCCGCAGCCGCGGCGATGAGCCCGTCGGCGTCGGCGCGTGACATCGGAGCGGGAACGACACCAGTGCCCCGCAACTTCGACACGATGGCCTCCGCCTCGGTGAACGCCTCCTCGAGCGCGCGTGTACGCAGCTCGACGTCGGCGCGGGTCCATCCCGGATGCGGGATTCCATCCTCCATGACGGCGTCGACAGCGTCGAGGACGAGACCGAGTGCGTCGCGCCGCTTTCCCGTGACGAGGCGCGAATGATCGCCGTGCGAGCGGCTACTGAGTGAGCGGTGCGACATGCCGCGGCTCACTGCACACCGCGCACCGCCGGTGCGCGCGCGTGATGCAGATTACCGAGACAGGTCCGCGATACGCATCGCGGCCGTCACCGCAGCAGCGACATGTCGAAGCCCTGCATGTCGGCGAACTCCTGATTCTCGCCGCCCATCGCCCAGCAGAAGGTGTAGTTCGTCGTGCCACAGCCGGAGTGGATCGACCACGATGGCGAGAGCGCAACCTCGCCGTCGCGTACGACGATGTGCTGCGTCGCGTCGGGAGTGCCGAGGAGATGAAAGACGACGCCGTCGGTGGGAAGATCGAAATAGAGATAGATCTCGGTGCGACGCACGTGGGTGTGTGGCGGCATGGTGTTCCACACACTGCCCTCGTGAAGCGCGGTGACGCCCATCACGAGCTGCGAGCTTCGCGCGCCACCCTGATGGATGTATCGCGCGAGTCGGCGCTTGTTGGCGCGATCCTGTGAGCCGAGGTCCACGGCCTCCGCATCCTCCGCGCCAATGCGGACCGTCGGGTGTTCGGCGTGCGAGGGATAGCTGACGAGAAAAAAGCGGGCAGGCTCCCCCGGGTTCGCACTCGAGAAGCTGATCTCGTGCGTGCCGCGGCCCACGTACAGCATGTCGCGTCTGCCGAGCTGATGAACCGCGCCGTCGACCTGCACGCTGCCGGCGCCGCCGATGTTCAGGATGCCCAGCTCACGACGCTCGGTGAACGACGCCGCGGCGAATTCCTCCGGCGCCACGAGTCGGATCGGTTCACGCAGTGGCACGACGCCGCCGAGCGTCACGCGGTCCAGGTCGATCATCTCGAACCGGGACTCGCCGGGCATGAACAGTCCCGGAACGAGAAAATGCGCTCGCAGCTCGTCCGGCGTGAGGCGCATGGTCTGCTCTGGCGTCGGGAGATAGCGCATGGGCTTTCAGAGTCGGAGTCGCGTCGCCGCGGTCAGCGGCTCACCTTCTGTCCATTCACGGTGACGTTGCGCTCGACGAGGCGCGTGACGTGTTCGACGACGTCCGGCTTCGCGACCGAATCGAAGGTGCAGTCGATGATCCGGATGTCGTCGATCGTCGCCTTCTCGTAGCCGCGGAGATAGAGCGCGTAGTTGCTCTTCTGGCTCGTGACGCGCATCAGCTCGACGTCGCGCACCACCGGTGGATAGTTCCCGTTCGGCCCTTCCTCGTACAGGAAGTCCACCTGCAGCACGGCATCTGCGAGCTGACCAACGGTCAGATCGCGTGCATAGATGTGCTCGAGCACCCCGCCACGCATCGCGTTGTTCTTGAGTCGAAGCGCACGATCGAGGTTCGGGCTGTCCATCTTGTTCCGCTCGGCGTACACGTGCCGGACGCCGCCCGAGATCTCGCTGCCGATCGTCACTCCGCCGTGGCCGTCGCGCATCTCGCAGTCGCGCACGATGATGTTCTCGCTCGGCACGTTGATGCGGCGCCCGTCGGCATTCCGCCCCGACTTGATCGCGATGCAATCGTCGCCGGTGTTGAAGCTGCACCGCTCGATCAACACGTCGCGGCTGGACTCGGGATCGCAGCCGTCGTTGTTCGGCCCGTGGCTGTCGATCGTGACGTCGCGCACCGTCACGTTCGTGCAGAGCACCGGATTGATCTCCCACATCGGAGAGTTCCGGATCGTCACCCCTTCGATGAGGACATTGCGGCAGTGGTACGGCTGGATGAACTGCGGTCGGAGGAACGCATCCACGCCGAAGCGCCGTGCACTCACGGGGACGCCATCTTCTCCCATCTTGAACAGACGGGCGCGCGCCGCGCGCTGGTTGCCCTCCCCTTCCTTCCACCCGTAGTGCGGATTGCCGTTCCAGTTCCACCAGTGCTCGTTGCCCGCCTGCCCGTCGAGCGTGCCATCGCCGGTCACGGCGACGTCCACCGCATTCCTCGCGTAGATGAAGGGCGAGAGCCCCATCATCTCCGTGCCCTCGAACCGCGTCAGCACGAACAGCTCGTAAGCCTTCGGATCGGTCACGAACTTGATCGTCGCGCCCTCCTCGACCACGAGGTTCACGTGGCTGCCGAGATGGATCGGGCCCGTGAGGAAGGTGCCGTCGCGGACGACGACGCGTCCCCCGCCGGCGGCGACGCACGCGGCGATCGCGCGACGGAATGCATTCGTGCAGTCGGTGACGCCGTCACCCTTCGCGCCGTAGCGCGTGACCGGAAATTCCGAGTTCGAGAATCGCGGGGGCCTGATGCGCGCCAGGATCTGCGGGACTCGCGACCAGCCATGCTCCTCGATCTCGGGCGCCGCGGCAGCGCGGGCTCCCCTGGTCCCTGCAGCGCGAGCCGCGGACGGCAGCAGCGCCACGACGCTCGCTGCGGCGGCCGCCTTCACGAACTCACGGCGCGAATGCGCCGTGCCCTGTCGATCCTCGGCCGACGTCGGCCGATCGTCGTGTGCGCCGGATCGCGTGTCCGTCACCGGACGGAGGGAAGCTCGAGCGCCTCGATCGCTGCTACGGGTCCCTTCGTGCGGATCACGTGAAGCTGCTCCGCAACCTGCTCGACGAATCCCGGCACCGTGCTCAGGTCCGCCCCCCACAAATCGACATCGGCCGCCACGGCGCGGACGAAGGCCGTGAGTCCCTCCGTCGAATCCTCCACCCCCGACCAGTGCGCACGAACCTGCTCGCCCGTCGCGTCGGCCGGCACGGATTCACCAGCCGCGCGGCGCTTCGCCTGCAGCGAGCCATCCTGGAAGGCGAGGAATCCCGCGAAGCCGAGTGCGAGCGCGCGTGGCGATGCTCCGGTGCGTCGGGTGAAGTCGAGGATCGACGGAACCACGCGCACCTTGAACTTCGTCGTCCCCTGCAGCGTGATGTCCCAGAGCTGATGCTGCAGGAAGGGGTTGGCGAAGCGGTCCATGACCTCGCGCGCGAACTGTTCGGCGCCAGGCACGTCCACGCTCGGCACGATCTCGTCGAGCAATGCCGCGCGGAGGAAGGCGCCGAGCGCCGGGTGCTCCACGGCCTCGCGCACGGTCGTGCACCCCGCGAGCAATGCGAGGGAGACGAAGCTGGTGTGCGCGCCGTTCAGCAGGCGCACCTTTCGCAGACGATACGGGCGGATGCTCTCGGCCACGATGACACCGGCATCCGCTGCCGGGAAGCGCAGCCGCTCGCGCAGCTCCGCGTCGCCTTCGATGGCAAAGAGCCGATACGGCTCGCAGATCGTCGTCATCCCGTCGTCGTACGGCAGCAGCGTGCGCAGCTCCGCGGCGTACGCCTCGCTCGGCGCGCCCGGCACGATGCGGTCGACGAGCGTGTTGCAGAACCGCACGTGCTCCAGCCAGCGCAGAAATTCCGGCTCGACCTTCCACCGCCGCGCGAGCGTGACGACGATCTCGCGGAGCTTGTCTCCGTTGTCCTCGATCAGCTCCGTCGGGATCACGACCGGCGCCTGTGCGACGTCGAACCCGAACGTGCGCGCCCGGTGCAGGAGGAATGCGGCGAGCTTGGCGGGAAAGGAGCGCGGTGCAGTGGTCGATGGCGCCGAGGCTGCATCGCTCTCGTCGAGCGCGATGCCGACCTCCGTCGTGTTCGAGAAGATCAGCTCGAGCGCCGGATTCTCCGCACACGTCAGCACGTCGGCCCACTGGCTCGACGCCGCGAGCGCGCGGCTCACCGACGAGACGACGCGGAAGTCGCGCGTCGCGTCGCCGTCGACCAGGCCCTGCGTCACGAGCGTGAACAGGCCGCTCTGATCGTTGAGCGCGCGATCGCGTCCGCTCCCCGTCGATCCGATCATCACGACGCGGCCGCCGAACCATCCCTGCCGGTTCGCCTCGTCGAGGATCGCATCCACGAGTCCGCGCAGCAGCGCACCCGTTCCGAACTGTACGGCGCGCTCCGGCAGCGCGAGCTGCTCCGTCGAGGGCGCGATCAGATCGTCGCGACGCGGCAGCGCGAGGGCGACGTCGGGAGACAGCGTCGGGCGTGCGGACATCCTAGAGCGTGACTCCTTCTTTCCAGATAGCGATCTCGCGGACGTCGTTCCGCTCGTTGTTGGTGAGCGTCTTGCCGCTCGCGACGTCCAGCACGAAGTCCAGCAACTCGTCAGACAGACGGTCCATCGCGGTCGGATCGTCGAGCAGGCGTCCGGCGTCGAAGTCGATCCAGTGCGGCTTCTTGCGCGCGATCTCGGAGTTCGATGCCACCTTGATCGTCGGCGCCGGGAATCCGAGTGGCGTCCCTCGGCCCGTCGTGAAGCAGAGCACCGTCGCGCCGCTCGCCACCATCGCCGTGGACGACACACCGTCGTTGCCCGGTGCTTCCAGCAGCGCGAGCCCAGGGATGCTCACCTTCTGTCCGTAGCGCAGCACCGATGTCACCGTCGACGACCCTCCCTTCTGGATCGCCCCGAGGGATTTCTCCTCGAGCGTGGTCAGTCCACCCGCCTTGTTGCCCGGCGACGGATTCTCGTACACCGGCTGCCCGTGACGGAGGAAATACTCCTTGAAGGAGTTCACCATGCCGACGACATCGCGGTAGACCGGTTCGCTCGCGGCACGATTCATCAGCACGCGCTCCGCGCCGAACATCTCCGGCACTTCGGTCAGCAGGACCGTGCCGCCCGCCGCAGTGAGGCGATCGGCCACGCGACCGACGAGCGGATTGGCGGTGATCCCGCTGAAGCCGTCCGAGCCGCCGCACTTGTTCCCCAGCACGAGCGCTGATGCCGGCACCGTCTCGCGGCGGTCGTCACGCATCCTCTCGACGAGCTCGTTCAGCGCAGCGACGCCCGACTGCACCTCGTCGAACACGTCCTGCGTATTGAAGAATCGGATCCGGCTTCGATCGACCTCGCCTGCCTCGGCGAGCAACGCGTCCATCTGGTTGTTCTCGCAGCCCAGCCCGAGCACGAGCACACCGCCCGCGTTCGGATGCCGCATCAGGCCAGCGAGCAGCTGCCGCGTGTGCCCGAGATCGTCGCCGAGCTGACTGCAACCGTAGGGGTGCGCGAAGGCGTGCACCCCGTCGATCACGCCCGCGAAGCGCTCGTTCGCCGAGCGCGCGATCTTCTCGGCCGCCCAGTTCACGCAGCCGACCGTGTTGATGACCCACACCTCGTTGCGCGTGCCGACACGGCCGTCGGCGCGCTTGTAGCCTTCCCACGTGCGCGTGGCGGGCGGAGCATCGCGACGCGGCGTCGGCTCGTACGTGTAGTCGAGCGTGCCCTCGAGCTGCGTCTTGAGGTTGTGCGAGTGGATCCAGTCGCCTGCCTCGACCGCGGCGGTCAGCCGTCCGATCGCCCAACCGTACTTGTGTATGACATCGCCGGCCGCGAGCGCGCGGAGCGCGATCTTGTGGCCGGCGGGAATCGCCTCGCGAATCGTGACCGTCTCGTCGCCGACGGTGATCACGTCGGCCGGCTCCAGCGGGTCCACCGCCACCGCGACATCGTCGGTAGGGTGGACGCGCACGGCGCGCGCGAGTCGCGTCGGCGCGGCGGTCACGCCGTGGCGCCCGCCAGCGCCGATTTCCTCACTCCGGCATCCGCCGGCGCGGACGCCATGTCGAACTTGTATGTCTCACGCGCGAGCTCGTAGGCGAGC
>DASVNI010000030.1:0-9195 GCA_036383935.1 Gemmatimonadaceae bacterium | reverse complement strand
GACGGTGCTCTGCCGCTCGGCGGAGCCGGTGTAGCTCCCCAGCATGTGGATGATCGAGGGCGGAAGGGCACGCAGTGAATCGTCGCACACCCCGAGTGCGGCACGCATGGTCAGCGCGGCGACGGCGCTGTTGGCCGCCGGCACCCCCTTGCCGGACAGGTCGCTCGCGATGAGGTAGCGCGTGGCGAGGTCGGTGCGGCCCGCGAACGCCGCAAGCGCGGCAAGCTGCGAGGCGTCAGCGCCGGGGTGGGCGGCGTTGAGCACTGAATCGGCGATGGCCGACGCCCGGGCAAAGTCGGCGAGCTTGAGGTGGAGGCGAACGTCGGCGGCAGCAAGCCGCAGGCGCTGGTCTGGCTCGACGCTCAACGCGCGCGCACGCTCGAGCGCCGACAGCGCCGAGTATCTGCCACTCGGCGTGCCGCTGATCTCGTCGCGAACCTCGAGGAGGAGGGCCATCGCCTCGAAGACGTCGGGACTGTCGGGCAACCGCTGCGTCAGGGCCTCGAGCAACGTGAGCATCCGATCGCGGTTGAAGCGGAGCGCCGCATCGGTCGTTGCCGGAGAACGGGCAAGTCGGAACTCGGCAATCGGATACGGCACATAGCCAACGGTGTCGCCGACCATCTCCGCGATCGCGAAGAATTGCGTGGCGCCAGCCTGGCCCGTGCGAGACCGATTGTACTCGACGCGCGCGATCTGCCGTATGAAGTCACTCGGCAGTGCATTGAACGCGTTGGGCGCCAGCTCGAGCGCCCGTGTCAGGGACTGCCACGCCGCTTCGTAGCTCCCGCGAAACGCCCACCCCGACGGCGACGGCTTCGCGCGCACGACCGCCGGATCGTACCCACGACACGTCGCCAGCCCCAGCCACGCGAGGACGTTGAGTGAGTCGCGCGTGCGCAACGCGTCATAGCTGTCGCAGGCGGATGGGTAGTCATCCTGTGAGAGCGCGCCAAGTGCATCGACGAGCGTCCGCTCGCGCGCGTCGAGCAGCGAACGCCCCTTGTTCGCAGCAACGAAATTCGGCGTCCACTCCGTTGCCGGCGTGTGCCGCCACGACTTCGCCTGTGCCAGCCACAGATTCGCCTGCGGGTATGCCGGGTCGGCCGCGACCGCGCTGTCGAGGGCGGGGATCGCCGCGTCCACGTCCCATCGCGCGAGCGACGTGGCACCGCGCTCGAATGCGCGCCACGCCGCATACGACGTCGTCCCGCGATCGGCGCGGGTCGAGATCGCTTCCGCCTTCGGCGTGCGCAGGAGTGCGGCGACGATCCCCCGAAAGTCCAGCGCACGCAGCGCGGCGGCACCGCCGGCGGCCGGCACCGTGTCCGTCACCTCACGCAGGCTCGCGCCGGTCAGGGCGTCGTAGAGCGCCGCACGCACGACGATCGAATCGTGCTGCGCCATGACGACGCGGCCCCAGACCACGCGCCCCGCGCGCACCGAGCGCGCGAGGCGCGTGACCTCATCGATCAGCGTCACGCCGTTACCGCGCCGCTGCAGCGCTTCGGTCACGCTCGCGTCGCTCGACAGCTTGAGCCCATCCCAGCGTTTGAGCGCGTCGTACAGCCCTACCGCGACCGGCTCCTCCGCCGCCGCGTCAGGCGTACGCCCATTGACGTACAGGAAGGGCACCACCGCGAACTGCGCCGTGTCCACGCGCACGATGACCCGATCGATCCGGTCGCGGACCGGCGGCATCAGCGAGGCCACACCCAGCACCGCCAGCGTCAACCCGGCGGCCCACATCCACGTGCCGCGCGACAGGTGCCGGCGCGCCGCGCGCGCCGTGAGCGTCTCCCCCGAGTGTCCGATCGCCGCCGAGAGCGCCGCGCTGAACGCGCGTGCGTCGGCATAGCGGTCGTCGGGCGACGTCGCGAGCGCCTTCGCGATCACCGCCTCGATCGGCGGGGGCACGTCGTGCCGGTACTCGCTCAACGGCGGCGGCGTCTTGTTCAGCCGCGCCTGGAGCTGCTGCATCGGCGTGTCGCCGGGGAAGGGGGGCGCCCCCGCCATCGCCTCGTACATCACGCACGCCAGGGAGTAGACGTCGCTCCGTCCATCGAAGGCGCGGTCGCGCGCCTGCTCGGGGCTCATGTACGCCGGCGTGCCGGTGATGGTCCCCTGCTGCGTGATCTTCTCGCTCGCGCGGTCGATCGCCCGCGCGATGCCGAAATCCGCCACGACGGCGTGGCCGCCGGAGAAGAGGATGTTCTCCGGCTTGATGTCGCGGTGCACGATGCCACGCTCGTGCGCGTACGCCAGCGCCCCCGCCACCTCGCGCCCGATCCGCACCGCCTCTTCGATGGACAGGCGGTTGTCGGCCGTCAGCCGCTGTCGGAGCGAATCGCCCTCGACGTACGGCATCACGTAGTACAGCTGCTCCTCCGACTCGCCGGAATCGTGGATCGGGAGGATGTGCGGATGCTGCAGGCTCGCCGTGAGCTTGATCTCGCGGAGGAAGCGCGCCGCGCCGATCGCATGCGACAGCTCGGTGTGCAGCACCTTGATCGCGACGAACCGCTCGTGTCGCTCGTCACGCGCGAGATATACCGTCGCCGCGCCGCCGCGGCCGATCTCGCGCTTCAGCGTGTATCGTCCCCCGCCGAGGTCTCGCTTGAAGACGTAGTCCCCGGCGAGCATGTCTTTCAAAGTAGGCGGAGTATCTTTCACGGCTCGTCGAGGCTCGGCGGGGTGCGCTAAACTATCTGTTTCCGCGCGATGCTTCCAGTACGGAATACGCCCGACATCGTCCCTTGCCTACCGTGAGTAGCGTCACTGCGCCCGCCGAGGCCGCCGAATTCCGCCTGCGTACGGCCACGCCGGCCGACGTGCCGCTCGTTCTTCAGGGAATTCGTGCCCTGGCGGAGTACGAGCGGCTCGCGCACGAATGCGTCGCGACGGAAGAGCTCCTCCACGAGACGCTGTTCGCACCGAACCCGGTCGCCGAGGTCGTGCTCGCGTTCGACGGCGACGCGCCCGCCGGCTATGCGCTCTGGTTCCGGAGCTACTCCACCTTCCTCGCGCGGCCCGGCCTCTACCTCGAGGATCTCTTCGTGTATCCGGAGTTCCGGAAGCGTGGACTCGGGCGACGCCTGCTCGCGCACCTCGCGGGCATCGCGGTGGAGCGCGGCTATGGCCGGATGGAGTGGATGGTGCTCGACTGGAACGAGAACGCGAAGCGCTTCTATCGCTCGCTCGGCGCGCAGACGGTGGACGGCTGGGAGCTCTGCCGGGTGACGGGCGACGGGTTGCGCGCGCTCGCGGAGCGGGCGCCGTGAGCGCGTCCGAGTTCCGCGGCTTCACGCCGGCGGCGGTGCGCTTCCTCTCGTCCCTCAAGCGCAACAACACCCGCGAATGGTTCCAGGCGCATCGCGACGCCTACGAGCGCGACGTACGTGAGCCGCTCGCGGCGTTCGTGGAGGAGATGGACGTCCGCTTCGCCGAGCTCGCCCCGGAGATCGTCGGCGACCCGAAGCGGTCGCTCTTCCGTATCCACCGCGACGTTCGCTTCTCGAACGACAAGTCGCCGTACAAGACGAACGCGGCGTGCTGGTTCTATCACGGCGACGCCGGCCGGGGGGTCGGCAGCACGACACCGCACGGGGGCGCCGGTTTCTATTTCCACATGGAGCCTGACGGCTCCATGATCGGGGGCGGGATCTGGATGCCGCCGCGGCCGACCCTCGCACTGATCCGCGAGCGGCTTGATGAGGACCATCGCGCGCTTGCGCGCGCGCTGGGCGATGCCACGCTCAAGAAGCGCTTCGGCGGCCTGGACGAGTCGGCGATGCTCACCCGCATGCCGCGCGGCTACGCCGAGTCGCACCCCGCGGCCGCGCTGCTCCGTCATCAGTCCTTCACGCTCGGGCGCAATCTCACCGAGAAGGAGCTGTACAGCCCGAAGCTCCCCGACCTGCTCGTGCGCGACTACGAGCGTCTGCTGCCGCTCGTGCGCTGGTTCAATGCCGCGCTCGGGCTCCGCACGCTCGCGCGGCGCTGAGCCCCGTCATAGGTTGGGTCGATGAGCGCCGAAGTGCATTCACCGGTCACGGTTCGCCGCGCGAGCGTCGCCGATGCGTCCACGCTCGCCGAGCTCGGCGCCTCGACCTTCACCGAGACCTTCGCCGAGGCGAACACGCCGGAGGACTTCGCCGCCTACATGTCGGCGTCGTTCGGCGAAGCGATCCAGCGCGAGGAGCTCGCGGACGCCAACACGACCGTCTTCCTCGCCGAGCGCGATGGCGAGGCGGTCGGCTACATCATGGTGCGCGAGGGACGGACTCCTGCGTGTGTCGCCGCCGAGGAATCGCTCGAGATCGCGCGGCTGTATGCACGGAAGGCGACGCTCGGCACCGGCGTCGGCGCGACGCTGATGCAGCGGGCGCTCGCCGAAGCGGCGGGGCGCGGCAAGGACGCCGTCTGGCTCGGCGTGTGGGAGCGCAACGCGCGCGCGATCCGCTTCTATGAGCAGTGGGACTTCCATCCGGCGGGAACGCAGCCGTTCCTGCTCGGCACCGATCTGCAGACCGACCTCGTCATGGTGCGACGTATCGCCCGGGAGTCCTGAATGCGGCACATCCTCAAGCTCAACGACGTCATCCTCGGCCACTCTCAGCTCGAGGAGGTCGACGCGGTCGATCGGCGCGTCTGGGGCCAGTTCCATCCCGGCTTCGGCTACGAGTTGGTGCAGCCGATCTTCCGCCTGTTCAGCGAGGCGACGCCGATGCCGGGGGGCGAGCCACGCGACGAGATCAAGCTCGCCCGCTACTTCGCCGCCCGCGATCAACTCCCGCTCCGCCTCGAGGACGATCGCGGCCGCGCCATCAAGACCGCCGCGATCCACATCGCCGACTACAGCCTGGAGCGCGGGCCCGGCGCGATCTCGCTGGACGTGCTCGTGCCGGACGATGCCTACTGGCAACGACGCAGTGCGTGAATGTCTGAGCGGGACAAAGGCTGGGGTCAGAGTCGACAGACTCTGACCCCTTGTCGCACCGGAGCATCCCGAGGCCGTGCAGTTCCTCATTCCCTCATCTCCCCATTCCCGCGTCATGGCAGTTCATAGTCAATCGTGTAGAAATGCTTCTTCTCCACGATCTCGATCCCGATCGTCCCCGTGATCCCGGTGAGCTGTCCCGTTCCTGATCCAGGCACGATCACGATGTCGAGTGACTGCCCCTCGGCGTCGCGCATGCCGCGGTGCGCGAAGAGGAAGCTCCCCGCCTTGCCGTGCAGCGTGCCGGTGAGCCGATCGATCGCGACGTAGACGCCGCCCCCCGTCAGTGGCTCGTGTGCCGCGAGCATCTCACCGTTCGCCACGGCCTCGAGATCGCCGTGGAACTCCTTGTACAACGTCATCCGCGCGACCGGCGCGTCGTCGGCGGTCTGCTGCGGCGTGATGGTGACGTCGAACGATCCTTTGCCGTGCATGAGTTGTCTCCGTGGAAGCTGTTGACGGTTCAGTGAAAATCATGCCCCTTCGCGAACTCCGCGCCCACCGCCGCCTGTAACGCCCGGAACTGCTGCGCGCGAACGTTCACCACCTTCTGCTCCACCTGCAGCACGCCACGCACGAGCAGCAGCGGTGTGCGCGAGATGAGCAGGGCCTGTCGTTCGAACCGCTGCGGGGTGACGACGACGTTCACCAGCCCCGTCTCGTCCTCGAGCGTGAGGAAGACGAATCCTTTCGCCGTCCCTGGACGTTGGCGGCAGATCACCAACCCCGCCGTCGCGACCCGCTCGCCGTCGCGCCCGTTCCGCAGCAGATCGCGCGCGCTGCGCACTCCACTCGGCTCGAGCACCGACCGCACGTGCGACATCGGGTGACCGCTGAGCGAGATCCCCGTCATCCGGTAGTCCGACTCCGTCAGCTCGACGCGCGTCATCGCGGGAACGGGGGCGACGCTCGTGCTCTCCACCACGCGACGGCGCGGTGCCAGTGGGCCGGCGTCGCCACGCGCGGCATCGAGCAACGTCCAGAGCGCGGCGCGCCGCTTTCGTACGTCGGGCTCCTGCGGCAGCAGCGCGTCGAACGCGCCCGCCTCGGCGAGATGGCGGAGCCCGCGCTGGTCCAGCCCCGAACGTCGCACCACGTCATCGATCGACGTGAACGGCCCCCGCGCGAGCGCCTGCTCGAGCCGGTCGCGTGCCGTCGCGCCGAGTCCGCGGATGCTGCGCAGCCCGAGCCGCACGGCAGGCGCGCGCTGCGCTGATACCGGATGCACGGCACCACGGATCCTCCTCGACACCGTCTCGCTCGCAGCATCGCGCCGCTCCAGCGTCGCTTCCCATCCGGAGCGCGTCACGTCCACCGGGCGAACCTCCACGCCGTGCCGCCGCGCGTCCTCCACGAGCGTGCCCGGCGCGTAGAAGCCCATCGGCTGCGCGTTGAGAATCGCCGCCGTGAACTCGGGCGCGTAGTAGTGCTTGAGGTACGCCGACGCGTAGACGAGCAGCGCGAAGCTCGCCGCGTGGCTCTCCGGGAATCCGTAGTCGGCGAATCCGTTGATCTGGTTGAAGATGCGGTCCGCGTCCGTCGACGCGATGCCGTTCTTCGCCATCCCGTCGAGCATGCGCTGGCAGATTGCCGCCATCCGCTCGCGGCTCCGCTTGTGGCCCATCGCGCGGCGCAGCACGTCGGCGTCCCCCGCCGAGAAGCCGGCGAGCGCGATCGCCACCTGCATCCCCTGCTCCTGAAATAGCGGAACGCCGAGCGTGCGCTCGAGGATCGGCTCGAGCGACGGATGCAGATACGTCACCGCCTCCTCGCCATTTCTTCGCCGGAGATAGGGGTGCACCATGTCGCCCTGGATCGGGCCCGGCCGGATGATCGCGACCTCGACGACGAGGTCATAGAACTTCCGCGGCTTGAGCCGCGGAAGAGTATTCATCTGCGCGCGGCTCTCCACCTGGAAGACACCGATCGTGTCGGCGGCGCAGAGGTCGTCGTACACCGCCTGATCGTCCATCGGCAGGGTCGCGAGGTCGATCGTGACTCCGCGCTCCTGTCTGATGTACAGTAGACAATCCTGCAGAAGGGTCAGCATGCCGAGGCCGAGCAGGTCGATCTTCACCAGGCCGGCCGAGTCGAGGTCGTCCTTCTCCCACTGGATCACCGTGCGGCCCGGCATGCTCGCCGGCTCGATTGGCACGACCTCGTGCAGCGGTTCTTCGGTGAGCACGAACCCACCGACGTGAATCGAGCGATGGCGCGGCAGCTGGTGCAGTCCGTCGACGATCTCGGCGAGCGCACGCACGCGCTTGTCGTTCGGGTCGAGTCCCGCCCGCTCGACGACGCTCGTGCCTTCCGTCTCGCGCAGCGCCGTGGTCGGGTTGCGACGCTCGGTGTGCGCGTCGCCGGCGTACGGATCCTCCCATCTATTGCCCCTCGCCGCTGACTCTGTCAGCGCTCGCGGAAGCTGCGTCAGCGCCTCGGCCCCGCGCGCGAGGTCGCGTGTCCCCGCGCGCTGCGCATTGGGGCTCCCGTACGGCTCGTACGCTGCGTTCGGTGTCGGCCGGTCGGACGACGTCATCGGCCGGCGCACCTGCTTCGCTTTCTCCTTCTCGGCACGTGACCGCGTGTTCGCCTCCGTGCCGGGCACCATGTCATTGCCGAGCGCACTCGCTACGGCGCCGTCGCTGGCCTCCGGCTTGGCGCGCAATGCTTCGGCCGTGGCCCTGGCCGAGAAGCGGTCGCTGAGCATCGCGAGCGAATCTGCCTGCTCGACGCTGAACCCGAGCACGCGCGCCGCATCGCGCACCGCGCTCTTGCCGCGATAGGTGATCTGCTCGCACACCATCGCGGCATGATCGCGGCCATAGCGCTCGTACACGTACTGGATGACGCGCTCGCGCTCGCGGTGCGCGAAGTCGATGTCGATGTCCGGCGCCTCGGTGCGCTCCTCGCTCAGGAAGCGCTCGAACAGGAGCTTGAGTCGGATCGGATCGACGGCCGTGATACCGAGGCAGTAGCAGACGGCGGAGTTCGCGGCCGAGCCGCGTCCCTGGCAGAGGATTCCTTCGCGCCGCGCGAAGCGCACGATGTCCCAGACGATGAGGAAGTAGCCCGCCAGCCCCAGCTTCGTGATGAGCGTGAGCTCGTGAGCGATCTGGTTCTCATGCTCCGCGGTGCGCTGCGACGTGCCGGGCTCTCCCCACCGCTCGCGTGCACCCTGCTCGACGAGTCGCGCGAGATATTCGTCCGGGCTCACGCCCGCCGGGAGCGGGAAGGCGGGCAGCGTCGGGTTGAGCTGGTCGAGCCGGAAGGCGCACTGCTCGGCGACGGCGAGCGTGGCGCGCACGCCGTCGAGGTTCCCGCGCCAGCGCCGTGCGATCGGCGCCGCGCTCTTCAGGTACCACTCGGCGTTCGGACGCAGGCGCGTGCCCATCATATCAAGAGTTTTGTCATGTCGAAGACATGACAACACGTCATGCACCACCCGGTCGCGTGCGCGCGCGTAATGCACGTCGTTCGTGACGACCCACGGCACGTCGAGCGCGCGGGCGATCTCGATCAGTCGCGCCGTCGTGACGCGCTCCTCGGGAAGTCCGTGGTCCCAGCACTCGATCGCGACACGCCGGTCGAAGATGTCCATCAGCGTGGCGGCGGCCTCGCACGCGGCGTCGGTCTCGTCGCGCGCGGCGAGCGTCGGCACCCAGCCGCGCGGGCAACCCGTGAGGGCGAACAGTCCGCCGGCATGCGCCGCGAGCTGATCGAGCGTGACACGCGGCTCGCCGCGATGCGCCACGTCCTGTCGCGCGAGCGTGACGAGCGTGGCGAGGTTCGCGTAGCCCTCGCGCGACTGCGCGAGGAGAGGCAGATGCGTGACGAGCGGTTCGTCACGCGCACGACTCGGCGCGATCGTGACGGTGAGCTCCGCGCCGATGATCGCCGGCAGCTCGGCCTCGTGCGCCGCGCTGGCGAAGCGGACGATCCCTCCGAGCTCGTCGTGGTCGGTGATCGCGAGCGCGGCGAGCCCGAGCTCCTTCGCGCGCGCGACGAGCGGCTCGGGGAGCGCGGCGCCGTCGAGGAGCGAGAACGCGGTGTGGGCGTGGAGCTCGGCGTACTGCATGGGCGTGAGTGACGGTGAGTTGGTGAGTTGGATAGAGGGTTGGTTCGTCGGTTGATTGGTGAGTTGACTGCACTCACCACAACCAGCCTGGAGACTGCTAATCAGAGTCTCCAGGCTGGTT
>DASVNI010000029.1:0-2317 GCA_036383935.1 Gemmatimonadaceae bacterium | reverse complement strand
TGAGGCGCTGCGCCTCGCCCCCCGACAGGGTGGGCACGGGTTGTCCGAGTCGCAGGTAGTCCAGGCCCACCTCGGCGAGCGGCTTCAGCCGCCGGCGGATCTCCTCGTGCTCGTTGAACACCTGCACCGCCTCGTGCACCGTCATCTCCAGCACGTCGGCGATGCTCTGCCCGCGGAAGCGCACCTCGAGCGTCTCGCGATTGTAGCGCTTGCCCTTGCACACCTCGCAGGGCACGTACACGTCCGGCAGGAAGTGCATCTCGATCTTCACGAGTCCGTCGCCCTGACACGCCTCGCAGCGGCCGCCCTTCACATTGAAGGAGAAGCGACCGGGCCCATAGCCGCGGATCTTGGCCTCGGGGAGCTCGGCGAACAGCTCGCGGATGGGAGTGAAGAGACCGGTGTACGTCGCCGGATTGGAGCGCGGCGTCCGGCCGATCGGGCTCTGGTCGATGTCGATGACCTTGTCGATGTGCTCGAGCCCCGTGATGCGATCGTGCAGGCCCGGGATGACACGCGCCCGGTAGAAATGCCGCGCGAGATGCTGGTGGAGAATGTCCTCGATGAGCGTGGACTTCCCCGATCCCGACACACCCGTGATGGCGACGAAGAGTCCGAGCGGAATCTCGACGTCGACGTTGCGCAGGTTGTGCTCGCGCGCGTTGACGATGCGGATCGCCTTCTTGGGATCGGCGCGGCGCCGCTCGGCGGGGACTTCGATCTTCACCTCGCCGCTGAGGTACTTGCCGGTGATCGACTGCGGGGCGCGGGCGATCTCCTCGACCGTCCCCTCGGCGATCACCTCGCCGCCATGCTTGCCGGCGCCCGGCCCCATGTCGATGACGTGGTCGGCGGCGCGCATCGTCTCCTCGTCGTGCTCGACGACGATGACCGTGTTGCCGAGGTCGCGGAGCTGCTCGAGCGTGGCGAGGAGGCGCGCGTTGTCGCGCTGGTGCAGCCCGATGGACGGCTCGTCGAGGATGTAGAGCACGCCGACGAGGCGCGACCCGATCTGCGTGGCGAGCCGGATGCGCTGCGCCTCGCCGCCCGACAGCGACTCCGCGGCGCGGCCGAGGGTGAGATAGTCGAGGCCGACGTCGACGAGGAAGCGCAGCCGCTCGCGGACTTCCTTGAGGATCGGACCGGCGATCTCGGGATCGAGCCCCGTGACGCGTCCGTCGCCCTTCACCGGCACGGTGTCGAAGAACGAGAGCGACTCGGTGATCGGCATGTCGACGAGCGCGCCGATGTTGCGGCCGTCGATCGTGACGGCGAGCGATTCCGGCTTGAGGCGATGGCCGTTGCACTCCGAGCAGGGCACGGCGAGCATGTACGCCTCGAGCTCCATGCGGACCATGTCCGAATCGCTCTCCTCGTAGCGCCGCTCGACGTTGGCGAGGATGCCCTCCCAGGTCGCGTCGCCCTTCTTCTTCTTGCCGCTCGCGGCGCCCGCGTCGCCGTGCAGCAGGCAATCGCGCACCGATTCGGGCAGCTCACCCCAGGGTGTGTTGAGGTCGAACTTGAACTGCCGCGCGAGCGTGGGGAGCACGACCTTGCGCAGATAGCCCGAGGGCTCGCCCCACGGGAGCACGACGCCCTCGAGGATGGAGATGCGCGGGTCGCCGAGGACGAGCTCCTCGCTCACGCGGCGGCGCGTGCCGAGACCGCCGCAGGTGGTGCACGCCCCGAAGGGGGAGTTGAAGGAGAAGTGGCGCGGCTCCAGCTCCGGCATGGAGATGCCGCAGACGGGGCAGCCGTACTTCTCGGAGAAGGTCTCGACCGTACCCGTCTCGGCGTTGAAGACCTCGACCAACCCCTCGGCGAGCTTGAGCGCCGTCTCGACGGAATCCGTGAGCCGGGCGCGGTCGGCGGCACGGACGACGAGCCGGTCGACGACCACCGAGATGGAGTGATTCTGCCGGCGATTCAGCTTCGGCGGATCGGCGACCTCGATGAGCGTGCCGTCCACGTAGGCGCGAATGAATCCCTGCTTGCGCACGGACTCGAACAGCTCGCGGAACTCGCCCTTACGTCCCTGAACCAGGGGCGCGCGAATCTCGATCTTCGTGTCGGGCTTCCACCCGAGCACGGACTCGGCGATCTGCGCCGGACTCTGCCGCTGCACGGGACGGCCGCAGTTGGGGCAATGCGGGGTGCCGGATCGCGCGAAGAGGAGGCGGAGATAGTCGTAGATCTCCGTGACCGTCCCCACCGTGGAGCGCGGATTGTGGCCCGCGGTCTTCTGCTCGATGGAGATCGCGGGAGAGAGTCCCTCGATCGCATCGACGTCGGGCTTCTCCATGAGGCCGAGGAACTG
>DASVNI010000028.1:0-6533 GCA_036383935.1 Gemmatimonadaceae bacterium | reverse complement strand
GGCCTCGGGAAGCAATTGCCTCCCGAGGCCGTTGTCGTTTCCAACTCACCAACTCACCAACTCACCAACTCACAGCGTTCATCGCCCCAGCCAGTAGTTCAGCTTGACCAGGAAGATGTTGTCCGGATGCGTGGCGAAGAGTGCGCGGCGGTCGCGGGCGAAGTCGAGGGTGCCGACGTCGGAGAGCTGATCGCTGCGCGACTGCGTCCAGACGAGGAACAGCGTCGAGCCGGGCCGGTACTCCCAGCGGTAGACCACGTTCCCGATGAGGGAGCGCGCGTCGAAGCTCGGGTTGTCGAAGGAGAACTCCGGCGCCGTGCCGTTCCCGTCGGGATCCACCGTGTAGCCGGTGATCAGTCCGTCGAGGTCCCTGGTGGCCTTGATCGTGCCGCGGTCGCGGCCGTAGACGCTCTTCCTCAGCTGGCGCGGCGTGTCGAACTCCTTGAAGTCGGAGTAGCTCCCTGTCGCGATGAAGGGCTGCGCATACAGCTCGAGCGACGAGTTCGGCGTGAAGGTGACGGCGAGGCGCGTGTCCATCGACAGGGTCTTCTGCACGAGCGAGGAGAAGACGTAGCGCTCCCCGCTGAATGCGGCGTTCGTCGCATCGTCCACCGTCGTCACGTACTGCTGGGTGCCACGCGTGAAGTTGTACGACGGCCCGAGCGAGAGCGACACGTTGGACATCGGCTTCCAACGGACCGTCGTGAAGATGGCGGACTGGAAGCCGCCCTCGCGGTTGTGCTGGTAGCGCGGGTTGACGTTGACGACGACTCCCTTGCGCGAGTCGGTGTTGATGTTCGCCGAATACACGTCGGAGGCGGGCTGCACGGCGACCGGGCCGCCGCGCAGCAGACGGTCGTCGTACACCTGGAAGTTGTGCAGCGTCCAGATGTTCCAGCGCCAGAACTGCGGCGTCTGACTCTGGACGTAGAGGTGGACGTCGCGGTTGGTCAGGTCGCCGTCGAAGTTCTGTGACTGCTGCGCGCCGAGGACGATGGCCGCATCGCGGTACCAATGCGTGGGCTTGGTCCAGCCATACGCCACGTTACCGACGAACTGCGCGTAGTCGGCGCGCGACAGGAAGCTGATGTCGTTGACCTCGTAGCCCGGGGTGCGGACGTTGGCCTGCGCTTCCCAGTTGAAGTTGCCGCCGTCCTTTGCAAGACGGAGATAGGTGGCGAGTCCGCGCAGGTCGGTCGCGCCGGGCCGGTACGACGCGTCGAGAAGGCCACTGCGGAACCACCCCTCATTGCCGACGGCGCGGTCGGGGCGCTGGAAGTAGTGCGCGCTCGAGCGCTGGATGCGCATCATCGCGGCAGAATCACCCGACACGCTCGACAGCATGGCCGACGCGAACAGCTGATAGTTCTTCCTGTCCCACGACAGCACCATGTCGCCGCCGACCGCTTCGGAGTGCGACGTGAGCCGATCGGCCAGCGCGGGGTCGTCGAGCCGCCGCACCACCGAGGTCGCAATGCCGCCCACGACCAGATTGCCGTCGTGATAGTCCTTCGTCGCGCGGCCGACGAAGTAGTTCGAGAGCGGCTCGACTTCCTGCTTGAGCCGCGTGCCATTGTCGGTCACGACGCTCGCCATCTCGCGGCGCGTCACCGCGTTCAGCAGCCCGAGCGTCACGCCGGAGCTGGTGCGGCCGGTGATCTTCGCCGCGCCAAGGATGGTCGAGTTCTCGGGGACGTCGGCGTACTGCCCCGCGTCGTACGCGAGGCCGGCCGCCTGTGGCGCGCGGCCGATGCGGCGTGAGTAGAACGACTCGATCGAGCTGAAGTTGCTGCAGAAGTAGCAGCTCGCGTTGCCGAAGTTGAAGATCCCCGAGCCGGCGACGAAGAAGGGGCGCTTCTCCTCGAAGAAGGTCTCGAACGCGCTGAGGTTCACCGTCGCCGGATCGACCTCGACCTGGCCGAAGTCGGGGTTGATCGTCGCATCGAGGGTGAGGTTCGACGTGAGCAATGCCTTCACGTCGCCGCCGAAGCGCATGTCCTGACGGCTGCCGTCGTTGAACGGGTCGCCCGGCGTGTCGGGGCGGATGTGCCGCGAGCGCGTGACGGCATACGGCAACAGCTCCAGATGCTTCGGCACGCTGCCGATGCGGATTCCCTCGAGGTGCCCGAACCGCGACGGTCCGCCGATCTCCGTCTTCTTCCAGTGCGACCACTGCGTGTACTCGTGTGAGCGCTGCATGTAGCGCCGCACCTGCAGCCCCCACGTCTGCACCTCGGAGCGGGAGAAGCGGAGCTGCGAGTACGGGATGCGCAGCTCGGCGGTCCAACCAAGAGAATCGATCTTCGTCGCCGCTTCCCAGATGGCGTCCCAGGAGCCGTCGGGGTTCGACGTGCCGACGCCGAGCGCGTCGAACTTCACGCCGGACGGGTTGACGTCGAAGAAGGCGCGGCCGAGGTGGTCGTGGTACGCGTCGATCACGACCTCGAAGTAGTCCGACTCCATGTCGGCGTCGCGACGCACGAGGCGGGTGACGATGTCCTTCGGATTCTTCTCGTACATGCGCGCGCCGACGTACAGCGCTTCCGCGTCGTAGACGAAGCGCACATCGGTGCGTTGGGTGCCAGGCTCGCCTTCCTTCGGATCGACCTGGGTGAAGTCCGTGATCGGCGTCGCCTTCGACCAGGCCTCGTCGTCGAGACGGCCGTCGAGGACGATGGTGCCGACGCGCGGCGACGCGACCGCGGTGGGGACGGGGATGGTGTGCTGGGTCCGACGACCGGTGATCGTGTCGGGCCGCTGCTGCGTCGGCTGCTGGGCGCGAACGCTCGAGAGCGCGACCGGGAGCGCGAGGAGGAAGGAGAGCCGCCGTACGGTGGGGGCGAAGTGCGGCACGTGCGTGGTGGTGGGGAGAGAGAGGGTTCTGGTAGAACCCTCATTGGACACAGCCCGACGGAGAATGGTTCCGCCGGCGACGGTGATGGCGTCGTCCAGTACAACTCCAGCGCGGTGGGGCGCCGTCACGTACGCGTGAAGGTGCCGCACGGGAATGGACGACGCTTGAGCGATCCTGCGCTCAGTCGCGGGTGTGCGCACGCGCGACGCGCACGGTGCGCAGATGTGCAGTGACGGTATCCTCGATGCGGCGGCCATAGCCGCCGCCGATGGTGATCGCGACCGGGATCCCGACCTCGCGACACAGGTCGAGCACCATCGCGTCGCGGCGGGCGAGGCCGTCGAAGGTCAGCGCGAGACGGCCGAGCCGGTCACCTTCGTGCGGATCGGCGCCGGCGATGTAGACGACCAGATCGGGCGCCGACGCCGCGAGCACGCGCGGGAGCGCCGCCGCGAGCTCGGCGAGGTAGACGTCGTCGCCCGTCCCGTCGGCGAGCTCGACGTCGAGTGTGCCGGCGACTTTGTGGAAGGGATAGTTCCTCCCACCGTGCATGCTGAAGGTGAACACGTCGGGATCGCCGGCGAAGATGGCGTGCGTCCCATTCCCCTGATGCACGTCGAGATCGACCACGGCGGAGCGACGCAGGCGGCCCTCACTCCGCAGTAGCCTGATGGCGACGGCCACGTCGTTGAACACGCAGAACCCTTCACCATGGTCGGGAAAGGCGTGATGCGTTCCGCCGGCGAGGTTCATCGCGAGACCGTGCTCCAGCGCGTGTCGCGCCGCGGCGATCGTGCCGCCGACGGCGCGATACGATCGCTCGACGAGCGCCTCCGACCAGGGAAAGCCGAGTCGGCGCAGCTCCGCCGCGTCGAGCGCGCCCTCACGGAATCGCCGCACGTAGTCGCGCGTGTGCACGAGCTCCAGCGCGTCGTCGCTCGCTCGATCCGGGTCGAGCACGCGATCGGCCGGCACGATCCCCTCGGCGATGACTGCCTCCCGCAGCATGGCGTACTTCGCCACGGGGAAGCGATGTCCCTCGGGGAGCGGAAAGGTGTAGCGCGACGACGACCAGAGCACGAGCGTCATCGGCGCCGCGGCCTCGCCGCGCGACGCGCCACAGTTCCGCCGACTCGGCGCGCCGGGTATGCTTGAGCGTCCGTCTCCATCTGCCGCACTGGAGCACCGCCATGCCCCTCGAGTTCATTCGCGACTACCTCACCGAGCTCGACGCGACGATCCGCGCGCTGCCGCACGAGCAGATCGCCGGGATCATCGAGGCCGTGCGCGACGCACGCGATCGCGACGCGCAGCTGTTCGTCGTCGGCAATGGCGGGAGCGCCGCGACGGCGTCGCACTTCGCCGTCGATCTCGGCAAGGGCGCCTCGCATGCGAGCGACCGGCGGTTCCGCGTCCTCTCGCTCACCGACAACGTCCCCTGGATCTCGGCGCTCGCGAACGATCTCTGCTACGAGGACGTCTTCGTCGAGCAGCTCAAGAACTTCGCACGTCCCGGTGACGTTCTGCTCGCATTCAGTGGGAGCGGGAACTCGGAGAACGTGCTGCGCGCCGTGCGCTACGCCAACTCCGTCGGCTGCCGCACGATCGGGCTTTCCGGATACGCGGGGGGAAAGCTGCGCAGCGAGGCGCAGGAGTGTCTCGTCGTCAACGCGGACCACATGGGGCGCATCGAGGACGGACACTTCATCGTGCAGCATCTGATCGTCTACTACCTGATGACGCATCCGAATGGCCGCGACGCCGCGGCTGATGCGACGTCGGCGACCGCGGGTCGCTGATCTCACCGGAGCGCGACGACCATTCGCATCGGGATCGACCTCGGCGGCACGAAGATCGAAGGGCTCGCGCTCATCGGGAGCGAGGAGCGCTTCCGTCACCGCGTGAGCACGCCGCGCGACTACGAGGGCTCGCTCACCGCGATCGAGGAGATGGTCGCGCTGATCGAGAGCACCGTGGGCGAGCGGGGAACGGTGGGCATCGGCATTCCCGGCATGGTGTCCCCGCGCACGGGAGTGGTGAAGAACGCCAACTCCACCTGGTTGATCGGCAAATCGCTCGAGCGCGCGCTCGAGCGAAAGCTCGCTCGGCAGGTGCGCCTCATGAACGACGCCAACTGCTTCACCCTCTCCGAGGCGACCGACGGCGCGGGCGCGGAGTTCGACAGCGTGTTCGGCGTGATCCTCGGTACGGGAGTGGGCGGCGGGTTCACGCTCGGCCGGCGCGTGCACGTGGGCGCCAACCTGATCGGTGGCGAGTGGGGGCACAATCCGCTCCCGTGGCCCGAGCTCTCCGAACTGCCTGGGCCACAGTGCTACTGCGGGCGGCGCGGCTGCATCGAGACGTGGCTCTCCGGGCCAGGGATGGAGCGCGACCATCGCACGCAGACGGGCGAGGAGCGCTCGACGCACGAGATCGTGCGCGCCGCCGAGTCGGGCGACGCGAACGCGCAGGCGACGATCGCGCGCTATCACGACCGGCTCGGGCGCGGGCTGGCGTCGGTCGTCAACGTGCTCGACCCCGACGTGATCGTGCTGGGCGGCGGGATGTCCAACCTGCCCGGGCTCGAGGCGGCAGCCGCGGCGGCGATGCGGCCGCACGTCTTCTCCGACACGGTAGAGACCGAGGTGCGACGCAACATGCACGGCGACTCGAGCGGTGTGCGCGGCGCGGCCTGGCTCTGGCCAGAAGACTGAAAGCTCCGGCACTCCGACCGGAGGCGCGCAGCGCCGCAGGGAGGAGCAATCATCAACGTCTAGATCTCCGGCACTCCGACCGGAGGTGCGAAGCGCCAAGCGCGCTTACCTCGGCCGGATGCCCAGCGTGACCGTCGTGGAGTGCTGCGTGCCGCCGCGCACGTAGACCACCTCGACCTCGTCGCCCGCGTGGTGAGCATACAGCGCGTCGCTGTAGGTGTAGAGGTCGCGCACCTCGCGACCGCCGAACAGCACGATGACGTCGCCCGGCTCGAGGCCGCCCTTGTCGGCCGGACTGCCCGCGCGCACTCCAGTGAGTCGCAGCCCCGTGACGCCGCTGGCGGCCATGTCGGGGATGGTGCCGAGGTAGACGTTGCTCCCCTCGCGCTGCGAGCTCATGACCTGCTTCGGCGCGACGCGCACCGGCGTGAGCCGCGCCGGCCGGTCGGCGATCTCGCGGACGATGCGCTCGGCGAGATCGACGACGCGTACCTCGCCGGCGGCGTCGATCTTCTCGACGTCGTCGGTGGCGCGGTGATAGTCCTCGTGCAGGTCGGTGAAGAAGTGGAGCACCGGAATCCCCTTCGCGTAGAAGGAGCTGTGGTCCGACGGTCCGAAGCCGTCGTCCTGCTTCACGATGTCGAGCTTGGGCGCGAGGTTGGCGCTGTCGACGAAGGCGGGGAGCTCGGTCGCGGTGCCGAGGCCATAGACGATGAGCCGATCGCGCCGGAGGCGGCCGACCATGTCGAAGTTGAGCATCGCGTCCACGCGGTCCAGCGGCACCGGCGAATGCTCGACGAACCACTGTGAGCCGAGGAGCCCGAGCTCCTCGCCGGAGAAGTGCGCGATGACGATCGAGCGCTTGGTCGGATGGGCGGCGAGGCGGCGCGCGAGCTCGAGGACGGCGGCGGTGCCGGAGGCGTTGTCGTCCGCTCCGTTGCGGATGGCGTGGCCCGCCTCGGGGT
>DASVNI010000027.1:0-5555 GCA_036383935.1 Gemmatimonadaceae bacterium | reverse complement strand
CCCCATCGGGGCAGGTGCAGAAAAATGCGCGGACCTCGCGCAGCGCGCGCGCAACGCGTGGCCCGACACCAGCACCGAGATCACCTCGGCGACGCTCCACGCGGCCAGCACCGCGGGAGGGCCGGCCTCGCCCGCGCTCCCCGAGCACTGCGAGGTGATGGGCCGTCTCCACGCGCGCACGGGAGTCGACGGCCAGCACTACGCCGTCCAGTTCCACATGCGCCTCCCGACCAGCTGGAACGGCCGCTTCCTCTTCCAGGGCGGTGGCGGGAGCGACGGAGTAGTCGGCGACGCGATCGGCGCGGTCGGCCCCGGCATCCCCTCGGCGCTCGCGCGCGGCTTCGCCGTGCTGTCGCAGGACTCGGGACACGACAACCGCACGAACAACGATAGCGCGCGCGAAGGGACCATCTCCTTCGCCTTCGATCCGCAGGCGCGCCGCGATCACGCGTACGCGTCGCTCGACGTCACCGCACGCACCGGCAAGGCGATCGTCCAGGCGTTCTACGGCCGCGCGCCCGACCGCTCGTACTTCTTCGGCTGCTCGGAAGGTGGACGCGAAGGGATGGTGTTCGCCCAGCGCTTCCCCGAACTGTTCGACGGGATCGTCGCCGGCGCGCCGGGCTTCGCGCTCCCCAAGGCGGCGGTCGCCGAAGCGTGGGATACGCAGGCGTTCGCCGATCTGGCGAAGCGGATGGATCTGGTCGACTCCAGCGGAATGCCGATGATCGGGCGCACCTTCTCCGATTCGGCCCTCGCCCTCGTGGCGGATGCCGTGCTCGAGGCGTGCGACGCGCTCGACGGCGTCACCGACGGCATCGTCGGCGACTACAAGGCGTGCACCACGAAGCGCGTCGAGCCGGTGCTCGTCGCTCGGACCTGTCGCGAGAATACCGAATGCCTCTCCGGCGATCAGGTGGCCACGCTGCTGCGCGTCTTCGGCGGGCCGCGCAATTCCGCCGGCGAAGCGCTCTACAGCGACTGGGCGTGGGACGCGGGGATCGGCGGCCGCATCGGTGATCGCTACCAGCAGGGCTGGCGGATCTGGAAGATCGGCGGATATCCCCCGTCCCCGGTCCCCGCGTTGAACGTCGTGCTCGGTGCGCCGTCGCTGGCCGCCGTGTTCACCACGCCGCCGACGCCTCTCCGCAACGATCCACGCGTGCTTCTCGACTACGCGCTCCACTTCGACATGGATCGCGACGCGCCGAAGATCTTCGCGCGCAACGCCGAGTTCACCGAGTCGAGCTGGGATGCGGTCGGCGCGCAGTCCACCGACCTCTCGGCGTTCCAGCGTCGCGGTGGGAGGCTGATCGTCCCGCACGGCCTGAGCGATCCCGTCTTCTCCGCTCACGACACGATGCGCTGGTGGGACGCGGTGAACACGGCGTCGGGGAGCAAGGCGGCGACGTTCGTGCGCGTCTTTCCTGTGCCGGGGATGACGCACTGCGGCGGCGGACCGGCGACCGACAGCTACGACTGCCTCACCGCGATCGTCGATTGGGTCGAGAAGGGCTCGGCGCCGGACCGCATCCTCGCGCACGCGGGTGCGTCGACGCCGTGGCCGAATCGGACGCGTCCCCTCTGCCCCTATCCGATGGTGGCGCGCTACGCGGGCGCCGGCAGCGTGGACTCGGCGGCGAGCTTCGTATGTCGCTGACCGGAGCGTGTCGTTGACGGGACTCGCGACGCCCGACGTCGAGCTGTCGGCGGATCTGGTGTACTCGCACGCTGGGGGCCGACCGCGGCTGCTCGACCTGTATCTCCCGCGTCATTCGACCCGGCCCCTGCCCGTGATCGTGTGGCTGCACGCCGGCGGCTGGCGCTCGGGCGACCGCAAGCAGGCGCCGGATCTGTCGCGCCACTTCGCCGCGCATGGGTTCGCGATGGCGAGCATCGACTACCGGTTGAGCCGCGAGGCGACCTTCCCTGCCCAGCTGCACGACGTGAAGGCAGCGATCCGCTGGCTCCGCACCAACACGGAACGGCTCGGTCTCGACGGCCGGCGCATCGGCCTGTGGGGCGCGTCGGCCGGCGGACACCTGGCGACCCTCGCCGCCCTCACCCCCGACTCGGCGTCAGAGCCCGCAGAGTTGGGGTCAGAGTCAGTGGGGTCAGAGTCAGTGGGGTCAGAGTCAGTGGGGTCAGAGTCAGTGGGGTCAGAGTCAGTTGACTCTGACCCCAACGCGGCGGCGGACGTGCAGTGCGTCGTGACGGCGTACGCCCCGATGGACTTTCTCGTCATGGACGCGCAGCGCGACGCCGCCAAGATCGAGGTCGACGATCCGTCCGCCTTCGTGCTCCCGCCGGGCGCGCGCACGGGGGACGCCCGCTCCTACGAGTCGCTGCTCATCGGCGCACCGATCCACGACCGTCCCGATCTGGCGCACGCCGCGAGCCCCCTGGGCTACGTCACCGCCGACGCACCGCCTTTTCTCATCGTGCACGGCAGGAGCGACCGCGCGGTGCCCGCGCAGCAGAGCGTGATGCTCCATCGCGCGCTGGTCCGGGTCGGCGCCGAGGTGACGCTACACCTCATAGATGGAAGGGGACACGGCTTCCTCGACCGCGCCGACACGGCCCCCGCCCTCACTCTTTCCGTCATCGAAGCGTTCTTCCGTCGCCACCTCACGGACACCACCTTCGATCGACCAGCCTCCGATGGAGCACCCTGATGTCATCCCGAGCGAGCGAAGCGAGTCGAGGGATCTGCACTTGGAGCGTATGAGCGAGCTCGTCACCACGATCATGGACGGCGACGTCGCCGTGCTGCAGATCGACAACCCGCCCGTGAACGCGCTCGACGCCTCCGTGCGCGAGGCGCTCGCCGCGGTGCTCGAGCGCGTCGACGCACGCGCGGTCGTCATCACCTGCGCGGGACGCACCTTCATCGCGGGCGCCGACATCGGCGAGCTGGAACGCGCGGCGTGGAGCGACGGCGTCGGCCCCGACCTGCACCCGCTGCTCGCACAGATCGAGAACTCTCCAGTGCCGATCGTCGCCGCCATTCACGGCACCGCGCTCGGCGGCGGGCTCGAGCTGGCGATGGCCTGCCACTATCGCGTCGCCGTGGAGAGCGCGCGGCTCGGCCTCCCCGAGGTGACGCTCGGCATCATCCCGGGCGCTGAAGGAACGCAGCGTCTTCCACGTCTCGTTGGTGTGGAGAAGGCGCTCGACATGGGGTTGTCGGGCAGACCGATCACGGCCGCCGACGCGCTAGCGTCGGGTCTCATCGACAGGCTCGTCGACGATCTCGTCGGCGCGGCGAAGGCGTTCGTGCGCGGGAAGCTCGAGATCGGCGAGCCGCACGTGCGGACATGTGACCGCACCGAGCGTCTGGGCACGCCGGAACAGAACGCTCCCCTTCTCGGCGCGGCACGTGAGACGGCGCGGCGGACGAAGCCGCACATCCCTGCCGCCGAGCTGTTCGTCGACGCGGTCCAGGCAGCGGCCACCCTGCCCTTCGACGCGGGCTGCCGGCGCGAGCGCGAGCTGTCCGCCGAGAGCGTGCGCTCGGAGCCGTGCAAGGCGCTGCTGCATGTTTTCCTCGCCGAGCGCGCCGCGGGAAAGGTCCCCGATGTTGGGGTCAGAGTCGCGACTCTGACCCCAACCAATCGCGTCGCGATCATCGGTGCCGGCACGATGGGTGGCGGGATCGCCATGGCCTGCGCCAACGCGGGCATCACCGTACACCTAATCGATCCGACCCCCGCCGCGCTCGAGGCCGGGATGAACGCCGTCCGCCGCAACTCCGCCGCGTCGGTGAAGCGCTGGCGCATGACGGAGATGGGCGTCACCGAGCGCCTCGCGCGCATCCAGCCCCAGCTCGACGACGCCGGCTTCGACGAGGCCGACCTGGTGATCGAAGCCGTGTTCGAGAACATGGAGCTCAAGCGGAAGATCTTCGCCGAGCTCGATCGCGTGACGCGACCAGACTGTGTGCTGGCGACGAACACTTCCACGCTCGACATCGATGCGATCGCGTCGGTGACGTCGCGCCCCGAGCGCGTCGTCGGGCTGCACTTCTTCAGCCCGGCGAACGTGATGCGGCTGCTCGAGATCGTGCGCGGCGCCGATACGTCGCCCGACGTCGTCGCTTCGGCGCTCGGGCTCGCGAAGCGGCTCGGCAAGGTCGGCGTCGTCGTGCGCAACCTGCCGGGGTTCGTGGGGAACCGGATGATGTTCCCCTACATGTACGAGACGCAGTTCCTCGTCGAGGAGGGCGCGACCCCCGAGCAGGTGGACCGCGTGCTGACGCGCTGGGGGATGGCGATGGGAATGTTCGCCGTCGACGACATGGCGGGGCTCGACGTCGCCTGGCGCGTGCGGCAGGAGCTCGGCCACTTCCGCGATCCGCGCGTTCGTCGCCCGCTCGTCGCCGACCAGCTCTACGAGATGGGGCGCTACGGTCAGAAGACGGGCAAGGGCTGGTTTCGCTATTCGCCCGACGTCGGCGGCGGACGCACGCCGATCCCCGACCCCGAGGTGCTCGACCTCATCGCGCGCACCGCCACCGACGCCGGCATCACGCGCCGCGAGATCTCCGACGAGGAGATCATCGAGCGCGCCATTTACTCGCTCATCAATGAAGGTGCGCGCGTGTTGGAGGACGGCGGAGCCCTTCGCGCGTCGGACATCGACGTCGTCTACGTGAACGGCTACGGTTTCCCGGGCTGGCGCGGCGGTCCGATGTTCTACGCCGATCGCGTCGGGCTGCGTCAGATCCACGATCGCATCGCAGAGTTCCATCGCGTGCTCGGTCCGCGGTGGGAGCCGGCGCCACTCCTCGCGCGACTCGCGCGCGAAGGCCGCACATTCCGCGAGCTCGACGCCGAGCGTGCGGAGAGCGTCGCGATCCCGACGCCGGTGTAGATCGCATGGCCACGGCGGTGCCTCGCGTCCGACATGCTCGGCTCGGCCCACTCGACGCCGTGGTGGACCATCGAGCCGACGGCACGACGTACGTGCGCTCGCCCCATGCACTCGGCCCCTACGCCGCGAAGCTCACCGAGCGATTGCAGCACTGGGCCGCGCATGCACCCGATCGCACCTTCCTGGCCCAGCGCGACCGCAATGGTGCGTGGCGACGCCTCACGTATGCCGACGCGCTCGCCCGCACGCGTCGCATCGCGCAGGCGCTGCTCGACCGCGAGCTCTCCGAAGAGCGGCCCATCGCCATCCTCTCCGGCAACGGCATCGAGCACGCGCTCCTCGCCCTCGCGGCGATGTACGCCGGGGTGCCCTACGCGCCCATCGCGCCGGCGTACTCGCTGATCGCGCGCGAGTTCGGCACGCTGCGCTACCTCATGGACTCGTTGCGGCCGGGGCTCGTGTACGCGTCGGACGGCAAGGCATACGCGAGCGCACTTGGAGCCGTCGTGAGCGACGACGTCGAGATCGTCACCGACGACGGGTCACGGGGTCAGACTCCAGCGGGGTCTGGCCCCTTGGCGGTTACCACGCCATCTGCGCCCCAAGGGGTCAGACACCTTCGGTATCTGACCCCAGCGTCTGCGTTCGCCGAGCTCGAAGCGCGACCCGCGACGGAGGCAGTG
>DASVNI010000026.1:0-4049 GCA_036383935.1 Gemmatimonadaceae bacterium | reverse complement strand
GATGACGAGGCGACCATCGTCGTCACCTACCCCGACGCCCAGGCGATCATCCAGGCCTCATGGAACTGGCCGATCGGGCGGAAGGACATGGAAGTGTACGGCACGCGCGGCTACGTCATGACCGACAACCGCAGCGTAATCCGGACGCGCGTCTCGGAGGAGGCGAAGGAGAGCACGCAGTCGCTGCCCGAGCTCGCCTCCCCGATGAACGATCCTTTCTCGTACCTCAAGGCGCTGATCGAGCACCGCGTCCAGCCGAGCCGCTACGATCCGTCGTCGCTGGAGAACAACATGCTCGTCATGGAGATCCTCGACGCCGCGAAGCGGAGCGCGCAGCAGGGGAAAACGATCCGGCTGTAGGCTGCCGTTGGCGTTGCAAACGACGGAACGCGGATCCTGAACGGCGATCGCGGAAAGAGCCGGATCGCTCCGTGGGGGCGGAGACTTCCCTCCGCCACACCATCAAAGAATTTTTTGAAGTTGTGGATGGAGAGGAATTCTGCCCCGGTGCGAGCCATTCGACGCCGAGAGCAGTAGATCCGGCATTTTCCGGCAAATCCGGGTAGATCCGCGATCAAGTCGTTCAGAAGACCGAGAGCGAGAACTGAGAAGTGCGGATCCCTCGACTTGCTGCGCTCGCTCGGGATGACGTAGTCGCCGCGGCGCACTAGCGCCCTGGGAAGGCGAGCGTCCGCATCAGCGCCTGGAACCGCGGCTCGTTGCGCACCGGATCGAGGCGCGGCCGCACGAGAAAGTCCACGACGAGCGCATCGTGCTGCGCGACCGCACGGTCGAGGAAGTCGAGCGCTCGCTCGCGCTCCCCGAGCGTGGCGTAGAGCTCGGCGAGCTCCACGTCGTGCCAGCTCCCCGCGCGGTCTCCCGCCTCGGCCAGTGCGCGCGCCGATGCCGCGCGACCGGTCGCTGCCTGGACGAGCGCGCGCTGCAGATAGGCAGTTGAATCCCGCACGAGCAGCGAGTCCGCATCGGCGAATCGTCCCTTGGCGATGTACGCGTCCGCCAGCCAGGTCACGTACTCGCGCGCCGTCGGCGCGTTCGTTCGCGTCTCTCTGATGGCGCGGTCGTAGTCGCGGGCGAAGTACGATACGCGCCCAAGTGACATCCCCAGGTTCGGCAGCGTCGGATCGATCCGCTGTGCTTCCATGATCTCTGCGCGGGCCTCGTCGAAGCGACCGAGCGATCGCAGCACTCTCGCCAGCTGCGCGTGTGCCTCGACGAACGCCGGATTCAGTTCAATCGCGCGGCGGAGATGCCGCTCGGCGTCGGTCCAGCGCCAATCATAGCGGAAGAGGAGCACGCCGAACGACGTCTGCGCATCGGCGCTCAGCGAATCGAGCGTTGCCGCGCGCTCGGCGGCGATGCGTGCTTCGCGGATCACCTCCGGCGACGTGCGGTCGCGGAAGATCGCGAAGTAGTTGAGCACGCGAGCCTTCCTCGCCCACGCCGGCGCGTACGACGAATCCAGCGCGATCGCGCTGTCCAGCATCGCCGCCGCGCGTTCCAGGCCGTCGCGCTGCAGCGTGCGCGACTCGTAGCTGGCGCGCAGCACGAGGTCGTGCGCGTCGACGTTGAGCGTCCGCCCGCGCACGAGGGTCGTCGCGCTGCCGCCGGCGAGCGCCACGCGAAGCTCTCGCACCACGGCGCGCGCCACCTCTTCCTGCACGTCGAACACGTCGGCGAGCTTGCGGTCGTACTTGCCCGTCCAGCGCTGCTCTCCCGTACGGCCGTCCACGAGCCGGACATAGATCCGCACGCTGTCTGCCGTCCGCGCGACGCCACCTTCCAGCAGGTCGGCGACGCCAAGTCCGCGCGCGATCTCGCGCGGGTCGGCCGAGCGGGCGCGCCATGCGTCCACCGCCGTGCGCGACGCCACGCGCAGCCCAGGCACGTCGGCGAGAGCGCTCTGCAGTTCCTGCGCGACCCCGTCGCTGAAGTACGCCAGCTTGGGATCCTGGCTCGAGTTGGCGAACGAGAGCACCGCGAGCGAGGGATGCGCCGATGCATCGTCGCCTGCGGCCGAGCGCGCCCGCGAGAGGACGACCGCCGTGCCGGCCGCGAGCGCGAGCACGATCGCCACACCGACGAGCGCCGCGCCCGGGATGTGGCGCCGCTCGGGTGGCGACACGAGTCGACGTGCCACCGAGGGAGCGCGATCATCCATCGCCACGCTGCGGAGCGCCTCGGCCAGGTCGTGCGCGGTGGCGAACCGCTCGCCGCGCTCGCGTGCCGTAGCGCGCGCCACCACCTCGCGCAGCGCAGGGGAGACGTGCACGGATTCGGGGAGCGGCGGGGTCGGCTCCGACGCGAGTCGCGCCATCGCCGCCGGCATCGTCGCGGCGGCGAAGGGAGGCTTGCCGCTCAGCATCTCGTACAACATCGCGCCCACGCTGAATATGTCGGCGCGCCCGTCCACGCCGCCCTCCCCGAACAGCTGCTCCGGCGCCATGTAAAGCAGCGTCCCCACCGTCGTGCCCGTGTCCGTCAGCGACTCGCCGAACCAGGTGCGCGCCGCGTGCGCGACGCCGAAGTCGGTCACGAGCGGCCGGCCGTCGGTGAGCAGGATGTTCTCCGGCTTCACGTCGCGGTGCACGACGTTCGCGCGATGGGCCGCGTCGAGCGCGTCGGCCACCTCGGCCAGCAGGAGACACGCCTCGCGCGGCGCGATCGGTCCTTCCTGCAGCCTCGACCGCAGCGAGGCGCCGCGGAGCAGGGGCATCACGTAGTAGAAGGTGTCGTCCACCTCCCCCGAGTCGAACACGGGGACGATCCCCGGATGGGTGAGCGCCGCCGCGATCCGCACCTCGCGAAGGAATCGCGCCGCCCCCACCCCCCGTGCGAGCGACGGGTCCATCACCTTGAGCGCGACGTCGCGGTCGTGCTTCCGATCGCGCGCGACGTACACGGTCGCCATCCCGCCGCGCCCCAGCTCGCCGACCAACTCGTAGCGTTCGGCCAGCGCATCGCGCAGCCGGAACACGATCGCGTCGCCGAGTCTGGGGCGCGTACCGTCGGTCACGTCGAGCTCGCGTCGAGGGGCACCGGGAGGGTGGCTCCGCGGGTGGGGATGTCGCCCAATCTGCCGACGACCCGATGGTTTGGCGACTGAGTCCCCTCCGCGTCTCTCAGTCCCTCGGCGCCTCCGCGATCCTCCGATTCTCCCTACTTGCGCCCGCCCGAGGTGAACTCCAGAATCGCGAAGCCGGTCGACGGACCCTGGAGCGCGTGAAGTCCCCCGCCCACGCCATTCAAGCCTGAGGCACACCATGTCGTCGGTTCCCACTTCCCCGCCGCTTCCGGCCTTCTCGTCGGTTCCCACCACTGGACCGATCCCGCCCTTTCCGGCGCAGACGAAGATCCCGCGGTTCAAGACGACGCAGACGAAGCTCCCCGACATCTCCATCCCGTCGGCGCTGTCGTTCTACTACGCGGGCATCTCCTCGATCTGGCTCTGGTATCGCGCGCCGATGGATACGCTGCGCGCCTACACCGAGCCGCTCGGCATGACCCCGTACGACTTCGGCGGAGGACAGGGGGCGGTCAACATCAACTTCTTCAACGCGGTCTGCTTCTACGGATCGGGGCAGCCGGGCAACCAGGGCCTCGGGGGGTTCAGCGAGACCGAGATCAACGTCATGTCGTACGCGACGAAGGTCGCCGCGAACGTGCCCAACGGAATCTCCCTCGAGCAGTACCTCATCTCGGGCGATCCGACGAAGCGCATCGGGAACTATCGCGTCTGGGTGGCGTGCGACGATCCCGTCGCCGTGGCGTGCGGCATCCAGGTCTTCATGGAGAACAAGTTCCTCGTCGGCTACGACTACAACATTCCGGGCCCCAACAACCCGCGCACCAAGCCCGGAGACCAGTACACCGGAGACGAGTACACGTACGATTGGACGTGTATCGACACGAGTAGCGCCGAGATCTATAAAGCCAAGCTGAAGCTCGATGGGTTGTCGTGCGTGCCGGGCAACATGTCGGAAGTGATCGATCTCAGCTACGACAAGGCATCGCGCCGCCCGGTCGGCTCG
>DASVNI010000025.1:0-5148 GCA_036383935.1 Gemmatimonadaceae bacterium | reverse complement strand
TCACGCGGCAGACGAGTTCCTCGAGCAGGGGGGCGCGCTGGCCGTCGCGCCACTTCTCCGCTCGGTGTGGGGCGAGGCCGAGGCGCCCGAGCGCGTGGGACCGTTCCGCATCGTCCGCGAGATCGGGCGCGGCGGGATGGGGACGGTGTTCCTCGCCGAGCGTGACGACGGGCAGTTCGAGCAGCGCGTCGCCCTGAAGCTGGTGCGGCCGATCGGTCGCACGGATGCGCTGGTGGAGCGCTTCCTCGCCGAGCGACGCATCCTCGCGCGGCTGCGCCACCCGCGCATCGCGACCTTGATCGACGGCGGTGTGATGGACGACGGCACGCCCTGGTTCGCGATGGAGTACGTCGACGGCGAACGGCTCGACAGCTGGTGCGACGCACAGAAGCTCCCGATCGCCCAGCGCGTCGTGCTGCTGCAGTCCGTCTGCGAGGCGGTGCAGTACGCGCACGAGCAGTTCGTCGTGCACCGCGATCTCAAGCCGTCGAACATCCTCGTCGCCTCCGGTCCCACTCCCGAGCTCAAGCTGCTCGACTTCGGGATCGCGAAGCTGCTCGACACGGAGACCGACGTCGCCGACACGGCGACGATGGCGATGACGCCGCAGTACGCTGCTCCCGAGCAACTGCGCGGCGAGCCCGCCTCGGCGGCCACGGACGTCTACGCGCTCGGCGTGCTCGCGTACGAGCTGCTCACGGGTCGTCGACCGTATGTCCTCGCGGGACGGCCGCCGGCCGATGTGGTGAAGCTCGTGTGCGAGACGGAGCCGCCGCGACCGTCGGAGATGTTCGTCGCGCCGGAGCGCGACCAGCCTGACGATCGTGTGGAGCGTGCGAGAGCGCGCGGGACGTCGCCCGAGCGGTTGCGTCGCACGCTGCGCGGCGACCTCGACGCGATCGTGATGAAGGCGCTGCGCAAGGATCCGGCGCGCCGCTATCCCTCTGCGGCAGCGCTGCTCGACGATCTGCACCGTCTGCGCGACGGCCTGCCGGTGCGCGCGCGCCCCGATGGCGTGGGCTATCGGCTGCGCCGCTTCCTCGGCCGGAACCGCGCGGCCATCGCGACTGCGGCGGCGGTCGTCGCGCTGCTCACGGGAGGATTCCTGCGCGAGCGGACGCTGCGCGAGCGCGCCGAGCGTGCCGCGAGCACGGCGCGCGCGGTGGAGGAGTACATGGTTGGGGTGTTCGACATGGCCGACCCGTACGCGCCGCGCTCTGCGAAGGGGGAGGACGTCACCGCGCGCGCGCTCCTCGACCAGGGCGCCGCGCGGATCGATCGCGACCTCGCGACGCAGCCGGCGCTCCAGCCGGCGCTGCGTCGCGCCTTCGGGCGCGTGTACGCGAACCTCGGCCTGTATGATCGCGCGGCGGATCAGTCGCGTCGCGCGCTGGTGCAGCTCCGCACGGCGCACGGGCCGAGGCACCCCGCCGTCGCCGAGGCGATGGATGCGCTGGGCTTCGCGCTGGCCGGCCAGAACAAGTTCGACGAAGCGGTGCCGCTGCTGCGCGAAGCGCTGATGCAGCGGCGCTCCTTCTTCGGCGACAGCGCCGCGCAAACGGCGGTGACCCTCGATCATCTCGCCTCGCTGCTGCAGGAGCGTGGCGAGCTCGCGCCGGCGGACACGCTCTTCCGCCAGGCACTCGCGATCCGGCGTCGGCTCGCGCGCACCGAGTCCGACTCGATCGCCCTGGCGAACGCGCTCAACAACCTGGCGGTGCTGCTGTTCGTGCAGGCGAAGTACGACGAGGCGGACACGCTCTACCGCGAGTCGCTCGCGATCTCCGTTCGCACACTGGGCGAGAGCCACGCGACGACGGCGATGACGGTGCAGAACCTCGCGCAGGTGCAGCAGTTGCGCGGCAAGCTGGACGAGGCAGAGACACTGTATCGGCGCGCACTGGACGCGAAGCGGCGTGCGCTCGGCGACGCGCACCCGAGCGTCACGATCTCGATGAACAACCTCGGCAATTTCCTGGTGCGTGAAAGGGGAAAGGCCGACGAGGCGGACTCGCTGTTCCGCGTCGCGATCGCGCTCGACCGCAAGATCTTCGGCGACCGGCACGGCTACGTCGCGGCGGGATTGAACAACCGCTCGAGCGCGGCGCGTGCGCGCGGCAGATTTGATGAAGGTGTACAGTTTGCACGAGAGGCAGTCGCGATCGGGAAGGAGGTCTATCCTGGCGCGAACAAGGAGACGGCGGCGTATCTCGCCAACCTGGGCACGTCGCTCCACGGCATGGGCGAGCTCGACGCGGCTGCGGCGGCGTTCCGTGAGTCGATCGAGCAGTACCATCAAACTCTCGGCGCGAAGCACCTGTTCGCGCAGATGGTGACGGTGAATCTCGCGCGCGTGTTGTACGACCGCGCGTCGTTCACCGAGGCGGACCACGTGCTGCGCGACGCGATGACGGCACTCGACTCGTCGCAGTCGTCGCACCGCGCGACCTGGCTCTCGGTGCAGGTGGGGCTCGGCCGCGTGATGACGGCGCGTGGTCAGGGACGCGAGGCGCTCCCGATGCTCGAGCGCGCGGTTGCGGCGAGTCGCGAGCAGCTCGGCACGACGAACTGGCGTTCGGCTGAGGCCGAAGTGGCGCTGGGCGAGGCGCTGCTGGCAGTTGGGGCTACTCAGCGCGCGGAGTCGGTGCTCGGTGAGGCGATGCGGGTGCTCGAGCCGCAGGCGAAGGCGCAGCCGAGGTTGGTGGCGTCGGTGAGGCGCGCGTTGAGGCAGTGAGTGGGTGAGTGGGTGAGTGGGTGAGTGGGTGAGTGGGTGAGTGGGTGGCGGTCGCTGTCATCCCGAGCGAGTACCCTGTCATCCCGAGCGAGCGTAGCGAGTCGAGGGATCTGCACTTGGTCGCGCTGTGCTCGGGGTTCCGTGTACGGGCGGTCGCGAGCATCCGCTTCGGCGGGCAGACCCGGCTGGGCCGGCTGCGCCGGCCAGCAGCCGAGGATCCCGCCTTCGCGGACGCTCGCTCCCGCCGCACCGCTCCGTGCGACCTCGTCCACGCAGTGTCGCACCACGGCCGGCGCGCCTGGGACGGGTTGCTCGCGTCCCCCCCTTTTCGGTCAAAAAGCGTTGACCGTTACCGGTTCTCTATCGGGATGATTCCGTGGGAGCGTTGGACGCCGCTTACATCCAACGCGCCTACGGAGTCGTCTCGGTCGTGGGACGAGAATGGTCCACGTTGGTCGATCGAAAAAAGGGGGGCAGGCGCCTTCTCTCCTGGGCGCGCCACGCGAACACACGTGATGTCTGCGCGCGAAGAGGCACGTTGACCCGTCCACGGAGCCCGACGCCGAGCAAAGTGCAGATCCCGAAACGAGCTCCGCTCGCTCGGGATGACACCGGTGGAGCATGGCCGGATCCCGAGGAGAATTCCGCGTACAGGCAGGCCAGCCGACCAACCGGTCGGCGCGTTCCGCTCAACCTGCCCGGAGGCTCCCGTGTACCGCTCACCCACCCACCGCTCGCTCGGCGCGGCGTCGACGCTGCTCGTCGCCGCGATCGTCGCGTGCTCACCCGATCGACCACTCATCGCGCCGCCGACCGCTCCCGCAGCGCCGCCTGACGTTCCACCCGCCGCGGCGGCGCCGAGCACGAGCCGGATGGAGGGATACCGCACCCGCGGCGAGCTCCGCGACGGGTGGGTCCTCGACCGCGCCGGCAAACCCATGCAGGTGCGCTACGAGGTCCACGACGGGCTCGCCGTCTGGCAGGGCGACATCATCCTCGGGCGTGTGGACGAAGTGTCGACGACCAGGATGGGTGCGCGCCCGATCCTGCGGGGTGGACCGGCGACGCTGAGTCGTTCGCCGCTCGGCGGTCCGCAGAAGACCGTCATCATCGACGGGGACAGCTTCCGATGGCCGGGCGGGGTGATGCCGTACGAGGTCGATGCTGCGGTCACGAACCCGGGCTTCATCACCGCCGCGATCGCGCGGATCGAGGAGACCACCGGCGGCGTCACCGTCGTGCCGCGCTCCGGACAGGCCGATTACGTCAGGTTCATCTGGGATTCCGAGGCCTGCTCCTCGAAGGTCGGTCGGCAGGGTGGGAAGCAGGACATCAAGATGGCCGACGACTGCTCCACCGGAAACATGACCCACGAGATGATGCACGCGCTCGGCATGTTCCACGAGCAGTCGCGGTGCGACCGTGACGACTTCGTCGAGATCCTGCTGGCCAACGTCGAGGATGGGCAGGAGGGCAACTTCGACAAGGAGTGCGACGGTGCCACCGATCTCGGCGACAACTACGACTTCGGGTCGATGATGCACTACTCGCTGACCGCGTTCTCCAAGAACGGGATGCCGACGATCCAGCTGCGGCCCGGTGTCACCACCACGGAGACGATCGGCCAGCGCGCTGCGCTGAGCGTGCTCGATCGGTTCACGATCAACTTCCTGTATGGGCTCAACAACATTCCGCCCGTGCCGAGGATCGCCGCCTTCGCCGCGTCGTACGACGAGGGGAGCGGCGTGCCGATGGACGCGACGGGATCGACCGACGCCGACGACAAGAAGCTGACCTATCGCTGGAACTTCGGCGACAACTCCTGCGGCGGCATCCCCGAGCTCGTCGATTGCACGCAGGACAAGCCGACTCACGTCTACGCGAACGACGGCGTATACAAGGTCGGGCTGTTCGTGTTCGACGGATACGAGGAGGAGGCCACGGAGCAGAACGTCACGATCAAGAACGTGAAGCCCGTCATCGGGGCCCTCACCTTCAGCGCGATCGACGAGGGCGGCACGATGACCAAGGGTGGCACCTTCACCGACCCGGGCGCGGACTTCTGGTCGGCGACCGTGGACTACGACGAGGGCGCGGGGGCGGAGGCGCTCACGCTCACCGGCAAGTCGTTCATTCTGCAGCACAGCTACGCCGACAATGGTTCGTTCAACGTGACCGTCGCCGTGACGGACGACGACGAGACCGGCTCGAGGACCTCGACGCTCACCGTCCGGAACGTCGCCCCCATCGTCGATGCCGGCGCGGACAAGACCTTCACGTCGGGACAGACATTCAACTTCGCCGGTAGCTTCAGCGATCCGGGCGTCAACGACTCGCCGTGGGCGTGGAGCATCGACTGGGGCACCGGCACCCCGACCACCGGCAGCGCGACGGCGCAGGGCGCGATCACCGGC
>DASVNI010000024.1:0-10590 GCA_036383935.1 Gemmatimonadaceae bacterium | reverse complement strand
TCTTCTCCAACATGCTGGCGACGCAGACCATCGTTCCGGCCGTCATGGCGGCCGCGTCGACGGAGTGGCGAGCGGCCCGGAAAGCGCCGCCCATGCGCTGGGTCGAGGCCGCCGTGCTCATCGGGCTGATCCTGGCGACCTTCACGGCGGCGTTCATGAGTCGGCCGGACTCGTGGTACACCGGCCCGTCCGTGCTCTATCTGCCGCTGCCGCTGCTCGTCTGGGCGGCGCTGCGATTCGGCCGCGTTGGGGTGAACGTCGGCCTGGTCGTCCTCACGATGCTCGCGATCTACGGCGCGGTACACGGCAACGGACCGTTCGCCAACGTCGCGCAGCATGAGAACGCGCTGTCCGTTCAGTCGTTCCTCATCCTCGTCGCCGTCCCCCTGCAGCTCCTCGCCAAGGTGATCGGGGAGCGCGATCTCGCCGAGGAGAGGGCATACGAGGGCCAGCGGCTGCTCGCGCTCACCCTCAAGGCCGCGCGCGTCGGCGTGTGGGACATGGACCTCGTCTCGGGCCGCACCTCCATCGACGAGCAGCTCGCCGCCATGTTCGACCTGCCGAGCTGGGAGCGGCGCGAAGTCGCGAGCTGGATGTTGCGGATGCACCCCGTCGATCTCGCCGAGTCCGAGGCCAGCCTGCATGAGGCGCAGGCATCGGGCGCGCCGCGCGATGAATCGGGAGACAGTCCGATCTCCGAGGCGGTGTGCCGCGTCCTCCACCGGGACATCAGCTGGCACTGGATCCTCTCGCGCGGCGTCGTGCTCCGTCGGGACGACGGCACCCCCTACCGTGCTACCGGAATCGGCATCGACGTGACCGAGAGCCGGCGCACCGCGGAAGCCATGCGCGAGAACGAGGAGCAGATGGAGCTGGCGGCCGCGACTGCCGACCTCGGCTTCTGGACGCTCGACGTCGGCACGGGCGAGGTGTGGCTGAGCGAGCACTGCGCGGCGCTGCTCGGCGTGAAGAACGGCACGACGCCGACGCGCCAGGAGATCGATCTCCTGCTCGGCCGGTCGCAGCCTGCCGAGGGCGACGACGAAGAGGAGGTCGCGTCGCCGCCGCCCGTGCTGGCGCACGAGTTCTCCTACCGCCGCGACAATGGCGAGGAGCGCTGGCTCGCCACCACCGCGCGGCGCGTGCGCGACGACGCCGCGAACTCCGAGCGCCTCATCGGCGTGGTGCGCGACATCACCGAGCGTCGCAAGCGCGACGAGGAGGTCGAGGAGCGGCAGCAGGCGCTCGCGCACCTCGCGCGGGTGGCGACGATGGGTGAGCTCTCGACCACCATCGTCCACGAGCTCGGTCAGCCCGTCGGCGCGGTGACGCTCAACGCGGAAACAGCGCGGCTCCTCATCGAGCGCAATCGCGCCTGGGTCGGAGGCGACGCGAGCCGCTTCGCCGTGCTCCAGGAGCTGATCGAAGACATCGTGCGCGACAGCCGGCGCGCGGAGACGGTGATCGGCCAGCTCAGGCGACTCATGCGTCGCGAGCAGCGCGATCGCGAGCCGGTGAACATCGCCATCGTCGTCTCGGAGGTGCTCGACCTCGTCCGTGCTGAGCTCCGCAAGCACGACATCGCGGTCGAGTGGGAGGTGAGCGGCGAGGGGCTGGACGTCGTCGTGAACCGTCCCCAGCTGCATCAGGTGCTGCTCAACATCATCCTCAACGCGCGCGATGCGATGGACAGCGTGCCCGCGGGCGCGCGGCATCTACGCGTGACGCTGCGGCGGGAGCCATTCGAGGAGATCGTGCACGTGCTCATCGCCGACAGCGGCATGGGCATCGCCGCGGATCGTCTCGATGAGGTGTTCGAGCCCTTCGTCACGTCCAAGGCCAACGGCGTGGGCCTCGGCCTGGCGATCAGTCGGACGATCATGATGGATCACGGCGGCGACCTGCGCGCGGAGAGCGGCGACAGCGGCGCCGTCCTGCATCTCACACTGCCCGTGATGTCGAAGGTCCGAGCGCCGAATGGCGCACTCGCCGACGTCTCGATCCGCCGCGCGACGCGGCCTGTCTCTGCCGGCCGGACGGAGTCCGATGCCGGCGCCTCGCCCTGAGAGAGCTCGTTACCGGTCCGCCGGCCGTCGTGCTTCGACGCGACCCACGTAACGCTGCACCGTCGTCAACAGCTGGATCGGCGGAACGGGCTTGATCAGCACCTCGTCGAATCCCACCTGGAACGACCGCGTCACGTCGGGCACGCCGCCGAGCGCCGTCATGGCGATGAGCACCATGTGGTGCGTCGTCGCGCCCCAGCGGAGCTGACGCGCCACGTGCCACCCGTCGAGTCCGGGGAGCACGATGTCGAGGAGCACGACGGAGGGCAGATACTCTCGCGCCGCGCTCAGCCCGTCCGGTCCCGTGCACGCTTCGATCACGCCATATCCCGCGGATTCCAGCAGCAGACGTCCGATCGTGCGGCTGTCGGGGTGATCGTCGATGACGAGTATGGTCGGCGGCACCGTTGCTGCACGTCGGTGGAGCGCCTGTGGAAGATCGGTCGGCGCACGCAACGACGCGTCGTCGAGATGGGACGGCGGCAGATTGATAGCTAGCTGTGCAGTCGGAAGCATCGGGGTCGCCGGGTCAGGGTGCATGCAATTCGCAGTCGCTGCCGTCGAAGCTCAATAGGACAAAAGTCGTATACGGCGCAGCGCGCCTCAGTGCTCCTGTGGCGCCTGGGCCGAGTCGGGTGTGGAGATGATCGTGGACAGCAGTGGTTCTTGACCCGCGAGCGGTTGATCACCCTCGAGTCGACGTCCGCTGGTGATCTGATGACCTGCAGCGAGCTCGGGTGAGAAGCGCTTCAATCGCAGCGTGAACGTCGAGCCACGTCCGAGTGTGCTCGACACGGTGAGCTCACCGTGCATCGCCGTCGCGAACTCGCGACTGATCGCCAATCCGAGTCCCGACCCGCCGTGGCTGTCGAGCAGTGGGGTCGGCAGTTGGACGTACGGCTCGAAGATCGCGCGCAGCTGGTCGGCGGGGATGCCCGCGCCCGTGTCCGTGATGTCGAACACCACGTCGTCGTTCGCGGCGCGGCAGGTGAGCGTGACCTGTCCCCCCTGGCCTGTGAACTTCACGGCGTTGGTCGCGAGGTTGACGAGCACCTGCTTGATCTTCGCGTCGTCGCCGAACACCTGCGCGTCGCGCGTTCCGTCGCTCACCGTCAGGGCGACGCCGCGCGCGTGGGCGAGCGGTGCGACGATCGCTTCGGTGACGCGCAGCGCCTGGTTCACCGACACCGCGTCGAGGTCGTAGCTGAGATGACCCGTCTCCAGCCTCGAGAAGGTGATCAGGTCATCCACGACGTGAACGAGAATCTGTTCGCCATCGAGCATGCGATCGAGAAGATATGCCTGCGCGGGAGTCAGCGGCTCCGGCGCGCCCAGCCGCAGCAGCTCGATGTATCCGGCAATCGACTGCAGTGGCGTGCGAAGCTCGTGGCTCAACCGCGCCATCAACTGCACCTTGGCGCGCCCATGCTGCTCCGCCTCGAGGCGCTGCCGCTCCGCCGCATGCCGCAGACGCGCCTGCGTCACCGCGGACACCAGGAGCGACGAGGTGAGGTCGACCAGGTGTGCGCGCTGCTTCTTGAACGTGCGGCTCTGCCGGAACATGAGGCCCAGCGCGCCGATCGTCTGTCCGGTCGAGCCGATGAGCGGCTGGATCTCCATCGTCCGGATGCCGAGCCGCTCGGCCAGTGCAGAGAACGCCGGCGCCTCACGGACCGCATCGCGGATCACCACGCGGCGGCGCTCCGCCACGGCCTGTCCGAACGGCCCCACGCCGGAGCGCTGAGCGCCGATGGCGTCGCGGTCCTCATCGGAGAGACCGACGCCGACCACGGGAAGCAGAGCGTCGGCACCATCGTCGTGCAGCATCAACACGCCCATATCGGCGCGAGTCAGTGTCGATGCCAACTCCAACGCCGGCTGTAACTCCGTCGTTGGGAGGGGCCAGTATTCGTCCGCTGCAACGTGCATGTGTGCTGACCTCTCAGGAGTTCAGCAGAGAGACTAGATGCGAAGCGCCTATCGCATGCATGGTCCGAAGGTCCACGGGGGAAACCCGGGGGCCTCTTCGCGCGCGATAAGAACGACTATTTCCGAGGCGCGCGTTATGAGGCTTTAGCCCAATACACATCACGACCCTGTAACGCGATCGTGGCGAGCCGTTTCAGGAGACGCTCGTGCAAGACACCGAAGTCACGCCTGTCACGCCGCCGGGTCCTGCGCCCAGCGCCGGAATGCGATGGGTACCGGCCGGCACCTTCCTCATGGGCTCCGACGCGCACTACCCCGAGGAAGCGCCGGCGCACAAGGTGACGGTCGACGGCTTCTGGATCGACAGTCGGCCGGTCACCAACGAAGCGTTCGCGAAGTTCGTCGAAGCGACCGGACACATCACCGTCGCCGAGATCCCGCCTGATCCCGCCGAGTATCCCGGCGCATTGCCCGAGCTGCTCTTTCCGGGCTCGCTCGTATTTCAGAAGCCGAGCCGGCCGGTCAACATGCGCGACATGCGCAACTGGTGGGCGTTCACCCTCGGCGCCGACTGGCGCCATCCGGGTGGACCGGACACGAACCTCGAGAGCATGGAACGCCATCCCGTCGTGCACGTCGCGTTCGGCGACGCGGAGGCGTACGCGAAGTGGGCGGGGAAGGAGCTCCCAACCGAAGCCGAGTGGGAGCGTGCGGCGCGTGGCGGGTTGGAGGGAGCCGTGTACGCGTGGGGCGACGAGATCATGCCGCGCGGCCGCCCGATGGCGAACTTCTGGCAAGGCCAGTTTCCGCACGAGAACACCCTCGAGGACGGCTGGGAGCTGACGTCGCCCGTCGGGATGTTCCCGCCGAATGGCTACGGCCTCTTCGACATGATCGGCAACGTGTGGGAGTGGACCGACGACTGGTACGCCCCGCGCCACCAGCATGCGGCCAAGAACAGTTGCTGTGTGCCGCGCAATCCGCGCGGCGCGTCGCGCGACGAGAGCATCGATCTCCGTCAGCCGGAGATCAGGATTCCGCGCAAGGTGCTCAAGGGCGGGTCGCACCTCTGCTCGCCGAACTACTGCCAGCGCTATCGGCCGGCCGCGCGCTATCCGGAGCCGGTGGACACCTCCACGTCGCACGTCGGATTCCGCTGCATCATTCGCCCGTCCTAGTCACGTCCGGTGATTGGGGCAGCTCCGTCGGTCCCGATGCGACCGACGCGAGGCGAACGCGCTCGTCCTCGATCTCGCGCGTGAGGAAGTAGTTGAGCGCGGTCCGGATGGCGCCGATCGCGGCGAGCTTGCCGATCGCCGTCCAGCTCGGGGCGATGGCGGTGCCGAGCACGTCCGAAGAGAGCTGGAACTCGAGCGCGAGCGTCAGGTATCGCGAGAGCTGGAATCGCGAATTGGTGACGCTGACGTGCTGACCGGCGCGCAACGGTCGCACCAACTTCACCAGGGTGAGGATCGCGCCCGCCACGATGGAGAGCGCACCGAGGAACTCGAGCGCGTTGCGAACGGCGCCGTAGAAGGTGAGCAGGGCAGGTAAGGTCTCGGTCACCGGCTGCGCTACATCTTCGGGAGCGTGAACCTGCTCAGTGGCAGGTAGGGGATCGCGGCCACGCCGGCGACCAGCACCGCGAACACGATCACCACGCCGCCGAGCTTCGCGTCGTGCGGGGACGCCGCTGACACGAGCGCGATGGCGAGCGCGGGATGGCGCGTCGCGGTGGCCATCGCCAGCACGCGCCGGTTCTTGCGCGCCGGACCGCCGCAGACGTGCCCGATGATCAGGCCGGCCACCGCCATCAGCACGACCGCCGTCACGCTGCCGCTGCCGACGATCGACGAGATTGCCGGTCGCGACCAGACGAGGAGCGCGAGGAGCACGAGCAGGAGAATGGCCGTCGCTCCGATCGTGAGCAGCGTGACCGCTCGTGCCGTGGTCTCCGCCGAGAGTCTCCTGCCGACGAAGCCGACGGCGAGCGGCAGCAGGATGTTCAGCGCGATCAGACGCGCCACCATGACGAAGTCGATGCGCGGCGGCGCGTCGAGGAAGAAGCTGAACGCCCAGAGCGAGGCGGGTATCGTCGCGACGGTCGCCGCCGCCACGACGAAGGACAGGGCGGTCTCGAATATCCGGCTTCCACGCACCTTCATCAGCCCGCTCGGCAGGATGGGTGGCATCGGCGACACGGCCAGCGCGAGGAGTGCGGTCTTCGCAGCTGTCGGGAGCTCGAATGCGTAGCACAACCAGACCGCGAAGGCCGGTTGGAGAACGACTACCGCGAGCAGCGATCGGATGAGCAGGCCGCGCCGGCAGCTCAGGTACGTTCTGTCCCCCGAGATCCCTCCCATGCCCGCACACAGCATCGTCATCACCAGACTCACGTTCGCGGCGATGAGAATGGCACTCGTGAAGGTCATGATCACTCGTGAGCGCGCAACGGAAGGGCGTGCCGCGGACGATCCGACGACGCCTCGTCGAGCATACCAGTTGCGTCAGGCGACGCGCATTGGACGATGGGGTGGATTCGCACCTGAGACGGCCGGCATTCGCTGCCAATACGCCCAAAGTCCAATGGTTGGAGCAAACCGATCCGAGAGACTCATGATCGCGAAGCCGCGTTCGTCAGGAGGGCGACCGTGTTGACGTTTGACCAGGAATCAACGTCTGCCTCGGCGAGCCAATCTCATCGTTGGGTTGGGATCGTCGACGACGACGATGCAGTGCGAAGCTCCCTCAAGCGTGTACTGCGCATGGAGGGTATGTGTGTCGAAACCTTTGCCTCAGGAGAGGAATTCCTCGAGCGCATCACGCGTGGCGTGCCATCCTGTCTCGTGCTCGACGTCCGACTCGGGGCGTTCACCGGCTTTGACCTCCAGGATCGCCTGGTGGCGCGTGGAGAAGTTCCGCCGATCATCTTCATCACCGCGCACGACGAGATTCCCGCTGCGCGGTTGGACCCGTGCGCCGGCACCGCCGGCTACCTGCGCAAGCCGTTCGACATGTCGGCGCTCATCGCTCTCGTCCGGCCGTGGCTCCGAGAGGGTGCGACACAGGGTGCCGCACACTGAAGGGACGAGGACTGCAGGCAGCGGGGAGATAGTCCGGCGTGATGGGCATCCCCCCTCATCGTGCTCATCGATGAGCGGCGCGGAGGCCAGAGCGGCACGAATCGCGAGGAGTAGCCGCTCGCGTCTGTGGTTCGTCGTGGCGGCGCTCGCCGCGTGCGCCCTCGCGCGCACGCCCGCGACGGCGCAGGAGCATGGGAAGCCGGTGCGCATCCTGCTCCTGTACGGTGTCTCTCCGGAGCTGCCGGAGATCGTCAGCTTCACCAAGCAGCTGCGATCGACCATGCGCGCCGAGGCGGGGCGCCCGGTCGAGATGTACCAGGAGTATCTCGACTTCGAGCGGTTTCCCGACCTCGGTCCGCAGCTCGTCGACTACTTCGAGGGCAAGTATCGCACGGAGCGCATCGACGTCATCGTCACCGTCGGCTCCAATGCGCTCCGCTTCAGCGCGCAACGTCTGCGCGCAGCGCTCCCCGGCGTCCCGATCGTCTTCGCGCTCACGAACGACAGCCAGCTCGCGATGACGCTTCCCAGCGAGGGCGTCACTGGTCGATTCTCGCAGTACCCGTACGCCGCGACGCTCGACATCGCGCAGCGGCTGCAGCCGGAGGCCGAGCAGATCGCGATCATCGGCGGCGTCAGCAGGTACGACTCGATCGCGGTGGCGGCGGCTGTCAGGGCGGTGGAGTCTCGCCCTCGCCCGCTGAGCATCATCATGCTCCAGGGGCTCTCGTACGGCACGCTGCTCGAGCGTCTGGCGCACCTTCCCCCTCGGACCATCGCGCTGGCCACGAGCCTCAGGCAGGACCAGGCTGGCCAGCGCTTCGTTCCCGGTGAGCTGATCTCGGAGATCTCGCGCGTCTCGGCGGCGCCGGTGTACGGCTACATGCACATGGGGATGGGACAGGGGTTCGTCGGCGGTGCCTTCGTGCTGCCCGAGGAGGAGGCCGTTGCCGCGGGCAAGCTCATCATGCGCGTCATCCAACGCAGGCCTGGCGAACGTCTTCCCCCGCCGGCACTCGCTCCCGCCGTTCAGATGGCCGACTGGCGCCAGCTCAGGCGATGGAACCTCGACGAAGCTCGGCTGCCGGCGAGTGCGGAGGTCCTCAACCGCACGCCCGGGATCTGGGAGCGCTACCGTATCGCGATCCTCGCGTCGTTGGGGCTGATCGCGATCGAGGCGGCACTCATCGCGCTGTTGCTCGTCGAGCGCGAGCGACGCCGGCGTGCGCAGCTCGCGATCGAGGATCAGATGGCGTACGAGCAGACGATCGCCGATCTCACCACCGACGCGGTGCGCCACTCCCCGGGTGAGGAGATTCCCGCGCTCGAGGATGCGCTGGCGCGCGTGAGCCGGTACGCGGAGGCGACGAGGGCGGTGCTCGTGCAGTACCCCGACGGTCCGACTCGTCCCCCGCTCTCGATGACATGGTCCGCCGACGGCGTTGGGATCGGAACCACGATGCTCGCCCGAGGACGCGGCCGCGTGAGCGGAGCGGGAGCGGAGCTCGAGATCCCGCTCATCGCGGACGGCGTCCCCATCGGTGCGCTCACGCTCTATAGGCCGAGCATTCGAGAGGAATGGTCACCGCGGCTCATCGCACGGCTGGGCGCCGCTGGTGAGCTGATCGCCGGCGCGATGGCGCGGGCGCGCTCGGCGCGAGCGGTGCGCGCGGGAGAGGAGCTGAACAGGGCCGTCCTCGCGTCGCTGTCGACCGAGATCGCCATTCTCGACCGCGAGGGCGTCATCATCCGCGTCAACGAAGCGTGGCGGGAGCTGGCGCGCCAAGCCGGCGTGGCGGAGTGGCGCGATGCGTTCATCGGGGAGAGCTACCTCGACGAGTGCCGGCGCGCCGAGCAGGACGGCTGCGAGGAGGCGGGCGACGTCCGGCGCGGCATCGAGGGCGTGCTCGAGCGTCGCGCGGTACCGTTCCGCTACGAGTATCACTCCACGACGCCCAGCAATCGCTGGTGCGAGATGCGGGTCGACAGCCTCGAGCACGAGGATGGCGGTGCGATCGTCACGCATCTCGACATCACCGAGCGCCGGTTGGCCGATCAGAAGGCGGAGGAGACGCGGCGGCAGGTGGCGCACATGGGGCGCGTGGCGATGATCGGTGAGCTGGCGGCCACCGTCTCGCATGAGCTGCGACAACCGCTCGCCGCCATTCGCGCCAACGCCGAGAGCGGCGCCCTCCTGCTCGGTCGCAATCCGGCCGACGTCCAGGAGGCGGTGCAGATCTTCCGCGACATCGTCGACGAGGACATCCGCGCCGCGGAGATCATCGACCGCACCCGCATGCTCCTCCGCAACGAGATGCCCAAGTCTGCCGAGGTCGACATCAACGACGTGTGCCGGCAGGCGGTGCAGATGCTGGCGCGCAATGCGATCCATCGGCAGACGGATCTCACCCTCTCGCTCGACGCACGCGCGTCCTCCGTCGTCGGCGACCCCGTGCAATTGCAGCAGGTCGTGTTGAATCTCGTGCTCAACGCGATCGAGGCGATGTCCACCTCGCTCGACCCGCGCTCGGTGACGGTGTGCACGCGCGAGAACAACGAGGAGGTGGAGATCTCCGTCCACGACACCGGCCCCGGGCTGCTGCCCGACGTGCAGCGCCACCTCTTCGAGTCCTTCTACTCGACCAAGGCGCAGGGGTTGGGCATGGGGCTGGTGATCGTGCGCTCGATCGTGGAGCGCCATCACGGACGCGTGTCGGCCTCCAACGGCGAGCGGGGAGGCGCGGTGTTCAGGGTCGTCCTGCCCAAGAGTCTGGCGCAGGTGGCGGTGTGAGACCGAACTTTCCGGCTCGCTACCGCATCATCTCGATATGCGACCCTCTGTGCCGGACGCGCGAGCGCCGCGCGACGCCGACCTCCTGTATGCGATCCGGGGTGGGGACGTTGCCGCGCTCGGGCTGCTGCTCGAGCGGTACCGTCCCTCACTGCTCGAGACGGCGATTCGAATCGTAGGCCGCGGGCCCGAAGCCGAGGACGCGTTTCAGGAGACCTGTCTGAGCGCCCTGCGGCACATCGGGCGCGTCCGCGATCCCGATGCCGTCGGCGCCTGGCTGCACACGGTGCTACGTCGCGCTTGCCTCCAGCAGAAGCGACGCCGGCGCGCCGAGGTGGTGACGCGCGACCTGCCGGAGGTCGCTGACGAGCGAGAGAGCCCGGAGCGGCGGATCGAGCGACTCGAGCTCCGTGACTGGGTCCGTGGCGCGATCGACCGTCTTCCCGAGCCGCTGCGTGTCGCCGCCATGCTCCGCTACTTCGGGAGCTACGACTCCTACGACGAAGTGGCGTCGATCCTCGGCATCCCGATCGGCACCGTGCGGAGCAGACTCTCGGAAGCCAGGGCGAAGCTGGCCGACGCGCTGCTGGCGAGTGCGGGGCTGATCCATGACGACCGTCGCGCCAACGACCGCGCCAGAGAGCGATTCTGGTTCGACGAGTTCCACGACGTATTCCGACGTGGTGAGAGCGCGCGCTTCGTCTCGCACTTCTCTCCCGAG
>DASVNI010000023.1:0-7643 GCA_036383935.1 Gemmatimonadaceae bacterium | reverse complement strand
GTTGCGCACGACGTCGCTCAGGAGGATGCCATTCTTTTCCGGCCGCTCGTTGCCATGCTCGTCGAACGAGAGCAGATAGTACTGCGCGCCTGTGCCGGCGATGTTGCGGATGGGCATGTGCTCCTCCTGCGCTAGATCGTCAGTCCCGGTTGGATGCGCGTGTCGGCGTCGCAGTACACGTTGTACAGCAGGCCGAGCGGATTGCCGTGCTGGGTGTGGAACTCTCGGCGCAGCTCGAGGAAGATGTCGCCGAGCGGCTCCCCGTCGAGGAAGCGCGGGAAGAAGCGCAGCGCCCATTCGGAGGCGAAGATGGCGGGCGTCTTGCACTCCGTGCCGACGACGCCGCGCGCGCCCTTCGCCATGAAATACGGGATGAACCCGTCGTAGAACTCGGGGCGCAGCTCGCCCGACTCGCACGCGTTGATGAACACGAGCGGATTGCCCGGCAGCGGTTTCGTCGTCGGCGACTCGCGATACAGGTCGCCAAGGGTGAGGCGCTCGTCGTCGGTGAGCACGAACGCCGAATTGCGAATGCCGCCCGGATCGGCGGGTGCGTTCGTGACCGCGTGACAGTAGAGATACATGAGCTGATCGCGCGCGCCGTCGCGGAGCGCGCCAAGCAGCTCGGCCTTGGTGCGACGCGGCGCCACGGTCAGGTGCGCACCGGCCGACGTGGCGCACTTGTCCCAGTAGGCGAGCTGCCGCGCGACGCCGTCGAGGTTGAGCTTTCCGCCATCGATGTCGGCGTTGACGTTCACACTCACCGCGAGCGACGGACTCCCGCTGTCGATCACCGTGTCGTCGACGAGCATGCCCGTCTGCAGCGGGATCTGCTCGACGACGTGCCGCATGCCGAGGAAGAGGTCGGGGTCGATCTTCGCGCCCTCCGCGGTGTCGCCGAAGTAGAGAAGTCCCCACGGCACGGGGAAGCGCGTCGCGACGACCTGGAAGTCGAGCGAGTAGCCAGGCTTCGTCGCCTGCTTCTTCAGCAGCTCGCCGACCTGCTGCACATCGGCGCCGGCAGCGGGACCGTAGAAGATGCGTTGAAACAGCTCCGCGCCCGCTACTGCGAGCGTGCGCAGCGCGCGATCGCGCGACGCATCGTCGATCGCGATCCCCTTCTGGAATACCAGCTCCGCGCCGTCGCGCTGTGAGACGACACTCATCATCGCGTCGCGCGCGACCTTGATCGCGTCGGCGATCTCCGCCTCGCTCACCGGCAGCACGACGCTCGTGTGCGTCGGTCCGCGCACGATGCAGTCGTAGCCTCCCTTCGTCGACGGAGTGATCGTCATGCCCAGCTCTCGCCGCGACATGTTCGACACCGCCGAGATCGGCCGCCCCAGCACCGCGACGCTCTCCGGCGCGGCGTCCTTCAGGCCGACCGAGTAGGTGACCTCGAGCTGCATGAGGAAGTTGCCGTCCTTGTGTACGCTCACCGTGAGCGTGCATCGCCCCTCGCGCTTCGGTGTGACGTCGAAGCGCGCCTTCCCCTTCGAGGGCCCGCGGCGCGGCAGCTTCAGCTCCAGATGGTCCTGCGCGACATCGAAGTCGTTGCTCGTCACCTGCACGACGAGCGTGACGATGTCCTCGCCGTCGTCGAAGACCAGTCGAGCGTCCGGCATCTGGGCGGCGGCCGCGCCGGCGATCTTCTGCAGGTCGACCGAGACCTCGAGGACGTACGACGTCGTGGCATCGAGCGGCGCGTCGGGCTCGCGACCGGCGATCTTCGCGTTCAGGTAGCGGGACTCTGGTTGTTCCGCCGGCTTGGGCTCTGTCTCGGGCGGTGCCTCGGCGCCGGCGGACGCGGGCTCGGCTCCGAGAAGCCCGCCAGTGTCGTCGTGCGCCGGCGGCTTGGCGCGCGCGCCGTGATAGGCGCCGGCGCGTGTGCCGTCATTACCGGCTCCCCCGGCGATGTCTCGCGAGATCCCTTCGTCGCCCGGATCAGCAGCGGCTTTCGGTACCGGTGCCTCGAAGGTGATGTCGGGCCTCGGATGCTCCGCCGTGGCAGCCGCTGGTGGTGGCGGCGGAGCAGGTGCAGGCGGCGATGCGGCCGGCTTTCCTCGCCGGAGCGCGCCAACCATCGAACGCAGCTTGCCACCCAACCCCGGCGACGCGGTTGGCGGCGGTGGAGCAGGGGCGGACGGTGCAGGCCAGGGTGTGCGGCGAGCAGCCGTCTTGAGCTCGTCGCCGTCCCTCGGCCCGACGATGACCGTACTCGCGACGCTCGCCGACACGGACGAACGCAACGCGAACATCGCCTGCAGCTCCGATCTTGCGATCTCGCGATGCGCGTCGCGATCCGCGGGCGCGAGTCCACTCAGCACGACGGCGAACTGTCGCTTCGCCTTCGCCAGCTCGGGCCGATCGAGCTCCGGCGGAAAGCGGAGTGGATCGCGGAACAGTGCATCCGCCCACGGGGGCGGGCCTGTCAGCGCGGAGGGCGCAAGACGCACGAGCTCCTCGAGGAGCTCGCGGTACGCTGCGCGAAACGCGTCGGCGTCGGGTGGCTCGTGGCTCACTGGACGTACCTGCGTGGACCTTGCGATGGTCGCTGGCGCCGTCGTCGGCGCAAACGAAGCTATCGCGATCCGGCCGCTCTGCCAGACCTGCGATCTTCCTCGAATGGGACACCGGCGCCGAATGGCGCGCGAGCGCCCTAGCCCTTCGTCAGCGGCGCGATCAACGACGTCGTGCTCACTCCTTCCGCTTCCGCCTGGAAGTTCAACACCACGCGGTGGCTGAGCACCGGCAGCGCCATCGCGGCGACGTCCTCGAGGTCCGGCATCGCGCGCCCATCCATCGCGGCGCGAGCCTTCGCGCCGAGGATGAGATACTGCGACGCGCGCGGCCCCGCGCCCCAGCTCACGTACTTCTTCACGTTCGCCGGCGCTTCCGGCGCGTCGGGGCGCGTGGAGCGCGCGAGCTTCACGGCATACGACACGACACTGGGCGCCGCCGGCAGCCGACGCACGAGGTGCAGCAGCTCGCTCAGCTGCGCCGCCGTCAGCACCGGCGTCACCTCCACGTCGTCGTCCGTCGTCGTCTCGGCGACGATCTGCTCCTCCTCGTCCTTCGTCGGATAGCCCACGGTGAGCTGCACCATGAACCGGTCGAGCTGCGCTTCAGGAAGGGGATAGGTTCCCTCCTGCTCGATCGGGTTCTGCGTCGCGAGGACGACGAAGGGCTCGGGTAGATGATGCGTCTTACCGGCCGCCGTCACGGCGTGCTCCTGCATCGCCTGCAGCAGCGCGGCCTGCGTCTTCGGCGGCGCGCGGTTGATCTCGTCCGCCAGCACGACGTTCCCGAACACGGGACCCTGCACGAACTTGAAGAACCGGCGTCCCGTCGCGTGGTCCTCCTCGAGGAGCTCCGTGCCCGTGATGTCGCTCGGCATCAGATCGGGCGTGAACTGCACGCGTGAGAACTGGAGATCGAGCGCCTGCGCGACGGTGTGCACGAGCAGCGTCTTCGCGAGACCCGGCACGCCGACGAGCAGCGCGTGCCCGCCCGCGAGGATCGTCGCGACGAGATTGTCCACGACGTCGCGTTGTCCGACGATGCGGCGTGCGATCTGCGCGTTCAGCGCGGCGCGCGCCTGAGCGAGCTTGTCCAGCAACTCCACGTCGCGCGAATCGTCGCGCGCGGGGCGTACGTTTGCGGTCGTCGTCACGTGCCGGATTTCCCTCTCGAGTGCGGGGATTCCTCCAAGCTAGCGCGGTGCGCTCGACGTGGAAGCCGAACGCGCGCGCGGGGTGTCCCCAGTTGAACACCCCGCACACTCGCTTTGTTCGATCCTGCTACCGCAAGATCAGGGCACGACGACGGTCGTGTACGCTTCGGCTCGTGTGGCCGAACTCGCGAGCGTGGCGTGGAACAGATAGCGGCCCGGTGCCGGCGGCTTCCACGACGCCGTATAGACGAGCGCACCATTGCCCGGCACCGTCTCCTCCTGGACCACCGCGAGGAACGTCTGGTTCGCCGACCAGGTCCACACGTTCTTCCCCGACGTCGAGTCGATCGCGACGATGTCGAACCGCTGGCTGCTCGGGAAGGTGATGCGGATCGGCGCACCGAACGAATTCTTCACGGTGAAGAGGAGGTGCACCAGCGAGTCCTTCGATGCCGCGAGCGACGCGGGCAGGTCGGTGTCGGGGCCCATCGTCACGGGCGGCGTCGGCGTCGGCGCGTTGCACGTCGTGTCGCATCCGGTAACGGACGTCTCCTGGTGTGTGCCCGCGACTGTCTGCGAGCCCATCGCGATGGTGTGTGTGCTCGCGGTGCTATTCGCCGCGACGAGCCACGGTCTCTCGACCTTCCCGTCGAACTTTACCGTGATGTCGGCGAGCACGCACGACGTGTTCACGTAGGGCGACGTCAGCATTCCCGTCGGGCCCACAGCTCCTACCGGCCGGAGAACAGGACGTCGCGCGGCGCGATAGTACTCGATGTATTGCGCGACCGGGCAGGAAGTCGAGGACTTCGCGACGGAGAAGCGCTGCTCACCGCTCGTTCCATAGTACGTGGCGCCGGTGCCGTCCATGTAGATGAGTGCCGCCATCGGCGCCCAGAGCGCGAGCGACGTGCTGTCCCGGATCGTCCCGATGCGCTCGTCGTCGGACGACGACGAGAGTTGCACGAGGCGTGTCGGGTTGTCCCTGTCCCACGCGATGAGGCTCCGCTGTACGAAGCGTCGGTCAGGAGCGAAACACAGCGCGGTCGGCGGGCACGCGTTCGTCACGGATTCGATGCTCATCGCCGTGGCGAGAAAGCTCACATTGCCGCCGTCGATCGTGAGCGTGATCGGTGTGACGCGTCCGCTCTTACGCAGGATCCAGCCGAGGGCGGCGTACGCGGTGCCGACGTCGGCGTTGCCGCCGGTGCGCGCGACGGAATCGGCGAGCTGGAAGAACCTCTGCGCGGCTGCTTCGGCGTCGGCCTGCTGCGACGGCGCGGTGCTGTCGCCGCTGCATGCGACGAGCATGGCGGCGCCGGCCAACGCGACACGTCGCACGACAGCGGACCTGCGGAACTCCGACCGGAGGTGCGAAGCGCCGGAGGGAGGAGCGATCAAGCTCCTGAGGCGGATGCGATCGATCATGGCTGAACTGTGTCGATGCCGAAAATACGAACGCCGCTCAGGAGACCCGAGCGGCGTGGGATCCTTTGCACCGCACAACCTGCGGCGCGCGGGAGCGGTCACAGATCAGCGCACTTCGAACGGCACGCGCTCCTGCACGGGGAAGTTGGTGCTGCGCAGCTTCGCCACGGCGACGTAGCTGCCCGGCGGCAGATCGATCGTCGCGCTCTCGGTGATGTGGAGCGTCTCGCCACCATCGATCGTGCGATTCTGCACCGACTGCGTGAACATCCGGCCCTGGCCCCAGCGATACATCTCACGCCCGACACTGTCGAGCACGATGAAGTCGTGCGTCTGACCGTCGGGGAAGGTGATCTCGACGTCCTTCTTCGTCGGATTCGTGACGGCCAGCGCGAAACGGATCGACTTGTGCTCGACGCTGACGGTGAAGGTGGGAGCGACGCGCACTTGCTGCTCCTTCTTCGGCGTCTTCTTCACCGCGGGCGCGGCGGGCGGCTTCGCGAGGTTGACGGACACGAGTGACGCCTCGGAGTGCGATCGCGGACCGCACGCGAAGGCGACTGCGCCGAGGCAAAGGATCGGAATCAACAGATTACGGACGTTCATCACAGGACCGATGGGGGCTCGGTGCCGGGTGGGTGAGCGGGCCGGGGCTCACGAACCGACTGGCAGCCAAGTTATCAACACCCGGACGAACAAGCAACTCGAATTGTCACAGAGAAGTTGTGATGCTGTATACACTTGCGGGCACCGCACATATCTTCGGTGCGTGTTCGGTTTTGGGCTCTGATTCGCTTGCGAAAAATTTCACAAGCGCTAGATTCCCCCCGCGATGAGTAAGGCGCCTGGTGGGGGACCGTCCGCCGGACCGCCCGGTGGAAGAGAAGCGAGCAGCGGGCCATCGGCCTCCGAATTTGCCGGAGTCGGGCTGCAGTTCGCTGCCTCCATCATCCTCTTCCTGTTTGCCGGCCAGTGGCTCGACCGGAAGCTCGGAACGACGCCCTGGTTCCTGATCATCGGAGTGTTCTTCGGGGCGGGGGCGAGCTTCCACAGCCTGTATCGGAAGCTGATGGCAGCTCAGGCTCGGGAGGATGCGGCACGAAAGGCGCGCCGCGACGGGGTGACGCCCCCATGAGCGAGAAGTCGGTGGGGCGGGGGGTGGCGCTCTACTTCCTGGCGAGCCTCGTCGTCGTCGGACTCGCCGTGGCGGTGTTCGTCGCCGTCTACTCGGCCCAGGCCGAGCGGCGGACAGTGGTCTTGAGCGCGCTGGTCGCGCTGGTGGTGCAGTTGGTCGCGTTCGCCTTCGCCCGGATCCTCGCGGACAGAGGCAATGCGATCGCGGGATGGGTACTTGGGGCCGCGGTCTGTTTCGCGGTCCTGATCATATATGGATTCGTTTGCCGGTCGCTCGGGCTGCCGCAGACTGCGGCGCTGTTGAGCCTCGCGACTTTCTTCTTTCTGACCGAACTGATCGAGCCGCCGTTCCTGACCATATGAAGATCGGGACTTTCCTCTTCGCGCTGCTGCTCACGAGCACGCCGCTCGCCGCGCAGGCCGCCAATGTCGATTCCGCGGCAGCGTTCGCCGCCCGCCAGACGGCGGCCGAGGTCCAGCACGGCGGCCCCGGTGGCGAGCACGAGGCCTGCGGCTCCTACGCGCCCGGCGACATCATCACCCCCCACATCACCGATTCGCATTGCATCGAGCTTCCGAAGAACGGCTGGAAGCTCTGGGAGCCGGTGGAGCACGAGCTGCCGCGCTGGGCGCCGATCCACATTGGTTCGTTCGCGATCGACATCTCGCCGACGAAGCACGTGGTGATGCTGCTGGTGGCAGCCATCCTTCTCTGCGTGGTCATGATCACCGCCGCGCGCGCTCACGTCCGCCACACGCACGAGGCCGGGCGCCCCAAAGGATTCGCCGCTGGGATCGAGGCGATGGTGCTATTCATCCGTCAGGAAGTCGCGCTGCCCAACCTCGGCCACCATGGCGAGAAGTACGCGCCGTTCATCCTGGCGCTCTTCTTCTTCATCCTGTTCGCCAACCTGCTCGGGCTCATCCCGTACGGCTCGACCGCGACCGGCAACGTGTCGGTAACAGCGACGCTGGCGATCGTCACCTTCTTCGTCGTGGAGATCGCCGGGATTCGTGCGCAGGGGGCCGGCTACCTCAACACGATCTTCTACTGGAACAAGGATCTGCACCCGGTGATCCGGGTCCTCATGTTCCTCATCATGTCGCCGATCGAGGTCGTCGGTAAGCTCGCGAAGCCGTTCGCGCTGGCGATCCGATTGCTCGCCAACATGACGGCGGGACACATCGTCGTGCTCGCCCTGATCGGACTGATCTTCACCTTCAAGAGCTACGTGATCGGGACTGCGCCCGCCTTGATGGCCGTCGCGATCATGATGCTCGAGTTGTTCGTCGCATTCCTTCAGGCGTTCATCTTCTCGCTTCTGGCGGCCGTCTTCATCGGCCAGATCCGCGAAGCTGCGCATTGAGTAGCAAGGCGCGCGGGGTTCGCCCTTCCGCGCGTCACGTA
>DASVNI010000022.1:0-2215 GCA_036383935.1 Gemmatimonadaceae bacterium | reverse complement strand
ATCACGGTGCCGATCACGAAGCACAGCGACCTCGTTCGCAACCCGAACGACATCCCGCGCGTCGTCGCCGAGGCGTTCTACCTCGCGAGCACGGGCCGTCCCGGCCCCGTGCTGATCGACGTCACGAAGGATGCGCAGCAGGCGAGCGTCGTCCCCAACTGGGACGTCACGCTCGACCTCGAGGGCTACGTCGACCACCGCGTCGAGGAGATCGATCCCGCGCCGGTGCAGGCCGCGGCCGAGCTGATCGCGCAGGCGGAGCGCCCTTTGCTCCTCGTCGGCAACGGGATCATTCAGTCGGGCGCGACGGCCGAGCTGCTCGCCTTCGCCGAGAAGACGGGGATTCCCGTCATCACGACGCTGCATGGCCTCGGCGCCTTCCCGCAGGATCATCCGCTCTCGCTCGGCATGCCGGGGATGCACGGCTGGGTTCATGTGAACCGCGCTATTCAGCGATGCGACCTGCTTATTAATGTTGGATCCCGCTTCGACGATCGCGTCACCGGCAAGGCGGCGACCTTCGCGCCCTTCGCCAAGATCATCCACGTCGACGTGGACCCGAGCGAGATCGGCAAGCTGGTGCCGGTGACGGTCGGCATCGTCGGCGACGCGCGCGCCGCGCTGCGCGCGCTGACCGACGCGGTGCCCGAGCCGACGGGCCACAACGAGACGCTCCAGAAGTGGATCGCCGAAGTGCACGAGCTGCGCGCCAAGTTCGAGCCGCGGCAGGCGTACCGCCGTCGCCCCGACTCGCCGTCGCTCCAGCCGCACGATGTCTGCTCGCTCCTCAACCATGCGCGCCACGAGCACGGCCCGTCGCGCATCGTCACCGACGTCGGCCAGCACCAGATGTGGGCGGCGCAGCTGCTCGACTGGCGTCGGCCGCGCTCGCATCTGACTTCCGGCGGCTCCGGCACGATGGGCTTCGCCGTGCCCGCGGCGCTCGGCGCCGCGGTCGCGTGTCCTGATGAAACGATCTGGGTGATCGTCGGCGACGGCGGCTTCCAGATGACCAATCAGGAGATCGCGACGATGCGTCAGGAAGGGCTGACCAACGTCAAGATCGCCATCATGAACAACGGCTACCTCGGCATGGTGCGCCAGTGGCAGCAGCTGTTCGAGGGGAAGCGCTACAGCGGCACGCCGCTCAGCGGTCCCGACTTCGCGAAGCTCGCCGAGGCGTACGGCGTGAAGGGCGTGACCGTGGAGTCGTTCGACGAAGCGAAGAACGCGATCGAGGAAGCGTGGGAGACGCCCGGCATCGTCGTGATCGACTTCCGCGTCGAGCGTGAGGCCAACGTGTTCCCCATCGTGCCGCAGGGCCAGAGCATCGGCGACATGCTCGTCGATCCGACGACGAAAGCCGAACACCACGAAGCACCCGCCGCCGCAGGGGCGACGCACCGATGACCGAGTCCACACCACTGGCCGCGCCGATCGTCCGCGTTCGTCCCGCGCCGCGCAAGCATACCATCGTAGTGCAGTTGCACGACCGGCCCGGCGCGCTGTACCGCGCCGTCGGTCTGATCCGCCGGCGCGACTACAACGTGTCGAGCCTCGTCGTCGGCCCGAGCGAGCGGCCGGGCACGAGCCGCATGGTGCTCGTCGTCGAAGCGGTGGACGTGCACCAGGTGCTGCAGCAGCTCACGCGTCTCGTCGACGTCATCAGCGTGGCCGAGATCGGGCGCGGCGATGCACTGGTACGTGAGACCGCTCTCGCGGTCGTGGAAGTAGCCGGCGACTCGAGCGATGTGGAGCGAGTAGCCAGTGAGCACGGCGCTCGAATTACCGACCGGGCGCACTCGAGGTTGCTGCTCGAGATCACCGCGGATCCTTCCAAGGTGGACGCCTTCGTCGAGGCCGTGCGCAGATTCGACCTCAAGCAGCTCGCTCGTACAGGACCCATCGTGATCCGCGAGTCGGATCCCGAAGCAACCGATGATCATCAGGCCGGCGCGAACGCCGGCTCTCATTCTCTCAACAGCTCAGCTCTCACCCCTCAGGAGTCCGCCCGATGACCACGCTCTACTACGACGCCGACGCCGACCTCTCCCGCCTCACCGGCCGCCGCGTCGCGATCATTGGCTACGGCAGCCAGGGACATGCGCACGCGCTCTCGCTTCGTGATTCCGGTGTCGACGTCCGCATCGGTCTCCCCGAGGGCTCGAAGAGCCGCGCCGTCGCCGCGAAGGACGGGCTGCGCGTCGTGACGCCG
>DASVNI010000021.1:0-5140 GCA_036383935.1 Gemmatimonadaceae bacterium | reverse complement strand
GCCGCCGCCGATGCCCGTGCCGATCGTCAGGCCGATCACGTTGCGCCCGCCGCGCGCGGCGCCCTGCCACCACTCGCCGAACGTCGCGCAGTTCGCGTCGTTGTCGAGCGTCGTCGGCAGCTTCAAGCGGCTCTGGATGCGATCCCGCAGCGGGAAGTCCTTCCACCCGAGGTTCGGCGCGATGAGGACGATGCCATGCTCGCGGTCGAGCGGGCCTGGCGCGCCCACGCCGATCCCGATGAAGTCGTTGCGTGTCGCTCCCGTCTCGCTGATCGCGTCCAGGAACACGCCCTCCACCAGCCCGACGATGCGCTCCGCGACTGCTTCGTCGCCCGCCGCCGAGTTGGTCGGAATGGAGCGCATGGCGAGATGGCGTGTGCCATCCACCGTCATCGCTCCCGCCACGATGTTGGTCCCGCCGAGATCCACTCCGATGATGTACTGCTGGCGCGCCGTGGTCATACGAGTGCGTCCGGGGTGAGGAAGAGACTGCGCGTTCGCTCGACTACCTGCTCGACCGACAGCTCGCGCATGCAACGGAAGTGTTTCAGCGGGCAGCGCTTCGGCCCATGGCGGTGGCACGGCCGGCACGCCAGTGACTCGTGCCCCAGCACCGCCTTCACTGGCGCCAGCGGGCCGAAACCGAAGTCCGGCACCGTCGGACCGAAGATCGCCACCGTCGGCGTGGCCATCGCCGATGCAAGATGCAACGGCGCCGAGTCGTTCGTCACGATCACCGCGCACCGGCCAATGAGCTCGGCCGACGCGAGCAGCGGGAGCTTGTCGGTGGCGTCCACCGCGTTGGGAACGCCGACCACGATCTCCTTCGCCAACGCCCGATCGCCCGGCCCGCCGACGATGACGATGCGGCCTGACTCCGCGAGCGCTCGCGCGAGCTCCGCGTAATAGGGCCACCGCTTCGTCGCCCACACGCTGCCAGGCGCGAGCGCGATCAGCCGCTCACCCGGCTCCACGCCGCAAGACCGAAGCAGCTCGTCCACCACGTCGCGTTCCGCCGTCGATGGCGCCAGCGACGGCCGCATCTCCTCGCCCGTCGGCTCGCGACCGTTGGGCCGTGACAGCAGCAGCAGTCGTGCGGCGTGATGGAGATCGTCCCGGTACGCCACCTTCGTCGTGTAGAACCGGCTTCCCGACGACGTGGCGAACCCGATCCGTTCCTTGATGCGCGCCGCCCATACGAGCAGCGCGCTGCGCATCGAGCCCTGCGCGAGATACGCGGTGTCGTACCCGCCGTCCTTCAACCGCGCGCGCATCATCAGGAAGCCGAATAGCCCCGAGTGCACGCCACGCTTGTCGTACACGATCACCTGCCGCACCGCCGGATGACCCTTGAGCACCGAGGCCGCCGCGGGCGTCGTCACGACGTCCACCGGGCCGCGGTGCGCCAACTGCGCGAGCAGTGGCGTGGTCAGGATCGTGTCTCCCAGAAATGAAGTCTGGACGACGACCGAGGCGGTCACGTCGCCTAGTCGACCTGAAGGACGGCCAGGAATGCCTCCTGCGGGATCTCCACCGAGCCGACCTGCTTCATGCGCTTCTTGCCTTCCTTCTGCTTCTCCAGGAGCTTGCGCTTCCGCGAGATGTCGCCGCCGTAGCACTTCGCCAGCACGTCCTTGCGGACGGCCTTCACCGTCGTGCGCGCGATGACCTTCGTGCCGATCGCCGCCTGGATCGCCACTTCGAACAGCTGACGCGGGATCAGCTCCTTCAGCTTGTCGGCGATCTTGCGCCCCCAGTCGTACGCCTTGCTCTCGTGACAGATCACGCTGAACGCGTCGATCGGGTCGCCGTTGATCAGCATGTCCAGCCGCACCAGATCGCTCGCGCGATACTCCAGCATCTCGTAGTCGAGCGAGGCGTACCCTCGGCTGATCGACTTCAGCTTGTCGAAGAAGTCGAGGATGATCTCGCCGAGCGGGAACTCCCAGTCGAACTCGACGCGCTGCTGGTCGAGGTACGTCATGTTCTTGTAGACGCCGCGGCGCTCCGTCCCCAGCGTCATGATCGGCCCGATGTAGTCCGACGGCGCCATGATGCGCGCCTTGACGTACGGTTCCTCGATGTAATCGATCACCGCGCTGTTCGGCATGAGCGCGGGGTTCTCGACCAGCTCCATCGTGCCATCCGTGCGGTACACCTTGTACTCGACGCTCGGAACGGTCTGCACGAGATCGAGGTCGAACTCGCGCGTCAGGCGCTCCTGCACGATCTCCATGTGCAGCAGGCCGAGGAAGCCGCAGCGGAATCCGAACCCGAGCGCCGTGGAGGTCTCCGGCTCGTAGTTCAGCGAGGCGTCGTTGAGCTTCAGCTTTTCCAGCGCGTCGCGGAGCGTCTCGTACTGCTGCGTGTCCGTCGGATACATGCCGGCGAACACGAAGCTCCGTACCTCCTGGTAGCCGGGCAGCGGCTCCTGCGCGTGGTTCTCCGCGTCGAAGATCGTGTCGCCCGCGCGCGTCTCGCTCACCGAGCGCACGCTCGCCACCACGTACCCCACCTCGCCCGGCCCGAGCGAGTCGGTCACCACCTGGCGCAGTTGGTTGTACCCTACCTCATCGACCTCATAGACAGCCTCGGAGGCGCCGAAGGTGATCTTCGTGCCCTTCCGGATCACGCCGTCCACCACACGCACGCTCGGGATCGCCCCGCGGTACTTGTCGTAGTACGAGTCGTAGATCAGCGCTCGCAGCGGAGCCTTCTCGTCCCCGACCGGCGGCGGCACCTTCTCCACCACGGCCTCGAGCAGCTCGCGGATGCCGATGCCCGCCTTCGCGCTCACACGGAGGATCGAGTCGGGATCGACACCGAGCAGGTCCGAGACCTCGCGCGCGCGACGGTCGGGCTCGGCTCCCGGCAGGTCGATCTTGTTGAGGATCGGAATGATCTCGAGCCCGGCATCCATCGCCAGGAAGAGGTTGCTCAGCGTCTGCGCCTGGATCCCCTGCGACGCGTCCACCACCAGGATCGCCCCCTCGCACGCCGCCAGCGAGCGCGACACTTCGTAGGTGAAGTCCACGTGGCCTGGCGTGTCGATCAGGTTGAGCTCGTACTCACGGCCGTTCTCTGCGGTGTAAGACATCCGCACGGCATTGAGCTTGATCGTGATCCCACGCTCACGCTCGAGGTCCAGGGTGTCCAGCACCTGGGCCTTCATCTCTCGCTTCTGGAGCATCCCCGTCTCTTCGATCAGACGGTCGGCCAGGGTGGACTTCCCGTGGTCGATGTGCGCGACGATGCAGAAGTTGCGGATGTGCTCGAGCTTCACGGCAAGAAAGGCGGGTATGAGGCACTCCGACCGAAGGCGCGCAGCGCCGAAGGGAGGAGCAATTAAAGATCTGGAACTGCGGAACTCCGACCGGAGGTGCGAAGCGCCGAAGGGAGGAGCAATAAACGGCCAGAACTGCTTGCAGCCGTGAAATATAGCTAACCGGATGCCTGTCGCGGTCCCGCTACCCGCTACGGCCCACTGCCGTTGTAGTCGGCAGCCCCCTATACCTTCCCAGCGAATGGAACTTTCGCCCCGCGCGGATCTCTTCGACCCGGCCGCCCTCGCGTCCCTGGGTCACTTCGAGATCGTCGCACGCTGGATCGTCGATGGATTTCTGAGCGGACTGCACCGGTCGCCCCGTAAGGGGTTCTCGGTGGAGTTCGCCGAGTTTCGTCCCTATCAGCCTGGCGACGATCTGCGCTACGTCGACTGGAAGATCGCCGCGCGCTCCGACCGCTGGGTCGTGAAGCAGTACGAGGAGGAGACCAACCTCCGCGCCACGATCGTCCTCGACGTCAGCAAGTCCATGGATTGGCGCGGCGCGGAAGGCGCCGGACGCATCACCAAGAGCGCCTACGCCGAGCAGCTCACGGCCGCGCTCGCCCTTCTACTTCTTCGCCAGCGCGACGCCGTCGGTCTCATCCGCTTCGACGATGCCGTCCGCTCCAGCATCACGCCGCGGTCTCGCTCCGGGCAGTGGCGCCGCATCGTCGCCGCGCTCAGCGAGCAAGGCGGCGGCCGCGCCTCCGATCTCGCCGCCGCACTCGGTCAGGCCGCCCGCCTCGTGACCCGACGCGGCATGGTCATCCTCATCAGCGACCTGCTCGTGGACATCGACGCCGTGATCCCCGCGCTGCGCGGCCTCCGCGCGGCCGGCCACGACGTCACCGTGCTCCACATCATGGATCCCGCCGAGCGCGACTTCACCCTCGCCGGCGAGGCGCGCTACGTCGATCCGGAGACCCAGCTCGACGTCCCCGCCGCCGCGGCCGACGTGCGTACGGCGTACCGCGCCACGGTCGATCGCGTCATCGCCGAGTGGAAGGACCGCCTCGGTGCGCTCGGCGCGGGCTATGAGTTGATCCTCACCGATCAGCCGTACTCCATCCCGCTCCGGCTGGCGTTCGGCGCGCGCGAGCGACGCACATGAGCTTCCTCGCCCCGCTCTGGCTCATGCTCGGTGCGGCGGTCAGCATCCCGCTGCTGCTGCACCTGATGCGACGCAACGTCGCCACGCGCGTGGAGTTCCCCGCCGCGCGCTATCTCCAGCGCGCCGAGGCGGAGCACAGTCGCTCGCTCCGCATTCGCAACCTGCTGCTCATGATGCTGCGCGTGCTGATCGTCCTCGCGCTCGCCCTGGCCGCCGCGCGCCCCTTCCTTCCCGGCCTCGGCGTCGGCCACGGACCGACGGCCGTCGCCATCGTCCTCGACAACTCGCTCTCCACCACGGCGGTGGTCGGAGGGCGGCAAGTGTTCGATCGCTTGAAGGACGCCGCGCGCCGGTTGATCGATGCCGCCACGCCGGCCGACCGCCTCTGGCTCGTCACCGCCGACGGTCGCGTGCGCGGCGGATCGCGCGACGCCCTGCTCGCCGAGCTCGCACGCGTCGGCCCCTCGGAGGGGGCGGGGGACCTCACCCTGGCCCTCGGTCGTGCCGCAACCGCCGTGCGCGACGCAACTCTGCCGTCGCGCAGTGTCGCCGTCGCCACCGATGCCCAGCGCACCGCATGGGCCACTGCCGTGCCGGTGGAGCTGCCCTTTGCGCTCTTCATTCCGTCGGGCGCACCGCCGCAGAACCGCGCGGTGCTCTCGGCGGTCGCCGAGCCGCCGCGCTGGACTCCTCGCGGCACCATC
>DASVNI010000020.1:0-3224 GCA_036383935.1 Gemmatimonadaceae bacterium | reverse complement strand
TGCGTCACCGATCAGATCTCCGCCGTGCTCGTCCTCGACCGCGCGCGCGACTTCGCCAGCCATCGCTTCCGCTTCGGACTCGGCTTTCCTCCCGGCGACTCCGTCGACGTGAACCTCGTCGACGACGAGCGCCTCTGCGAGCGCGCCGCGCGCATCTACGGGTTGGAAACGGGCCCGCCCCGACGCGTCGTGCTCGTCGAGGCGGGGAACATCTACGTCGTCTACGATCCCGCCGAGCCGATGGTGCTCGGCGACCTGAATCAGTGGCTCGTCCTCGACAAGAAGTGGAAAGTTCTCGCGAGAATGGCGCTGTAGAAGGAGGAGGACCAACTACCGTGAACGGTTAACGGTTAACAGTTAACGGTCAATCGCAAACCGTTAACAGCAGTTGCAGTTAATGGTGCGCCATCGCGACCACGTTCGTCGCGTACTGGCAGGACACCTTCGGGTTCCAGTTGGCGTACAAGCCGCTCGGATTGTCGCGCCACGCCCATACGTGCAGCGCCCAGATGCCGAACGTACTGTTCCACTGGAACGGCTGCCCGAACAGCACGGGCGGCGTATCCGTCGGCGCGCCCAGGGCGATGAACTCCACACCGACCAGGCGCATCGAGCCGTCCTTCTGCGGCTCGTACATCACGAACTGCGGCGCCGTCGGATCGAGCGTGCCGACGTTGGCCAGGTTCCGGAAGTGGAAGCCCATCGAGCCCTCGGCGCTCGTGAAGCAGCCCGGCGGCACCTGCTCGTTCCAGCCGGCCTGCGCGGCCACCTCGATCTTGTGGAACTTCTCCGTCGCGGCACGCAGCGCGGCCAGGTCCTTGTTCTCCTGGGCATCGGCTCCCTTCGCCGAGAGGGGCGCCCGGTAGGGGGACGCGGCATCCGTGCCCGTTCCTGTCGAACCGCAAGCGGTCAGGAGAATGATTCCCGCCAGTAATGCCGTCATCCCTCTCATTGTGGCCTCGCGTGGTGTGAGTGAAGTTGTACGCGCCGAAGTTGAGGCGAGGCCCTTAGCCCCCTCTTCGCGGCGAATTAGCCCAGGATTAGCTCGGAATGGCGCTGTCATCCCGAGCGAGCGAAGCGAGTCGAGGGATCTTTACCCAGTTGTCATCCCGAGCGAGCGTAGCGAGTCGAGGGATCTGCACCTGCAGTGTCTATGATCACGGTCCAACTGCTCGGGGGCGCCAGCCTGCGCTCGCACGACGGTCCCGTCACCGGCCCGCCGTCGCAGCGCCATCGCATCGCCCTCCTCACCCTCGTCGTCTGCGCCTGGCCGCAGCCGCTCGCGCGCGACCGGGCCCTGGCGCTCCTGTGGCCGGAGAAGGACACCACGAGCGCGCGACGCCTCCTCAACCTGTCGGTCCACGTCCTCCGCTCCGCACTCGGCGACGACGCCATCGCGTCGTCGGGCGACGGCCTGCTCCTCGAGCCGGCGCGCATCGCCTGCGATCTGCACGACTTCCGCGCCGCCATCGACGCCGGCGACGTCGAGCGCGCCGTCCGGCTCTACACCGGCCCACTGCTCGACGGCTTCCATCTCGACGAATCCACCGAGTTCGGGTACTGGCTCGACGAGCGGCGCGCCGAGCTCGCGCACGCGTACGTCGGCGCACTGCGCGAGATGGCGCAGCGCCAGGAGCAGTCGGGCGACGTCCACGGCCGCGTCGGCACCTGCCGCAAGCTCGTCGCCGTCGATCCGCATTCTGGCGCGTACGCCTGCGCCCTCATGCTCGCCCTCGACGCGGCAGGCGACCGCGCCGGCGCGCGCCAGCACGCCCTCGAGCACGCGAACCGCGTTCGCGCGGATCTCGACCTCGAGCCCGATGCGGAAGTAACGGCTCTCGCCGAGCGGCTTCGCACCGCGCCGAAGCGCGTGTCGATCCCCGTCGCCGCGTCGCGCACGACGGTCGCCTCCGTCGCCGTGCTCCCCTTCCGCAACCTCACCGCCGACCCGGAGAACGACTTCTTCGCCGACGGAATCACGGAAGACGTCATCGCCCAGCTCTCGAAGATCCATACGCTCAAGGTGATCTCGCACTCCTCCGTCATGCGGTTCCGGAAGCGGGAGCAGACCTTCCACGAGATCGGCGGTGCGCTCGGTGCCACGACGGTGCTGGACGGCAGCGTGCGCCGCGCGGGAGATCGCGTGCGCATCGTCGCTCAGCTCGTCTCCCTCGACCCCGAACGTCTCATCTGGTCCGACAGCTTCGACCGGATGATGACGGACATCTTCGAGATCCAGAGCGAGGTCGCGCTGCGCATTGCCTCCGCGCTGCGCGCCGAGCTGACGCCCGACGAGCGCAAGCGCGTGCTGAGCCGCCCCACGCTCGACCTCCGCGCGTACACGCTCTTCCTCAAGGGACGCCAGCACTACATCCGCTTCACGGGCGACGCCATCGCCCAGGCGATCGACCACTTCGAGCGCGCCATCGCGATCGACGCCAACTTCGCCCTCGCCCACGCCACTCTCGCCATGGCGTACATCGAGCAGGCGGAGCTCGGCGCATTCTCTCCCGAGCTGGCGTATCCGCGCGCCGAGCGCGCCGCCGCGTCGGCGCTCCGTATCGACCCGGAGCTCGCCGAGTCGCACTGCACCATGGCGTACCTGCACGCCGTGCGCGATCACGACTGGGCGGCGGCGGAGCAGGGGTTCAAACGCGCCCTCGAGCTGAGCCCGAGCAGCGCGACGACCTGCGATCTGTACGGCCGCATGTGCGCGGCGCTCGAGCGCTACGACGAGTCCATCGCGCTCTTGCAGCGCGCACAGGAGCTCGATCCCCTCGCGCGGCGCTGTGACGCCGCGACGATGCTCCTGCGCGCCGGTCGTGTCGAGGAAGCGATGCGCCGCGCCGAGTCCGCCGTCGAGCTCGACCCGGTGGACCGCGCCTGCGCGACGCTCGGCTGGGCGTACTTCATGAACGGCCGGCACGACGAGGCGCTCGCCCAGCTCGAGCGCGCCGCCTCGACGTCGCCGGCGAGCACGATCTGGCTCGCCCAGCTCGGCCAGGCCTACGCCATGGCGGGTGATCGAAAGCGGGCGCGCGCGATTCTCCGCACCCTCGAGGAGCGTGCCCGCGAGAGCTACGTCTCTCCCTATCACTTCGCCTACGTGCTCACCGGCCTTGGCGAGATGGATCGCGCGATGGACTACCTCGAGCGCGCCGTCGCTGAGCGCACGGGCGCATCGTATGGCATCAAGGGTTCCTTTCTCTTCAAGCCGCTGCGTG
>DASVNI010000019.1:0-5139 GCA_036383935.1 Gemmatimonadaceae bacterium | reverse complement strand
ACGACGGAACGCGGATCTTGAACGGCGATCACGCGGAAAGGGCAGGATCGCTTCGTCGTGCAGGAGAGATCTGCTGTTGGAGAACGGCTGCTTTGCTCGGGCTGTGCAACGGCAGGGCCCCGGATTTCCCCGGATCAGTCGGAAGAAGCCGGATCGCTCCGTGTAGGGCGGAGAGATCTCGCCGCCCCACCATGAAAGAATTTTGAAGTCGTGGATGGAGAGGAATGCTGCCCGGTGCGAGTCACTCGACCCCGAGCAGTATCCGGCTTTTTTCGGTAGATCCGGGTTGATCCGGGGCCGGTCGCACACAAGGCTGAGAGGAAGATCCGGCCGTTTCCGCGAGATCGCAGGCAAAGATCCGCGTTCCGTCGTTGTAGAGGCCTCAGTCAATGCGGATCCCTGTACTTGCTACGCTCACTCGGGATGACGCACCCGTACGCGCGGTGACAACGAGGCCAGGCGTCGGTATCTTGGCGATGTGATCACACTCGAACCGACGACACTCGAGGGCCACGGCGTCCGCCTCGAGCCGCTCACCGCTGCGCATGAGCGCGACATCGCCAACGCCGCCGCGGATGGACGACTCTGGGAGCTGTGGTACACCGCGGTGCCTGCTCCGAACGAGACGGCGGCCTACATCGCCACGGCGCTCGAGGGACAGCGCGTGGGGCACATGCTCCCGTGGGTCGTGCGCGATCTGGCGAGCGGCGAGGTCGTCGGCTCCACGCGCTACCACGACATCGTGCCGGCGGTGGACCGCGTCGAGATCGGCTACACCTTCTACGCCGCGCGGTGGCAGCGCAGCCATCTCAACACGGCGTGCAAGCTGCTCCTCCTCGGCCACGCGTTCGATACCGTCGGATGTGGTGTCGTCGGGCTGCGCACCGACAACTTCAACTTCCGCTCGCAGCGCGCCATCGAGGCGATCGGCGGCAAACGCGACGGCGTGATCCGGCATCACTTCCGGCGGCGTGACGGCAGTGTGCGCGACACGGTGATGTACAGCATCCTCGCCACGGAGTGGCCCGACGTGAAGAAGCATCTCACGACACGGGTGGCACGGCTCGCGCGATGAGAGGCGAGCCCGAGCCCCCGATCGACGAGGCGGTCAGCGCCCAGGACCGCGACGTCGTGCTGGATGGGTTGCTCGCGTTCAACGAGGAGCGGATCGGCCCGAGGAACGAGCAGCCGGTCGCGCTCGTCATCCGGGACGCGAGTGGTGCCGTGATCGCCGGGCTACTCGGCGACACGAAGTGGGGCTGGCTCTACGTCGACAAGCTCTGGGTCAGTGAAGCTGCGCGTGGAACTGGACTCGGGGGCCGCCTGCTCGCGCGGGCCGAGGAGATCGCCCGCGAGCGCGACTGCGTGGGCGCGTATCTCAAGACATTCGAGCATCAGGCGCGGCCGTTCTACGAGCAGCGCGGCTACCAGCTGTTCGGGACGCACGAGGGATACCCCGCCGGAACGCGGCAGTACTATCTCTGCAAACGGTTCTCAGCGCATCCTCGCGCGCGATGAGCAGCTGGCGCGATACGGAGCGGTGGGCGCGGTGGCGTCGTGGCGACGACTGCCCGATCTGCCGGAGCGTCGCCGTGGACGAGGCAACGGCGGCGCTGGAAGGGTCCCGACTGATGATGAGCGCCGACGCACCGATGCGCGGCTATGCCTCGCCTTCCGTCGTCACGCGCGGCTGTCGACCGAACCGTGAGCGAAGCGCGACGCGACGACCCACGGCAGGATCCATGACCCATTCCCACGACGACGCATGAGCACGCAGATCTCGGCGCACGAATCCATCACGCAGCCCGCAGCGATCATCGAGGCGATGGAGCGCGCGCCGCTCATCGTCGTGCCGCTCGTGCGCGAGGTGCCGCGCGAGGTGCTCAAGCGTCGTCCCGCGCCGCGCCGCTGGTCGGCGCACGAGCATGCCTGCCGTGCTGATCATGTTTCGCCATCTCGTGCTGCACGACTTCCTGCACGCGTACCGGATCGAGGAGCTGCTGCTGAAACCGGACTGGGACGACGTGCCGGTGGCCTGACACGCCGGGGAACCGAACAATCCCCCGGGAATCCGCGGAGTTTTCCCTACATACGCGTCTCGCACAGCCGCGCATCGTACGGCATCGCCCAGCATTCACTCAGCGAGCCGTAACATGCGCAACATGACGATCTCTGCGATGCTGCTTGCGCTCTGCGCCGCGACGGCGCGAGGGCAGGGCCCCTCGACCATCGCACCGGCCAGCGACTCGGCGTGCAGCTATCGCCAGTGCGCGCTCGGCATCGCGCCGGCGTGGAACGGGCTGGCGGTGGTGCGCGGGACAGGTGGTCCGCGCGTGGCCAACCTCCACTTCTTCTGGCCAGCCGACATCTCGACCGCTCTGCGCGGCGACCCGTTCGCGCGCGGCGCGGATTCGGCGGCGGCCAGCGCGCGCCGTGCGATCTCGCTGCGCAGAGCCGGTGCGGCACTCACGGACCTCGGCGTCGTCGCGACGGGGATCGCCGTGGTGACTGGAATGCGCGCTCGACGCATCCGGACGGAGGAGCGCGCAGTGGGCGGTGCGGGGTTCGCGGCGATCCTCTTGAGCGTGCCGTTACAGTTCGCCGCCGACGGTGCGCTCAGTCGCGCCGTCTGGTGGCACAACATGCGTTACACGCACTAGCGTCGCTCGGCGCGACCAGTCGCGCTCCCTTGCGCGCGACGCATCGTGGGACAGTTTGAGGGTGCGACCCTCGACCCGTCGAATCATCCCGCGATGTCCCGACTGCGCACAATTCTCGTCGTCGCCGCTGGACTCGTGCTGATCGCGAGCAGCGCACTGCACTCGCTCCTCGGGTGGCCGCCACTCCGCGCGCGGCTCACGGCCGCGAACGCCCCGCTCGACCTCATCTCCGGGCTCGCGATGGGTTGGCACTTCGCGGGCGTCGCGATGCTGGTCCTCGGACTGCTCGTGATCTGGCTCGCGAGCGTCGCGCAGCGCGCAGTCAGTGTGCGTTTGCCGGTGGGGCTGATCGGCGTCGCCTACCTCGTCTTCGCCGTGGGGGCGGCCGCCGCGTTCGGCTTCGATTTCATCGAGGTTGTGTTCCTCACACCGGGTGCGCTGCTGACGGCTGCCGCGTTGCTGCCCGATCGATGAGCCGCGCGTCGACCACCCCGCCCGCGCCCGCACCGCGGGCGCCGAGCCTCGAGACGGCGAGGCTGACGCTGCGGCCGTACACGCCGGAACAGCTGCTCGCGTTGCGCGAAGGGGTGAGCGCGTTCGAGGAGCGTATCGGCGAGGGTGTGCGTGCGGGGGTGGGGCTGCGCGAGTTCTTCGTCTCGGACGAGGTGTCACCGCAGTGGCTGGAGCGACTGCGGAGCGCGACGGGGCCGGACCCGTGGGTGTACGGCTTCGCCGTGATCCACCACGACGATCAGTGCGTGATCGGCGCTGCGTCCTTCAAGGGACCGCCCGATGACGACGGCGTGGTGGAGGTCGCGTACGGCATCGTGCCAGCGTATCAGGGACGGGGCTACGCCACGGAGGCGGCATCCGCGCTCGTCGCGTTCGCCGTCGAGCGGGTGGACGTGTGCACGATCCGCGCGCACACGATGCCCGACAACAATGCATCGATGCGTGTGCTCGCCAAGGCCGGCTTCCAGCTCGTCGGCGACGTGATCGACGCAGCAGACGGTCTGGTCTGTCGGTGGGAGCGGCCGGTGGCGTGACGGGGCGTCATCTGCCGGTACGGCCCGACCTCGAGCAACTCGAGCGCGAGGCGGCCGCGCTGCTCGATGCGGTGCGCGCGGGCGACGTTGGCGCCATCGCTGAGCTCACGGTGTCTCAGTCAGGCGGGCTCGATCTGGCGCTCGCGACGATCGAGGATGCGCGGCTCGCGCTGGCGCGCAGCTATCAGGCGCCGAGCTGGGAGCGGCTGGCGGTGGCGTGCGACCTCGTCGACGCCATCTGGCGGGACGACCTGCCGCGGGTCCGTGCGCTCGTGACAGCGCAGCCCGAGATCATCCACGAGAGCGCGCTGGTGCGGCCGAGCGATTGGGGTCCGCCGCTCACCTACGCAGCGAACCTCGGACGCGACCAGATCATCCGGCTGCTGTACGACCTCGGCGCGCGCGATCTCCGCTCCGCGCTCGATCGGGCGGCGCTGCAGAGCCGGATCGGGACGGCGCAGATGCTCTACGAGCTGATGGGACGGCCGCCGATCCCCGACGGTGCGCTCGGCGGCCCCGCCTACACGCTGAGCGACCAGGGAACCGCGCTGCTCCTCGCCCTCGGGGCGCGCGTGAACGACGACGAGGGCCGCCGCCTCGCGCCGGTGGACGTCGTGCTCGAGACGGACAGTCGGAAGCCGGCGGCGAAGCACGCCATCCTGGAGATGTACGTCGCGCACGGGCTCGAGCTGCCCGACACCGCGCCAATGGCGGTGCACCGCGGTCGCATCGACCTGCTCGAGCGACAGCTCGAGCGCGATCCGGCGCTGCTGCGGCGGCAGTTCACGCACGAGGAGATCTATCCGCCCGAGCTGGGGTGCCACGACGACGTGCTCGCGACGCACGGCACCCCGCTCGCGGGTGCGACGCTGCTGCACATGTGCATGGACTACGGTGAGCTTGAGATGGCCCGCTGGCTGCTCGACCGCGGCATGGATGTCGATGCGCCGGCGGCCGTGGACGAGGACGGGTTCGGTGGGCACACGGCGCTCTTCGCCACGGTGGTGTCGCAGATGAACTTCTGGATGAACTACGGTGTCGGCGGACCGAAGGAGGCGCCGTACGCACAACTGCTGCTCGATCATGGCGCCGATCCGAACGCGCGTGCCTCTCTCCGCAAGCAGCTCCATCCCGGGTACGGAGAGGACATGCTGCGCGAGTATCGCGATGTGACACCGCTGTCGTGGGGCGCGCGCTTCCACAACAAGCTGTTCGTCTCCGAGCCGGCGATGCGGCTGATCGCGGAGCGCGGAGGCGTAGAAACGCTCGCCTGAGCGGCAGCGACGCCGTAAGTTGTCGCCACGCGCGCCGCCATCCGGTCGTGGCGCTGCACACTCCCGCCATTCCCACGCATGGCCGCCTCTCCCGCCTGGCTTCGCGTTCGCCAGCGCTTCGCCATCGCCGTGCTCCTCCTCGCGCCCCTGCTGGGGCTC
>DASVNI010000018.1:0-3101 GCA_036383935.1 Gemmatimonadaceae bacterium | reverse complement strand
AAAGGATAGCGGCAGCTCGAATCAATCGACGTCTCGTCATATCAGCAGTTGCCCCATCTTGATCAGGTAGTATTGCGCCGCGCCGATCATCACGATCGCGAAGATCTTTTTTACCGTCACCATCCACGCACCAGCGCGTGGCAATCGCGCCAGCGAGCCACTCGAGAGCCCGACGACCACCAGCAGCGTCGACATCCCGAGCGAGAACGTCAGCAGGTAGAGGAATCCGAGTCCCGCGCTCTTCGTCACCGTCACCCAGGTCAGCACCGCGGCCATCACCGGCGCGGAGCAGGGGGCGGCGACGAGGCCGGACATCGCCCCCATCGCGAACGCGCCGGAGAATCGCCCTGCCGTCCCCATCGTTGCCGCCCGCTGCGTGATACCCGCCGGCAGGCGGATCGGTATCACGTCCAGCATTCCTAGTGCGGCCAGGAGGAGCACGTTGGCCATGGCGAAGTACAGCCATGGGTTCGTGCTCACGCTCCCGAACAGCGTCCCGGTCAGTCCGGCGAAGACGCCGAGGGCCGAGTAAACCAGCGCCAGCCCGACCACGTAGGTGAAGGTCAGGAGGGCGGGGCGCAGCATCGAGCCCGTGCGGTCCCCGGCCGACTGTCCGCCGACGATCGCCGCGGTGATCGGGATCATGGGATACACGCACGGGGTCAGGCTGGTCAGCACGCCCCCCGCGAACAGCACCGGAAGCGCCAGCGCGGGGTTGCCGCTCAGCATCTGGGCGATCGAGCCGTCTGGCACCAGGCGTCGGGATCGAAAGGGTTAACAGGCGCGTCGGTGCGCCGTCGTACCTGATACGGAAGGTACAGTCATAGCCAGGAGGGCGTCATGTCATTCGTCACCTCGCTGCTCACCAACGCGCCGAGCCGCCGATCCGTTCGGCGTGCCGCGCTCGCGTCGGTCGTCGCCCTCTCTGGCGTCGCCCTCGCTGCGGTCGGCGTCGTCCGCGCGCAGGGCACCCATGCGGAGCACGCGCCGGTGCGGCACGACGCCCCACGGGGGAACGAGGCGCTCCACATGCTGATGACCCCAGCGCGTCCTATGGCACCGGGGGACAGTGCTCGAGCGGCCGCCGTCGCCGCCACCTTGCGCGCGTCGATCGCGAAGTACGCCGACACGACCGCCGCGGTCGCGGACGGCTACCGGATGTTCGCGCCGCAGATCAAGAACCAGCACGTCTATCACTTCACGCGCGGGTGGAACGCGGTGCAGGAGGCCTTCCGCTTCGACCCGGCGAAACCGACCTCGCTGTTGTATGCGAAGGGAGCCGATGGCACCCTGCACCTCATTGGCGCGATGTACACGGCGCCGAAGCGGTGGAGCGCCGACAAGCTCGACGAGCGCGTCCCACTCTCGGTCGCGCGCTGGCACAAGCACGTGAACTGGTGCGTTCCGCCGCGCGGTCAGGGGGCGCGCTGGCTCGAGCGCGCGAACGGTGCTCCCGTGTTCGGTCCCGAGAGCCCGATCGCGACGAAGGCTGCCTGCGATGCCGTCGGGGGCAACTTCTTCGCCGACCCGCTCGGCTGGATGGTGCACGCGAACGTGATGACGTCGTCCGATCCCGCCGTCATCTGGGGCGACGACCACGCTGGTCACGACATGCACGACGGGATGACGCATGGCGAGCACGACGGGATGATGATGGGCGGCGACGCCGGCGGGCGCTGAAACTCTTCCGCTGATCGATCCGGTAGTGCTGATTCACGGATCGCTCTCCCAAAGCGAGGAGCCGCCCATGCAGCAGATCGTGGCAACGCAGTCTCCCGACGTCGTCGTTCGGCCGGCCCAGGCGGCAAAGGCACCGCCGGCGCCGCACGCTGCGGACGCGATTCCGGCCATTCCGGCGATCCCCGCCATACCGGCGATCCCCGCGATCCCCGCTGTTCCAGCGGTACCTGCCATCGGGCCGGCCGCGGCGTTTCCTCAAGAGCCGCAGATCGCGTTCGCGACTGCGCCGGCGCCGGACGTTTGGTCGACCAGCTCCGCCTTTCGAGATCTCATCTTCAGCGACGGATTCCAGATCGCGTCGTTCCTGCTCCTCTTCCCCTTCGCCATCGCCCTCGCGCGGCGTGTCTGGGTGCGCAGCGGTCCGCGGGAGACGGTGGTGGACCTCGAGAACAGCCCGCGCCTGCAGCGCATCGAGCAGGCGATCGAATCGATCGCGCTCGAGGTGGAGCGGATCGGCGAAGCGCAGCGGTTCACGACGAAGGTGCTGGCTGAACGGGGCGAGCCCGTTGCCGGTCGCATCCCGTCAGCTTCGGCGCGCCATGAGCCCGGCGTGATCACACCGCACTGAGAGGTCCGAGATGACACAGGCCGTGATCGCAGGACAATCTCACGACATGCTCCCGGACATGGAGCGTCTGGAGACGCAGATTGCCGACCTGCGCGTGAAGCAGGGCGACCTCGAGGTAAAGCGCGACCAGATTGCGCGCCAGCAGGCGGAGGCGAAGATCCCGGCGGAGCGCGCGCTCTACGACAAGCAATACGCCGACGTGCAGCACGAGTTCAACGTCGTGCAGGGTCAGCTGAGTGTCCTGATGGCGAAGATTGCCGATGGCCAGCATGCGCGCGACATGATGCAGGCGAAGGAAGCGCAGATGGTGCTCACCGTGCCGCCGCCCGCACCACAGGATCCGTTCGACAAGGCGCAGCTGCTCGGCATGGAGACCGCCGGCTTCGTCCTGCTGCTCCCGATCGTCTACGCGCTGACGAAGCGGATTCTGCGCGGGGGCAAGCGTGGAGCGTCGTTCGACTTCGACTCGAGCCCGCGGCTCCAGCGTATGGAGCAGGCGATCGAGTCGATCGCGATCGAGGTAGAGCGGATCGGCGAAGCGCAGCGCTTCACGACCAAGCTCCTCTCCGAGCGGCACGCCGAGCCGGTCGCGGGCCACGTCCCGCCCATGCAGAGCGTGCGGCGCGAGCCGGGGACGATTACGCCGCACTAACTGCCGTGAGTGGGTGAGTGGGTGAGTGGGTGAGTGGGTGAGTGGGTGAGTGAGTGACGGCCTCGGGACGCTTCGGCTTCCGGGGCCGTTCTGCGCTCAGAAGTCATCCCGAGCGAGCGGAGCGAGTCGAGGGATCTGCAC
>DASVNI010000017.1:0-12402 GCA_036383935.1 Gemmatimonadaceae bacterium | reverse complement strand
GTCGCGCTTCTATGATCGCGGCTGGATCCGCCCGGAGTCGGTGCGCACGCTCCTCGACCAGCACGCGTCCGGCCGCCGCGATTGGGGACAGCAGATCTGGACGCTCCTGATCCTCGAGATCTGGGCCCAGCTCACCCTCGACGGCACGCTCGCGCCGAGCGACCCGCTCGACGTCGAGCTCCTCGCCGGGAGCGCACGATGACCGCCGCCCCAGAGCGCGTCATCCCGAGCGAGCGCCTGTTACGGGGTCAGACCCCGATGGGGTCTGACCCCTTGGCGCGACGCGAGTCGAGGGATCTGCACCCAGGATCGCTCCAGACGCTGCAGCTCGGCATGCACTGGTTCGGCGAGAAGGCCGGTGGTCTCAATCGTGTCTACGCGCATCTCATCGGTGAGCTCGCGCGTAACGGCGTCGAGCTGCACGGGCTCGTTGCCGGTACCGACGACGTCGCGCGCGCCTCGGCTGGGCTCGTGCACGCCTTCGCGCCTCCGTCGGCGCCGCTCCTGTCGCGCCTGCGCGCGTTACGCGCCGCGTCGAGCGCGTGGCTGCGCGAACGTCCCGACGCGGTCGTCGTCTCGCACTTCGCCATGCACGGTTTCCCTGTGCTGTCGCGGCTCGGCGCACATCCGCTCGTCGTCCACTTCCAGGGTCCGTGGGGCGCGGAGTCGCGCGTGGAAGGCGCGGGCGCGCTGAGCGTGCTCGTGAGACACATGATCGAGAGCAGGGTCTATCGCCGCGCCGATCGGGCCATCGTGCTGTCCGCGGCCTTCCGCGACGTGCTTGCACGCGAGTTCCGCGTGCCGATGGACCGCATCGACGTCATCCCCGGCGGCGTCGACGTCGATCGCTTCGCCATCGCGCCGTCGCCGTCGGAGTGCCGACGCGCCCTCGGCTGGCCGACCGAACGTCCCATCGTGCTCTGCGTGCGGCGCCTCGTGCGTCGCGTCGGCGTGGACACGCTGGTCGAGGCGGCGAACGTCCTCCGCACGCGCGTCCCCGATGCGCTCGTGCTCATCGGCGGCACGGGCCCGCTCCGGAGCGAGCTCGAGGCACGCGTCGTCGCGCTCGGGCTCGAGCGACACGTCCAGTTCCTCGGCTTCGTACCGGACGAAGATCTCCCCGCGGCCTATCGCGCCGCCGACCTCACCGTCGTGCCGAGCGCCGCGCTCGAGGGGTTCGGTCTCATCACCGTCGAGTCGCTCGCCGCGGGAACGCCGTGCGTCGTCACCCCGGTTGGTGGCCTCACCGACGTGATCACACCACTCGCGCCGCAGCTCGTCACGGACACACCGAGCGCGGGCGACATCGGTGCGCTGCTCGCCGCCGCGCTGCGTGGCGACATCCCGTTGCCGACGGCTCGCGAGTGCGAGAGCTACGCGCGCCGCGACCACGACTGGCCCGTCGTCGCCGCGCGCGTGCAGCAGGTCTACGAGGCGGCACGCCGATGAGCGACGCGTCGATCCTCTTCGTCGATCACACCGCGATGATGGGCGGCGCGCAGCATTCGCTGCTCGACATCGCCGAGGCGAATCGTCGGCGCAGCGCCGTCGCGCTGTTCGAGGACGGTCCATTCGCCGAAGCACTCGAGGGGCGCGGCGTCGCGGTCCTCCCGCTCGACGGCGGATTGGCGCTCCGTCGGGTGAAGAAGACGAGCGTCCTCCCCGGCATCGGTTCGCTCATCGCGACGATGCGCCTCGCGCGCGCGCTCGCCCGCGCCGCGCGGCCGTTCGACCTGCTCTACGCCAACTCGCCCAAGTCGTTCGTCGTCGCCGCGCTCGCCGGCCGCCTCGCGCGCAAGCCGGTCGTCTGGCACCTGCGCGACATCCTCGGCCAGGGCCACTTCAGTCGCGCCAACGTCCGCGCCGTCGTCGCGGTCGCCAACTGGTGCGCGGTGCGCGTCGTCGCCAACTCGCGCGCCACGGCGGATGCATTCGTCGCGGCGGGCGGTCGCGCGTCGCTCGTCACCGTCGTGTACAACGGGATCGACGCTGCACCCTTCGACGCGCTCGGCCCCGGCACGCGCCCCGCCGTGCGCGCCGAGCTCGGGATCGCCCACGACGTGTTTCTCGTCGGCTGCTTCAGCCGACTGCATCCGTGGAAGGGGCAGACCGTGCTGCTCGACGCCGTCGCGCGCATGCCCGACGTGCACGCGCTCGTCGTGGGCGGCGCGCTGTTCAGTGGCGAGGCGCCGTACGAGGCCGAGCTGCGCTCGCGCGCCCAGCTCCCCTCGTTCGCGGGCCGCGTTCACAGGCTCGGCACGCGCGACGACGTACCGCGCCTGCTCGCGGCGTGCGACGTCGTCGTCCACGCCTCCGTGCTCGCCGAACCGTTCGGCCGGGTGCTCATCGAGGCGATGCTCGCCAGACGACCCATCATCGCCACTGCGGCCGGCGGCGTTCCGGAAGTCGTGAGCGACGGCGAGACGGGCGTCCTCGTCCCACCGGGCGACGCGCATGCCCTTGGCGAGGCGCTCGACGCGCTGCGCCGCGATCCGGCGCGCGTGGCGGCGCTGTCGCGCCGCGGCGCCGATCACGCCCGCAGCCGTTTCTCTCGCGAGACGATGCTCGCGGGTGTCCATCGTGTCATCCTGGAAGTGGCCTCGTGAAAGTCGCGATTGTACACGACTATCTGAATCAGGCCGGCGGTGCCGAGCGTGTCGTCGCCGTGCTCCATCGGATGTTCCCCAAGGCGCCGATCTTCACGACGCTGTTCGATCCGCAGGAGATCGGCCGGCCACTCGCCGACGCCGACGTGCGCGTGTCGTGGATGCGAAAGCTGCCGAACTGGCGGCGCAACTTCCGCAGCTTCATGCCGCTCTATCCGCTCGCCGTGCGGTCGTTCGACTTGAGCGGATATGACGTCGTGATCACGAGCAGCTCCGCGTTCGCCAAGGGCGTGCGCGTGCCGTCCGAGGCGCTGCATCTCTGCTACTGCTACACGCCCATGCGCTGGGCCTGGAACTTCGACCGTTACACCGAGCTCTCGGCGATGAGCTCATCGGCGAAGCTCGCCGCGAAGCTCACCCTCCCTGCGCTCCGTCGCTGGGACGCCTCCACGTCGCGCAGCGTCGACCGCTTCGTCGCCATCTCCAGCGAGGTGTCGCAGCGCATTCGCGCCACCTACGGCCGCGGCAGCGAGATCGTCTTCCCGCCGGTGGACGTGAAGCGCTTCCGCGTCGACCGTCCCGTCGGCGACTACTTCATCGTCGTGTCGCGACTCAACGGCTACAAGCGCGTCGACCTCGCCGTGCGCGCCTGCACCGCGCTCGGCGTGAAGCTCGTCGTCGTCGGCGCTGGCCCGGAGCGGGAAGCGCTCGAGGCGATCGCCGGTCCCTCGGTACGCTTCGCCGGCCGCCTCACCGACCGCGAGACCACCTCGATGTTCGAGCGCTGCCGCGCCCTCATCCTGCCGGGCGAGGAAGACTTCGGCCTCACCACGCTCGAGGCGAACGCGGCCGGACGTCCGGTCGTCGCATTCGGAAGAGGCGGCGCGCTCGACACCGTGCGCGACGGCGAGACGGGCGTCCTGTTCCACGACGCGACATCCGAGTCGCTCGAGGACGCGCTGCGAAAGGTGCAGGAGAAGCGCTGGAATCCCGCCTGGCTCCGCACCCACGCCGAGAAATTCTCCGAGGACGTCTTCATCACCCGCTTCCGCTCTGTACTGCTCACGGCGATGGAGCAGAAGAAACTGGGCAGGTTGGGCGCGGACGATGCCGCGTAATCAGACGCTGGGGTCAGATACCGAAGGTGTCTGACCCCTTGGCGCGACGCCGCGTGAGTGCGTGAGCGACGGCGTCATCCCGAGCGAGCGCAGCGAGTCGAGGGATCTGCACTTTCAGTTACGGAAACGCGAAACGACCTCGGGCGGCATGATTTTCCCGAGGTCGTTTCGCATTCCCGCATCCCGCATCCCCGCATCCCGCGCACGCTTGCCCTCCTACGAGCTCACCCGCTGCATCATCTGCTCGAGCGCCGAAGCCGACGAGCTTCTCTCCGCCGAGGAGGCGAAGGCCGAGATCGAGGAACTGTGGGAGTACCACGCGCGGCGGCTCGATCCGGCCGTGCCACCGACGAGTCTGATGGATCGCGTCGCCTTCTCGCAGCGCGCGCCCCTCCGGCTCGTGCGCTGCTGCGACTGCGGGCTCGTCTATCGCAATCCGGTGGAACGACCGTCAGAGCTCGATGCGATCTATCGGGACGACCGACCGGAGCGCGCCCTCCTGCAGACACTCCACGAGACCCAGCGCCCCGGATACGACGCGCACCTGGCGCGGCTCACCGAGATCTTCGGCCGACGCGGCAGCGGGATCGAGGTTGGCAGCTACGTCGGCGCGTTCCTCGCCGCAGCGCGCGACGCCGGCTGGCAGTTCACCGGCGTGGACGTCAACGCGACCACCAACGAGTTCACCCGCTCGCTCGGCTTCCAGGTCCACGACGGAACGATCGAATCGCTCGAGCCCGAGCGTCACGTCGACGTCGTCGCGATCTGGAACTGTCTCGACCAGCTCTCCGATCCCGCTGGCGCGGTGCGCGCCGCGCGCACGCATCTCTCCGACGGGGGCATGCTCGCGCTGCGCGTCCCCAACGGCGCCTGCTACGCCGCGTTCCGTCCCTTGCTGCGCGGTCCCTTCGCCGCCATCGCGCGCGAGTGGCTGGCGCAGAACAACCTGCTCGGATTCCCCTACCGCTACGGCTTCACGCCCACGGCCATCGCTCGGCTCGTCGAGCGGAACGGGATGCGCGTGGAAGAGGTCGTCGGCGACGTGCTCGTTCCCATCGCCGACAAGTGGACGAAGCGGTGGGCCGCGCTCGAGGAGCGACTCGTCAAGCGCGTGATCACGGCTGGCGCACGCATCTCGGCCGGCGACAAGCCGCTCGCGCCCTGGATCGAGGTGTATGCGCGGGTGATATAGCGCGCCTTCGGCGCGCGTTGTCGGTTGTCGGCGAACGGTTCACGGTCGGTGTCGGTTGGGGTCAGAGTCGAACTTCGACTCTGACCCCTTGTCGCGCATGAGCTTCCCGAGGCGGGCTCAAAACCAACAACCAACCAATTACCGACAACGGGTTCACCCCGCGTGTCGCCTGCCCTGGCGGCGTGTGCCAGCGGCCAACTGCTCCCCCGTCCATTCCCCCGCGTACTCGATCGCCGACGCCGGCGGCCAGTGTCCGCCCTCGTACCAGTACAACTCCTTCGGCTCCTCGGCGCGCGCGAACAGGCGCTCCGCCTGCTCCGGTCTGGTGGTCCTGTCACGCCGGCCGTTGACGAGCAGCAGCGGCCGGCCGGCGAGTTGGTGTACCGCACGCAGCGGATCCACAGCCCGCCGCAGCAACGATATGTAGGGAGTGCTGTCGGGCAGGTCGCCCGCGGCCGCGAGCGTGATCACGCGGACCACCGGCTCCTCCGACGCCATCATCAGCGCGAGGAACCCGCCAAGCGAATAGCCCAGCACGCCGAGTCGTGCGCCATCGATCTCCGGCTGCGCGCCGAGCCACTCGATCGCCGCCCGTGCCTCGCGCACCGCGGCGCGCCACGCGGCGACGAGCGCGATCGGATTGCGATACGGAAGCTCTCCGTCCGCGCCGTCCCGCTCGCCATGAAACGGCAGGTCCAGCGCCAGTGACGCGACACCGCGCTGCTGCAGCGCGCGTCCCACCGACTGCGCCATCCGCTCCTTGTTCGACGAGAAGCCGTGCAGCAGGAGCACGGCCGGCGTAGTGGGTTGACCGCTCGGCAGCAGCAGCGACGCCGGCACGCGCTCGGTGCCGTGCACGAGATCCAGCACGCGCTCGTCTCCACGTGTACTCGAAGTGGTACGACGCGTGACGGCACTGAAATAGGGACGTCCCATACAGCCCGTTCGCGCAATTTCTTCGCCCGAACTCCCAACTTCTCAGCCGCGGTTCCGCATCCCCGCATCCCCCCATTCCCGCATCTCCGCGCTTAGTTTTCCTCGATGTCGATGACCGAGCGATGACCCCGACGCGCTGGCTCCTCACGATCGTCTCGTTCCTCGCTACGATCGGGGTCTCGCTCTACATGATCAGCGGCTGGTCGCAGCAGGGCGCCTCGCTCCTGCTCCCGGCCAGCGCGCACCTGCTCGCCTTCAGCGCCGTCGTCATCGAGCTGTTGGCCCGCTCGCTCAAGCTGCGCTGGAGTGCCGCGGCGGCGGGCATCCGGCTCCCCCTCCCCACCGCGCTCCGCACCAGCCTCGGTGGCGACTTCGCCGCCGCGATCACCCCCGCGCGCTCCGGCGCCGAGCCCGCGCGCTTCCTCGTGCTGCGCGAGTCAGGGCTTCGCTCGTCGAATGTGCTCGTCATCCTCTACGCCGAGCTCTTTCTCGAGGTCTTCTCGCTCGCCGCGGTCGTGCTCGCCGTAGCCGTCGTGTTCCGCCACGCCGGCGTCGTGCTCGCGACGCTCGTCAGCCTGGTCGGCAGCTACGCCGCCGTCATCCTCGGCATCGGCGCGCTCGCGATCTTCCTCTCGCGTCGCAGCATGAACGGCATGCCGCCGACGTGGGCGCGCCGGCTCCGCCTCACCGGCGGCCGCTGGCGCACGATCGAGTCGGCGCTCGTGAAGCTCCGCGCCACCATCGACTCCGTCGAGAAGGTCGACGTCAAGCCGGCGGTGTTCGCCTTTCTCGCCTCGGTGGTGCACGTGGGCATCCGCCTCTTCGTGCTCCCCGCCCTCGTCCTCACGAGCGTGCGCGACGTCCCACTCGCGCCCCTCGCCCTCTGGCCACTCGGCTTCCTCTACGGCGCGGCGGTGGTCCCCGCGCCCGGCGGCGGCGGCGCCGTCGAGATGGCCTTCCGCGCCGCCCTCGGCAACGCGATCCCCGCCCGCCTCTTCGCCGCGGCCCTCATCTGGTGGCGCTTCTACACCTTCTACATCTACATCCTCCTCGGCGCACTCGCCGCTGGCAGCACGGTGATGCGTGCGGTGCGGAAGACGGAGGAGTACGAGAGCGAGGTGGAGATGGGCACTACCACTCCCAGTAGTGAGTACTGAGTACTTCGTACTCAGACTGGCATACGGGCTCCCGGAATGCGGGGCGAGATCTCGAATTGGGGTCAGAGGCGTTGGGGTCAGACACTGGGGTCAGATCCTGGGGTCAGATACCGACGGTGTCGGACCCCTTGGCGCGTCGGGGTCTGACCCCAAATGCGAACGGCCGTACTCAGTACCAGATACTTGGTACGAAGTACGGCCGTGTGCTTTTCAGATAGAGCGACCTGCGAGGCTTCCGGGAGCTCGTATGCCAGTCTCAGTACGAAGTACTCAGTACTACCTACTGGGAGCGGCAGTTCTCAACTAGAGAACAGCCGGCGCCTCGGTCATCACGTCAGCCGGAATCCCCGTAGGAAAATACGCATTGTGCACGTACTGCCTCACCATCCGCTGCGTGTTGAAGAAGCTCCCGTTCAGCGCGATCGCCGCACGCATCACTTCCGCATACGCGAACGGCAGTCCGTAGAACAGCGGCAGGATCACCCGCTCCAGCTTGATGTAGAGATCCACCGCGTCGCGTGACGGATCGCCTTCGGCGTCAGGACCGCCGATCGACCAGCCGGTGACGCCCTCGACGTGTCCCTCCACCCACCATCCGTCGAGCACGGAGAACGAGGGCACGCCGTTCAGCGCCGCCTTCATGCCGCTCGTTCCCGATGCCTCGAGAGGCTTCATCGGGTTGTTCAACCAGAGATCGACGCCGGCCACCATCTGGCCGGCCACCGCCATCTCGTAGTTCTCGACGTAGACGACCTTCACCATGTCGCCCAGCCGCTCGCGCGCGCTGTGGATCCGGCGAATGAGATCCTTGCCGCCGCCATCGTGCGGATGTGCCTTGCCGCCGTACACGATCTGGATCTTCCCTACCGTGCGCGCGATCTGCGTCAACCGATCGAGATCGGAGAAGATGAGGTCTGCGCGCTTGTACGGCGTCGCGCGTCGCGCGAAGCCGATCGTCATCACCGAAGGATCGAGCTGCTGCCCGGTGCGATGCGCGATCTCGTCGAGCAGGATCTTCTTGCTCGCCGCGTGCGCCTCGCGAATCTCCTGCAGCGGAATGCCGACGGCGTAGCGCAGATACAGGTTGTCGAGCCGCCACTCGGGGATTCGCCGGTCGAACAGTGCCTGGAACTCGGGGCCCGTCCACGTCACGGCGTGCACGCCGTTCGTGATCGAGTTGATCGGATAGCCGGGGAACATTCCGCGCGACACGTCGCGATGCCGCATCGCGACACCGTTCACGAAGCGCGTCAGATGCAGCGCGAGGTACGTCATGTTCAACATCCCCTCGTGCACGCCACCGCATCCCTCGAGCAGTGCGACACGCTCGTCGCCGAGCACGTGACGCACCATGTCGAGTGGGAATTTGTCGTGACCGGCCGGCACGGGCGTGTGCGTCGTGAAGATGCACCGCTGCCGCACCGACTCGAGATCCGCGTCGTCGAGCTCGAAGTGCTGGCGGCCGTCGAGCTGCCGCTCCAGGAGCTGCAGCGTCAGCAGCGCCGAGTGTCCCTCGTTCAGATGGTAGATCGTCTCGCCGTCGATCCCCATCGAGAGGAGGAGCGCCGCGCCGCCCATGCCGAGCACGATCTCCTGGCAGAGCCGGTAGTGCTCGTCACCGCCGTACAGTGTGTCGGTGAGCGTCCGGTCCCACTCCGAGTTCTCGGGGAGCATCGTGTCGAGCAGGTACACCGGCACCTCGTGCCCGCGGATCCCCTTCACGGTGTACTTCCAGGCGCGCACGTGGACCTCGCGCCCCTCGATCAGCACGGTACTTTGCGCGTCCACCGGCTCGAGCACCCGCTCGGGCGACCAGTGCACCGGCTGCTCCGTCTGCTGCCCCGACGGGTCCAGGTGCTGCTCGAAGTAGCCCTTCCGGTGCAGGAGCGTCACGGCCACGAGGGGCACGCCCAGGTCGGCCGCGGAGCGCAGCGTATCACCAGCCAGCACGCCGAGTCCACCACTGTACGTGGGGATCGCCTGCTCGAGGCAGATCTCCATCGAGAAGTAGGCGATGGTGGATCGCGCTGGCGTCAACGTCATCAAGACCTCGTCCATGGTATCACGTCAGCAGGTGTGACCGTGCGCTCGCCGTGGAGCGTGGCTCCGCGTCCGCGCTTCGGTCACAACATGCCCTCTCAACGATGTGGGTAAGGCTCGAAAAATCTGGGGGGCCGGCCCCGTCCGAACAATAGACGAGACTGCCTGGCGTACGGGCTGGGAGGAGGATGCGCGCGACGCCGGCTCGGCAGCGATGGTCAATCGTATCGATTCCTGGCGTGGCGGCGCAACCGTCCGATACCGAACGGACGATCGCCATGCCCCACACGCCACTCCAACGATCATGGAGACTTCATTGGAGTCAGAAGCGCCACCGGAAGTTCCGTCAAGGCGTCCCCGACCTGCAGCACGCCGTCCCAGGCCGGCACCTCGATCCCGCTCAGCAGGCATCGCCACCCTCTCACTCCACCGCCATCGATACCCGCGAGACGCGTATCCCCCCACCGCGCACCAATCGGCGCGCCGGCGTCACTCCCGAGCGCCGCGGTCAGTCGAGGCACCAGAACGATGCGTGCCGCGACACCCTCGCCGCGCCGAAAGGCGATCACCCGATCTGCATGCAAGCCTTCCGCCGCAATTGGACGGTAGCCGCCGCACGTGAGGGCGCCTCCCTCGTCATCGCGCCTTAGGCGGAGGAGTCGGGTCGTCAGGTAGAGCTTCAAGGTCCCGTCCGCTACGTCGGTGCGCCATCGGCGAAGCACGTCGAGTGGAGGCACTCCGTCCACCCCTGACTCGCATGAGCGACACACCGCCTCGAGCCGAGCCTCGCGGTCCGCCCAATCCACCGGCCGGCGATTGTCCGGGTCGACGAGCGCCAGGAACCAGAGCTCGTCCCCTTGATAGACGTCCGGCACGCCCGGCGACGTCAGATGCACGACCAGCCGCGCCAGCGCGTTCCACATCCCGGTCATCCCCACCTCGGCGACGAGCGGCGCAACGTCGCGCAGATACCGCCCCTGCGACGCGGGATCGAGCAGGCCGGCCACGAACTCCGCCACCGCGCGCTCGTACGCCTCGTCCGGATCGGTCCAGCTGGTGCTCACCTTCGCCTCACGCACCGCCTTCAGGATGTAGGCGGTCAGCCGGGCGCGCAGCGCGCCGAGCACCTCGCCGTTCTCGTGCACCGGCGTGCCCACCCCATCAAGGGGCCAGATCCCGACCAGCGCCTGATAGATGAAGTGGTCCGTCGTGCGCGTCGGCGCGAGCCGTCCGCGCACCAGCGTCTGCAGCGCGCGGTGCCGCCGGCGCCACAGCCGGAGCCGGCGCTCCCACGACGGCGCATGCTCGCTCAGCGCGTCCAGCCGCGAGCGCACGTCGGCGCTCCGCTTGGTGTCGTGCGTGTTCGTCGCGTTGAGCGCGCGCGGCGTCCGCTCGGCGTGCGCGGCAAGCAGACTGTGCAGGCGCGCCACCGCGCCCTTCACCGGGACCCCCGGGTCTCCGCCCACCTCGTTCCGCGACGCGAGCGGCGCGTACACGTACAGCGCCGTGTCCTCCACTCCCTTGGCGGCGGCCGGCCCGCTCAGCTGCTGCAACCGCAGCACGAACGCCAGCCGGGCAGCCGCCGCCGCCGGATCCGCATCGCGCCAGGTGCCCAACAGCACCCGCTCCAGCGCGGCCACCGCCTCCACATCGGCCAGCTCGCGGGCGCGCACCTCGGCGAACGCACCCTCCAGATTCGCCCGGTCCGACCCTTCGGCGTCCGGCCGCTCCGCATCGATGTACGTGCGGTAGACCGGGAGGGCGGCCACGAGCTCGACGATCGCCCCCGCATACGCCGCGATCGGCCTCACCGGCCACTCCTCCTGCTTGGCCAGCGACACGAGCATCGGCGCGAGCCGGCGCACGTCCGCGTTGAGCGACCCCCGCAGCACCGCGCGTTTCGACTCGAGCGCCACGGCATGGAAGCCCCGCGCGGCACTCCCCACTCGGTACCTCGACTCGAGCAGCGAGTAGCCCGCCGGATCGACGAACACGTCCTCCAGCGTGGTCATGAACTCGTAGCCCGTCGTGCCGTCCACCGGCCAGTCGCGCGGCAGCGTCTCCCCTGGAGCGAGGATCTTCTCCACGACGATCGGGAAGCGGGCCGCGTTCGACCGCACCGGCCGACGCGCGTCCACCGCCGCGCGCAGTCGCTCCAGGTAGCGCCTCGGCTCCAGCAATCCGTCCACGTGGTCGATCCGCAACCCGTCGATCAGACCGTCCTCGACGAACTGGAGCACGGTCCGGTGCGTCGCCGCGAACACCTCCGCGTCTTCCACCTTGAGCGCGATCAGCTCGTTGACGTCGAAGAAGCGGCGGTAGTTCACGTCGCGGCTCGCGTTGCGCCAGAAGTCGAGCGCGTAGTGCTGCTGGTCGAGCAGATCGTGCAACCGCGCGCGTCCTGTCGCCCCGGCGCTCCACTCCCGCGCCGCCGGCAACGCCGACGGATCCCGCTGCGCGAGCTCCAGCTCGGGCGGCAGCGTCGTCGGATCGATCGGGAAGTGATGCTCGAAGTAGCGCACCCGCGCACCCAACCCCGTCACCTCCAGCGCCAGCTCGCCGCGCTCCAGCACCGCGTCGAGCGAATCGCCCAGCACGGGGAGCAGCACCTTGTTCGCCAGTCGCCTCGCCGGCGCGCGCCACTCAACGTCGAACCATCCCGCGTACTTCGATTGCGGGCCGTGCCGCAGCAGGTCGTCCCAGTACGGGTTGTCCGGGCCGGTCCCCATGTGGTTCGGCACGATGTCGAGCACGAGTCCCATCCCGTGCGCGTGCGCCGCCTCCGCCAGCGCGACGAACGCCGCGTCGCCCCCCAGCTCGGGATTCACCTGGGTCGGGTCGGCGACGTCGTAGCCGTGCGTGCTCCCCGCCCGCGCCGCGAGCACGGGCGAGCAGTACAGGTGCGACACGCCGAGCGCATGGAGGTAAGGAATGCGCGCCCGCGCGTCGTGCAGCGTGAACGCGCCGTTGAGCTGGAGGCGGTACGTCGCCGTGAGTGCCCGCTCGGTCGCGGGATGTGCCCGTGCATCGGTCATCGTCACGGCCACCTTCGCAATTCGCACTCCCCCGCCTCACCCCCCCGGGGTCAGAGTCAGTGGGGTCAGAGTCAGTGGGGTCAGAGTCCACCGACTCTGACCCCAACTGCTATTGCCCCTTCGCGCCAAGGGGTCAGACACCTTCGGTATCTGACCCCAGGATCTGGTCCCACGTTCTGGCCCCGCATTCCGGGAGGCTGTATGCCAGTCTCGGTACTCAGTACCGAGTACTCACTACTGGGTGTGGTAGTTCACCACTTCAGGATGGCGACGGCACCGGCGCCACATCCGCCTCCTCACCCAGCATCATGATCGTCG
>DASVNI010000016.1:0-3329 GCA_036383935.1 Gemmatimonadaceae bacterium | reverse complement strand
GCTCGTGCCCGGCATCCTCCTCCTCGTCCCGGGCAGTGTCGGCTACCGCAGCATGTCGGCGATGATGGACCGGGACACCGTGGCCGGCATCGACATCGCCTTCACGATGATCCTCACCGCCGTCTCCCTCGTCGCGGGGCTGCTCATCGCCGGTGTCCTCGTCCCCGAGCCCACCCCCACCGCAACGCCCGCCCCGCCGACGCCGTAGCACCTGAGCCTGGAGACTGTTGGCTCTTCAACGACGGAACGCGGAAACGCGCGGATTTCGCGGAAACAGCAGGATCGCTCCATGTCGGCGGAGAGATCTCTCCGCCGGACCATCAAAGATTTGGGATTGTGGATGGAGAGGAGCGGTGCGTCGGTGCATCGCACTCGAACCCGAGAGAAGTAGATCCTGCTTTTTCCGCGAAATCGCAGTCAAGGATCCGCGTTCCGTCGTTGAGAAGTACCCGAGAGTAGCTGACAGCCCGTCCCTCGCTGCATACTCATCCGATCACCTGACGCGAGCCGACTGATGACAAAGCCGAACGAGACGAACGACTCGATCTCCCGTCGTACCTTCATCCAGCGCACCGGTGTGACCGCGGCTGTCGTGGCGGCGCCAATGATCATCCCGGCGCGCCTGCTCGGCGCCAACGCGCCAAGCAATCGAGTGCGCGTCGGGCACATCGGCGCGGGGCGGATTGCCCAGGGCCACGACATGGTCGGCGTCGCCGGCTCCGATCTCGCTGATGTCCTCGCCGTGGCGGACCTGGATTCGCGCCGCGCCGCCAGCGGGAAGGCGCGCGTCGAGCGTCTGTTCGCCGCGCGCAACGCGCCGCCGCAGAAGATCGACGTCTACACCGACTACAAGCAGCTGCTCGCCCGCTCCGACATCGACGCGGTGACGGTCTCGCTCCCCGACCATCAGCATGCCGAGGTCGCGCTGCGTGCGCTGCGCGCGGGGAAAGACGTCTACCTCCAGAAGCCGTTCACCATGACGCACGCGGAAGGCATCATGCTCCGCGACGCCGTGGCGAAGTCGGGACGCATCCTCCAGGTCGGAAGCCAACAGCGGTCGTGGGGGCCGAACGAGCAGTTCCGGAAGGCGGTGGAGTTCGTGCGCAGCGGGCGTATCGGTCAGCTCCAGCGCGTCGAGATCGGACTCCCGATCGATCCGACGGCACCCGACCAGCCGCAGCAGCCGGTGCCGTCGAATCTCAACTACGACATGTGGCTCGGACCGACGCCCGAGGTGTTCTACACCGAGCAGCGCGTCCATCCGCAGGGCACGGGGCGCGACGGCGGCCCCGACGTGCAGTCGCGGCCGGGCTGGCTGCGCAACGAGAACTACTCCCTCGGCATGATCACCGGCTGGGGTGCGCACCACTTCGACACGGCGCACTGGGGGATGGACATGGAGCTCACCGGCCCGTCGAAGATCGAGGGCAAGGGCGAGTTCCCCCCGCACGACCGCATCTGGAACGTGCACGGCAAGTACCACATCGAGCTCACCTATCCGGGCAACGTCATCATGACCGTGTCCGACGAGCTGCCGAACGGGATCAAGTTCATCGGCAACGAAGGCTGGATCTTCGTCTCGCGCGATGCATCGCAGACGGCGAGCGATCCCTCGGGTCGCACGACGTCGCTCAAGTCGCTCGACGCGAGCGATCCGAAGCTGCTCGATCCCAACGGCGTCACCGTGCAGATGCCGCACAGCCTCTCGCACCACAAGAACTGGCTCGAGTGCGTGAAGTCGCGCCAGCAGCCGTTGGCGCCGGCGCCGGTGGCGCACCGCGCGAACGCGGCGTGTATCGTGAGCTGGATCGCGATGAAGCTGCAGCGCCCCCTCACCTGGGACGCGAAGGCCGAGCGGTTCGTGAACGATGCCGAAGCCAATGCCATGCTCACGCGGCCCGAGCGCGCCGGTTATGGGGCGCTCACGCTCGCGCGGACTTTCTCCAAGGCCTGACACCTCAGTGATGAATCGAACCCACCTCGCTCGCCGGCTCGCGTCGTTCGGCGCCGCCGCTCTCGTCATGGCGACCGCACCAGCCTCCGCCCAGCAGACGTCGCAGCTGGGCACGACGCGCGCCGACTCGGCGCGCTTCCGCCTGATCACGCTCGACCCGGGGCACTTCCACGCCTCGCTCGTGCAGAAGTTCATGTATCCCGACGTCGACTCCGTCGTGTGGGTCTACTCGGCGGGGGGCGATGATCTCAAGGAGCATCTCGCGCGCGTCGAGTCGTTCAACAAGCGCGAGGAGCAGCCGACGCACTGGGTGGAGAAGGTCTACACCGGTCCCGACTACCTCGAGCGGATGATCGCGGACCGCGCGGGCAACATCGTCGTCATCGCCGGCAACAACGCGCGGAAGACGGAATACATCGCGCGCTCCATCGACGCGGGGCTGAACGTGCTGGCGGACAAACCCATGGTCCGCACACCTCATGATCTCGTGAAGCTCCGTCAGGCGTTCAAGACCGCGGCACAGAAGCACGTGCTGCTGTACGACATCATGACGGAGCGCAACGAGGTGACCACCGCGCTGCAGCGCGCGCTGTCCATGCAGCCCGCGTTGTTCGGCACGCTCGTGAAGGGAACGACCGAGAATCCCGCCATCACGAAGGTCAGCGTCCACAACTACTCGAAGATCGTCGCCGGCTCGCCCCTCAAGCGGCCGCAGTGGTTCTTCGACGTGCGGCAGCAGGGTGAGGGCATCGTCGACGTCACGACCCATCTCGTCGATCTGGTCCAGTGGGAAGCGTTCCCGGGGCAGACGCTGAAGCTGAGCGACGTGCACATGCTGAGCGCGAAGCGTTGGCCGACGCCGATCTCGATCGCGCAGTTCAAGAAGGTGACCGGCGCCGACAGCTTCCCCGATTTCCTCAAGGGCGACGTGAAGAACGGCGTGCTGCAGGTCTACTCGAATGGCGAGATGAACTACACGCTGCGCGGCATACACGTGAAGGTGTCCGACGCGTGGCAGTTCGAGGGCCCGCCGGGCAGTGGCGACACGCACTTCTCCGTCATGCGCGGCACGAAGGCGAACCTGATGATCCAGCAGGGCGCGGAGCAGAAGTACAAGCCCGTGCTCTACGTCGAGCGCAACGCGTCGGTTGCGCCGGCGGCATTCGAGTCGGCGCTGAACGCTGCGATCGCCGGGCTGCAGGCGAAGTGGCCCGGCGTCGCGGTGCATCGTGATGGCGACCGCTTCGCCGTCGACGTGCCGGCGAAGTACGACGTCGGCCACGAGTCGCACTTCGCGCAGGTGACGTCGGACTTCCTGCGCTTCCTGCGCGACGGCTCGATGCCGGCGTGGGAGGTGCCGAACATGCTCGTGAAG
>DASVNI010000015.1:0-6327 GCA_036383935.1 Gemmatimonadaceae bacterium | reverse complement strand
CGATCGACGACGACGAGCAGCTCGCGCGCGAAAGTGACGTCGATGTGCTCGATGGCGAGCTCATCGAGATGCTTGACGACGCCGTCGACCGCGACGCGGACGAAGCCCTGCGCGCGCAGGTTCTCGATCACGACGTCGTGGGTGACCTCGTAGGAGAGCTTGAGCGGCGCGGCGACGTAGAAGCGGGTGCCGCCGGGGAGGGCGAGCACCGTGTCGGAGACCGACTGCACGGTATCCGGCTTGAGCTCGCGGCCGCAGACGGGACAGATGGTGTGGCCGACGCGCGCCCACAGCAGGCGGAGGTAGTCGTAGATCTCGGTCGCCGTGCCGACGGTGGAGCGCGACGTCTTCGTCGGATTCTTCTGCTCGATGGCGACGGCGGGAGAGAGTCCGTCGATGTGATCGACGGCGGGCTTCTCCATGCGCTCGAGGAACTGTCGCGCGTAGGCGGAGAGGGACTCGACGTAGCGTCGCTGGCCCTCGGCGTAGATCGTGTCGAAGGCGAGGGACGACTTGCCCGAGCCGGACGGCCCCGTGACGACGGTAAAGGAGCGCCGTGGGATCTCGAGGTCGAAGCCTTTCAGGTTGTGCTGCCGCGCGCCGCGGACGACGATCCGATCCTTCATGGGCGGAGAAATCTAGCGGCGGGGGAACCGAATAAAAACCGGAAGCTGCTCTAAACGCAGTTTTCGGTTGTCGGTTCACGGTCATTGGGGGGCCTCGGGAAGCTCCTGCGTCCCGAGGACGGCTGACAACCGAGAACCGACAACCGATCACAGCGTCAAAACAATCGAGCCCCGCTCCAGGTTCGGAACGGGGCTCGAGGTGGTGCGGCGCGTCGTCCGGCGCGCGACTAGAGCGTTGTGCTGCGGGTACGGGTCGTGAGACGATAGATCCACAGGAGCAGCATCGAGCCGACGACGGCGAGCAGGATGCTCCAGAGTGAGAATCCGTTGAGGCCGGAACCCGTGATCGTGTTGCCGATGAACCCACCGATGAACGCGCCGACGATGCCGATCAGCATGGTGACGATGATGCCCCCCGGATCCTTACCCGGCATGAGGGCCTTGGCGATCGCCCCCGCGATCAGCCCGAGCACGATCCACGCGAGGATACCCATATCAGAGCCTCCAAAGGTGTGAGTGGACGACGGGCACTCCTATCGCAACGCTCGTACCATGTACGGTAGAGTATGGTGTACGGTCGAGCGTGCTGCGAGCGGACTGGACGATTGAGTGTTGACGCTGACGCTGTTCTCGGTTTTTGGTGATCAGTCTACGGCGGCCCTCAGGAAGCGTCTGCGTCCCGAGGCAGGCTGAAAACCGAGAACCGAGAACCGAAAACCGAGAACCGAGAACCGAAAACCGAGAACCGACAACCGACAACCGACAACCGTCCTCACGGACGGCACTGCGTCCCTCGATTAGCTTCCCCCTCCCATGGCTGCCACGCTCTCTCCGCACCTGAGCGACGAGGACCTCCAGGCTCGCAAGGGCTACGACCGGAACCTCGTGCGACGGCTGTTCGTGTACGTGAAGCCGTATCGCGCCCTCGTCGCCGGCGCGCTCGTGCTGCTGATGACCGAGGGGCTGCTTCAGCTCGTCGGGCCGCTCATGACGGAGCGGGTCATCGACATCGCGCTGCCGCAGCGCGATGTGGGGCTCGCGTGGCGGCTGGCGCTGCTGTACGCGTCGTCGCTGATCGCGGCGTTCGGTTGCTCGTACGGCGAGACCGTGCTCACGGCGCTGCTCGGCCAGCGCGTGATGCGCGATCTGCGGCAGCAGCTGTTCGATCACGTGCAACGACTCTCCATCGGGTTCTACGATCGGACGCCGGTGGGACGGCTGGTGACGCGCGTGACCTCCGACGTCGAATCGCTGAACGAGCTGTTCACAGCGGGGGTCGTCGCGGGGCTCGGCGACGTGTTCACCCTGCTCGCGATCGCGGTGATGATGATCGTCACCGACTGGCGGCTGGCCATCGCGGCGTTCGCGGTGATCCCGCTCGTGTATCTGACGTCGCATCTGTTCCAGAAGCGCGTGCGCGTGGCCTATCGCGACATTCGCGCACGGCTGGCGCGCATCAACGCGTCGCTGCAGGAGCGGATCACCGGGATGCGCGTCGTGCAGCTGTTCGGTCGCGAGGCAGACGAGGCGGCGCGGTTCGGCGTGCTGAATCGCGGGCATCTCGACGCGAACCTGCGGTCGATCACGATCTACGCACTGTACTTTCCGGCGATCGAATTCCTCACGTCGCTCGCGCTGGCGATCCTGCTCGTCGCGGGCGCGCATCGCGTGGGCGCGGGGACGCTGAGCGTCGGCGTCGTCGCCGCGTTCCTGCAGCTGCTGCGGCGGTTCTATCAACCGCTGCAGGACCTGGCCGACAAGTTCAACACGCTGCAGCAGGCGATGGCGGCATCGGAGCGGATCTTCCTGCTGCTCGACACGGAGCCGGCGGTCGCGCCGCTCGCCGATCGCGAGACGGTCCCGGTGCTGCGCACTCCGGCGGCCGACGAGACGGAAGAGGAGCCGCGCGGCGTGACGATCGCGTTCGAGGACGTGTGGTTCCACTACGGCGAAGGGGGGAGCACGCCGGTGTGGGTGCTCAAGGGGGTGAGCTTCACGGCGCGACCCGGCGAGACCGTCGCTCTCGTGGGACATACCGGGGCGGGGAAGACGACGATCGTGAACCTGCTGCTGCGCTTCTACGAGCCGCAGCGCGGGCGGATTTCGGCCAACGGCGTGGACATTCGAGAGTTGCCCCTCGACGAGTGGCGCCGGCTGATCGGCTACGTGCAGCAGGACATCTTCCTGTTCGCGGCGGACGTACGCACGAACGTGCGACTCGATGCGCCGCTCGACGACGCGGCAGTGATGACGGCCGCGGCGCGAGTGGGCGCGGACCGCGTGATCAACCGCCTGCCGTCGCAGCTCGACCAGGTGCTGGGCGAGCGAGGGGCGTCGGTAAGTGTCGGTGAGCGGCAGCTGCTCTCGTTCGCGCGGGCGATCGCCGCCGATCCGGCGGTGCTGGTGCTCGACGAGGCGACGAGTGCTGTGGACAGCCAGGCCGAGGCGGAGATCCAGCGTGCGCTGGCGACGCTCATGCGCGGGCGGACGACGATCGCGATCGCGCACCGGTTGAGCACCATCGTGGGCGCGAACGAGATCCTCGTCCTGCACCATGGCGAGGTGCGCGAGCGCGGGACGCACGCCGAGCTCCGCGCGATGCACGGACTTTACGACCGGTTGTATCGTCTCCAGGCGGGCGAAGTTACCGAGCACGCCGGCGGTCCCCGCTCGGATACAGAGGCGAACTCCACCGCGCTTGCCAGCCCTACGGGCGCCGGGTAGCTTCCGCCTCTGCGGTCCCGGGCGCCTCTGGCGCTTCCGCGTCCAGTGCGCCGCAGTTCAAGACCGCGCTCCGCCCGCCATGGCCGTTCTCCAGCTCAACGACAAACAGTTTCCGCTGTCGGCGACCACGACACGGATCGGTGCGGGAGCCGACGCCGACGTCGTGCTTCCGACCGACGCGAGCGTCGGCGTACAGGCCGTGATCGAGCGCACGGGCGAGCATGCCCTCGCCATCCGCCGTGCCGCGCCGCAGTCGGAGGTGCGCGTGAATGGCGTGCTGCTGGGGCCCGAGCCGACACCGCTGATGCATGGCGACAAGGTCGAGGTGGCGGGGCTGGAGCTCCGCTTCGCCGACGAATCCAAGCGAGGCGCCACGCAGTACATGAGCCTCGAGGCGATCCCCCAGGAGGGGGGCGCGCGACGCACGGGCGCGGCGCGCGAGACGCTGGCGACGGGCGGCCGGCTCATCTCGCTGGTGGACGGGAAGGAGTACATGGTGTCGGAGAAGGGGCTCGTGATCGGGCGCGACGCGGGATCCGACGTCGTGGTCCCGCGCAACGAGGTCTCGCGCCGGCACGCCGAGGTGGCGCCGACCGACTCCGGCTACGTCGTACGCGACATGAGCTCCAACGGGGTCTACGTCAACGGCGAACGCGTGCAGGGGTCCCAGCGCCTCGCTCGCGCCGACGTGATCCGCGTGGGGGGCGAGGAGTTCCGCTTCTACGCCGACGTGGTGAACCCGACGCCCCCCTCCGCGTCGCAGGCGACGGGCGAAGGGGTGGTGCTGCGGGCGGACACGCCCGCTCCCTCACTGGCCAACACCCTATTCAACCAGCGCGCGGTGACGGGCGGGGATCCGCGTCCGGTGTTCGCCACGCTCGAGGTGTTGAACGAGGGTCCATCGAAGGGCGTGCGCTATCAGCTTCGCACGGCGCTTGCCCACATCGGCCGCGGGGCGAATAGTGACGTGCGCCTCACGGACGAGAGTGTCAGCGAGATTCACGCGAAGATCCAGCGACGAGGTGATGGCTGGTATGCGGTGGACATGAACTCGACGAACGGCACGTGGGTGGACGGCTCGCGCGTCACAGGGGAGCGCCGCCTCGACGGCGCACCGGACATCCGGTTCGGCGGCGTGAAGCTTCGCTTCATCCCGGCCGGCATGAGTGAGGAAGCGCTGAACGCGCGGGCGTCGCGGCCCGCCGCAGCGACGACGGATCCACGCCAGGCCGCCACGACGCCGCAGGGGGGCACGTCCAGATTGATCTGGGCGCTGCTGGTGCTCCTCGTCGCCGCCGCGGTCCTCTTCGTGCTACGAGGGCGCGCGTGAAGCTCATCCATGCTGCCCGCACGGACGTGGGCATGATCCGCTCCGGCAACGAGGACAATTTCACGGTCGACGCCACGCAGACGCGCGGCATCTTCATCGTCGCCGATGGGATGGGCGGTCACGCCGCGGGCGAGGTGGCGAGCGAGATGGCCGTGCAGATCGTCCAGCGCGAGCTGGCGAATGTGCGCGATCTCGATGGCGAAGACGTGGTGCAGCTCGTGGCCAGCGCGCTCAAGCTGGCCAACCGCGCGATCCACGAGCGGACGCTGACGGAAGTGGACAAGCAGGGGATGGGGACGACGGCATCGGTGCTCGTGCTGTCGGGCGCGCGGTACCTCATCGGCCAGGTCGGCGACTCGCGCGTGTATCTGCTGCGGGCCGGAAAGTTCGGGCAGCTGACGAAGGACCATTCCTACGTGCAGGAGCAGGTGGATGCGGGGTATCTCACCCCGGAGCAGGCGCGCTACCACCCGTACAGCAATGTGATCACCCGCTGCGTCGGCGCGGGGAGCGACGTGGAGCCGGACATCTACCGCGGCGAGGTCAAGCCCGGTGACGTGTTCCTGGTCGCGAGCGACGGGCTGACGGGCATGGTGGACGACCGCCGGCTGGCGCAGCTCCTCAGCTCACCGGCGCTCCCCGAGCGGAAGGTCCAGGCGCTCATCTCCGAGGCGAATGGCCGCGGTGGGCTGGACAACATCACGGCGATCATCGTGCAGGTCGTCGAGACGGATCCGGTGGCAGAGGATCCGAACCGCACGTTGGAGATTCCGCCGGTTGGCTGACGAGACGGTCGCTCAGGTCGCGGAGCTGTACCTCGGCAACATCCTCTACGCGATCGAGCTCGCGGCGCTCAGCCTGACGGAGCAGGGCAAAGCCGATGCGGCGGAGTACTACCGCGCCATCGCGCGGAAGCTCGCCGAGGCGCACGGACGATCAAAGTCGGGGCCCGCTGCCGGGTAGCTCGGCAACGACGGAACGCGGATCTCGAACGGCGATCACGCGGAAAGGGCAGGATCTCCCTTGGCTTCGGCAACGGATTGACGCGGAGCTCGCGGAGCGGTGCGCCGAGGCCCGCCACTCACCGCCGGGGAGGACGCGGAACGTGGCAGAGAAATCTCTCCGCCGGACCCTCAAAGACTTGGGGTCGTGGATGGATATGGCCGGGTGAGCCTGTGCGTAGAGCTCGACCCCGAGAGCAGTCCTCCGCGCGCCTCCGCGTTCCTCCGCGTGCTCCGCGTGAAACTCCGGCGCAGCGACCTGTAAGTGCAGATCCCTCGACTCGCTCCGCTCGCTCGGAATGACGGCGTGCTTACTCCGCTCGCTCGGGTGGCCGGAGGTGAGAACGAGGTTACGCGCCGAGTAGTGATCCGCGCTCGAGCTGCGATCTGACCTCGTCGGCGGGGAGGGTGGCGATGCGGACGATGGCGTCGCGGCTCACTGTGACCGGGCGGCAGGCGAAGACGCGCAGCCAGCGCGCGCTGCGGTAGAGCTCCTCGGAGAGGGTCGGGAGGTTGATCGCGCCCTCCCATCCCTCGGCGGTGAGGCGGCGGACGCTCCCATTGCGACGCAGCACGGGGATGTCGAGGCCGAGCATCTGCGTCTTGACCGGGTAGTCGAGCAGCAGCTCACCGGCGGAGAGACCGA
>DASVNI010000014.1:0-5768 GCA_036383935.1 Gemmatimonadaceae bacterium | reverse complement strand
GGAGAGCGCGGAGGGAACCGAGCGACCGCGGAGCGCTGTCGGCTTTGCGACGACGGAACGCGGATAACTGCACGGATTTTTCGGAAACGGCCGGATCGCTCGGGGAGGCGGGGAGACTTCTCCGCCGGGTCCTCAAAATTTGGTTCTTCGGGAATTTCCGGGACTCGGGCGTGACAGCGAGTGCGTTGTGGGCCATGCTCTGCGCGACCACAACTGGCGCAGGCAAGCATGGCCTATGAAGAGATCACGGCGCTGTTGGGAGGCTGGCCCGGGTTTGACATCGCGCGCGTGACGCGGGAGCCCGGCGGCGGCCGGAACAGCGCGCCCCAGATCACGATCGAATTGGCGGCGGTGCCGGAGGCGCCGCGCACCTGCAGCCGGTGCGGCCAGGCGACGACGGCCGTACACGATGTCAGTGTGCGGCGCGTGCGCGAACTGCCGATCCTCGAGGCGGAGACCTGGCTCCTCGTCCCGCTGGCGCGCGTGAGCTGCCCCCGCTGTGGCCCGACGGTCGAGCGCCTCGCCTGGCTGGATCGCTACGCGCGCATGACGACGCGGTTCGCCGCGAGCGTGGCGCGGCTCGCCCAGGTGCTGCCGATCCAGCACGTCGCGGCGTGGTTCGGGCTGAGCTGGGATACGGTGCAGGCGATCGATCAGGCCGCGATGACGGCGCGGCTGGGCCCGATCACGACGACGGCGCTGGCGGGCGTGCGCCGCATCGTCATCGACGAGTTCGCGCTGCACAAAGGCCGGCAGTATGCGACCGTCGTGGCGCAGCCGGAGACGCGCGAGGTGCTCTGGGTCGGGCGCGGGCGGGCCCGCGAAGATCTCCGGGTGTTCTTCGACTTGTTGGGGCCCGCGGGCTGCGCCGCGCTCGAGGTGGCGGTGATGGACATGAACGGGGCCTACGAGGTGGAGACCCGGGCGCAGTGTCCGCAGGCGGCCATCGTGTATGATCTCTTTCACGTGGTCGCCAAGTATGGACGGGAGGTGCTCGATCGGGTGCGGCTGGAGGAAACCAACCGCATCGCGCGCGTCGGGCCGCCGAATGACGCCCGCACGCGGGCCGCGCGGCGCGTGCTCAAGGGCACGCGCTGGTTGCTGCTGCGCGACGGGGCGCAGCTCGTCCGGCCGGAGCGCCTCCGGCTCCGTGAGGTGCTGGCGATGAATCACCGGCTCTACGTCGTGTACGTGCTGAAGGACGCGCTCAAAGCGCTCTGGCGCTATCGCGCCCCGGCGGCCGCCATCCGGGCGTGGGGCGCGTGGTACAGCTGGGCCGTGCGGAGTCGGATCCCGGTGCTGGTCACCTTCGCGCGGAAACTCAAAGCGTATTGGCCCGGCATCCTCGCCCATTGCCGCTTCCCGCTCCACACGGGCGTGCTCGAAGGGATGAACAACAAGATCAAAGTGCTCAAGCGCATGGCCTACGGTTTCCGCAACGACGCGTACTTCTTCCTGAAAATCCGCGCCGCATTTCCCGGAATTCCCCGATGAACCGAATTCTTTGGGGTCGTGGCGCGAGAGACTCGCGCGGCGTACCCCCATAGAATGCAGTTGTTGTTGCAGCGCCAGTGGCTCCAGCATCCGCTCAATCCGCCGCATCCGTCCAGTCCCGTCGTTCTTGATGCCAGCCCTAACTACCAACGCCCTTTCGCACTCCAAACTTCGGCGGTGGGTGATGATGATGCGGGACAAGGTCGTCGGGAGTATGATGGTCCTGTCTTTCGCCGCACCGTCGCATCGTGCTGCCGTAGCGCGCTGCGAGCCGGCGTACTGCCGCTGCATTCCGCCTGCCGGGGTGTCGGTGGGGGAGGTCGTTCGTGGGCAGCGTGAGCGTTCAACTCAGGTCGTGCTCGGGCGCGTGGTGCGCGTCGACACGGTCGCGCCGCAACTCGTGCAGCACGGCCCTGCCAACATGGAGGTGCACGGACTCGCGGCGCGAGTGAGCATCTTGCGCGTCTGGAAAGGTCCTCTGGTAGATACGCTGACCGTCGACTTCGGCTCCACCCCGGTCGCGTCGTCGTGCGACCTCTCGCTCGAGGTGGGCAGGTCGTACGTGATCTTCGCTACGCGCGACGAGAATGGTGTGGTGAGAAGCAGAGTGTGCAACGGTACCACGGCCGAAGACGATGCGACGGCGACGATTTCGGCGCTCGGACCAGCTCAGGAGCCCAAGAAATGACCAAGGTGAAGATCGGAATCGTCGGATCGCGGTTCCAGGCGGACTGCATCGCGGCTTCGGTTCGCATGATGCCCGACGAAGCCGAAGTCGTCGCCGTCGCGTCGCCGACGCCGGGGAATGCGGAAGCGTTCGCGAAGCGGCACGGCATCGCGCGCGCGTACGGCGACTACCGCGAACTGCTGCGCGATCCGGAGGTCGAGCTGATCTCCGTCACCGCGCCGAACCGGATGCACGCCCAGATCACGATCGACGCGGCGCGCGCCGGCAAGCACGTCGTCTGCGAGAAGCCGCTCTGCGTCACCCTCGAGGAGGCGGATGCGATGATCGAGGCGTGCGCGAAGGCGGGCGTCCTCCTGCTCTACGCCGAGGAGCTCTTCTTCGCCCCGAAGTACGTCAAGGCGAAGCAGATGGCGGACGAGGGCGCGTTCGGGCGCATTCATCTCGTCAAGCAGGGGGAGAAGCACAACGGGCCGCACTCCGACTGGTTCTGGGACGTCGATCAGTCGGGCGGCGGCGCGCTGATGGACCTGGGCTGCCACGGCATCGCCTTCTGCTGGTGGTTCCTCGGCAAGCAGAAGATCAAGAGCGTGTACGCGCAGCTCTCGACGCAGGTGCACGGCGCGCGCACGCAGGGCGACGACGAGGCGGTGACGATCATGGAGTTCGAGAGCGGCGCGATCGGCATCGTCGAGAACAGCTGGAACCGTCCCGGCGGGATGGACGACAGCATCGAGGTGTTCGGCGACAAGGGTCAGACGTACGCCGACATGCTGATGGGGAACGCGCTGCCGACGTATTCCGAGGTCGGCTTCGGCTACGCGGTGGAGAAGGCGGGGTCGACGACGGGCTGGACGTATCCCGTGTTCGAGGAGCACTGGAACTACGGTTTCCCGCAGGAGATGCGGCATTTCGCGCGCTGCGTGCGCGGGAAGGAGACGCCGATCTCCGATGGCGAGACGGGGCGCGTCGTGCAGGAGGTGCTGTACGCGGCGTACGCGTCGGCGGGACTCGGCCGGAAGATCGAGCTTCCATTCCGGCCGAGCGGGATCGACAAGCCGATCGATCTGTGGAAGCGGCCTGAGTTGGCGCTCTCAGTGAGCTGACGTGCGGCGCGTCGCGGCGGCGCTCGCGCTCCTTGCGGTGGCCGCGTGCGGTACCACAGCCTCCTCGGGCATTCTCGTCGGGCCGCCGGTGGGTGTCGTCAGCTTTGTGCGGCTCGTGAGTGATGCCGGCGAGCCACTCGGCGGCGGCGCGACCTTCGACTACTCGACGGCGAATGCACTCGTCACCGTGCGGCCGTACGGTGCACAGCTCGCGATCCGCGTCGTGGGCGATCGCATATGGGACGGATTCCTTGCGCTCGCCTCGAGCGATCAGCGACTCCGCGCGGGCACCTTCGCAGCGCTGACGAGCTCACCGGTCGCCGGGAGCGCGGGATTCCGGTGGTCGAGCCAGGAGCTCACGTGTGCCGCGAGTGTCGCCACCGTCACGATCGACTCGGTGCGCTACGACGGCGACGCGCTGCGCGAGGTCGACCTGCGCTTCGAGCAGCGATGTGATGGGCAGAGCGCGGCCCTGCGCGGGACGGTGCACTGGCGCGCCGAGGACGATCCGCTCGCGTCGGGGCCTGTCGTGCCGGCGCCGGCCGCGCTCTGGCGCGCGCCGGCCGGCTCGACGCCGGCGACGGGGAGCTACGTCTATCTCGAAGGCAGCGCGGTTGGCATTCCGGGCATCACGCTGCCGCGGACGATCGTGCCCGCACTTGGTGCGATGCAGGTGAGAGCATCCGGCAGTCAGCTGTCGATGCTCGCGGTCGATACCGCGACCGCTCTGACGATGACCGGAAGCTTCCAGGAGATGGCCGGGCAGACGACAGTGCAGGAGGGCTACTATCGCGATCTGCGCGCGGTGAGCGAGCGGTCGGGCGCGGGTGGGCTCGACGTCGGCGTGGGCTCATGGGTGTGCCGCTCGCTCGTCGGCTGGTTCGCGATCGACCGGCAGTTCTACTTCCAGGGCAACCTCACGGTCGTCGATCTGCGGTTCGAGCTCCGCTGCGGCGGGTTCGGTGCGCCGCTGCGCGGGCAGATTCATTGGGCGGAATCTGGCGCCTAGTGGAGGAATGATGTCCAGCTACGATGTCTCCCCGGAATTCGGCACGCTCTACGACTCGGCGCCCGTGTACGCGGAGCGGGCGGACGTCGGCTTCTACGTCGAGGAAGCGAACCGTGCCGGCGAGGGAAGCGTGGTATTGGAGCTCGGCAGCGGAACGGGGCGGCTCACGCTGCCGCTGGCGCGCGCCGGTCACTCGGTGATCGGCCTCGATCTCTCGCCCGCCATGCTCGCACGGGCGCGCGCCAGGCTCGCTGCGGAGAAGGAAGAGGTGCGTCGCCGAGTGACGCTGATCGAAGGTGACATCCGCGACGCCGACTTCACGCCTCCGACGGTGCCGGATCTCGTCATCGCACCCTTCCACGTGATTCAGCACTTCGCGTCGATCGACGAGCAGCTACACGTGCTCGCACTCGCGCGACGTGTCGTGCGGCCCGGCGGTCGCCTGGTGTTCGACGCGTTCAATCCGGCCTACGCGATGATGATTGGCGATCGGAGCGCCGAGGTGGAGGACGTGGCCGAGCGTCCACTCGGCGATGGTCGCTTCGTGCGGCGCACCGTTCGCGTGCCCGCGACGCACTGGGCGGAGCAGGTGATCGACGTCGAGCTGATCTACTACGTGCGCAGCGGCGAGCACACGGAGCGGTTCGTTCAGGCGTTCCCGATGCGGTGGTTCACGCCGGCCGAGCTCGAGCACCTCGTGGCGCGCGCGGGGTTCCGGTTGGAGGCGATGTACGGTGGGTTCGATCGCCGGCCGCTGGCGGATGGGGCGCCGGAGATCATCGTCGTTGCCGCTGCGGGGTCAGATACCTTCGGTGTCTGACCCCTATTTCGCCTTTTCGCGCCAAGGCGTCAGACACCATGGTGTCTGACCCCAACGTCACCCCCTCACCGGTTCACGTCTCACCGGCGCTCGATCACTCCGCCGCCGAGGGCGATGTACAGCGTCACGAGGTTCTCCTCGTTCGTCCGACGCAAGCGCAGCAACTGCTGCTCGGAGGCGAAGAGGGTGCGCTCGGCGTCGAGCACCTCGAGATAGCTGGCGACGCCCTCGCGGTAGCGTGCGAGGGCGAGCTGCGCGATGGCGCGGTCGGCGACGGTCGCGCGCTCCTGCGCGGCGACCTGTTCGGCGAGGTACTGGCGGCCGGCGAGGGCGTCGGTCACTTCCTTGAACGCGACCTGGATCGTGCGCTCGTACTCGGCGAGCGCGATACGTCCCTGGGCCTTCGCGACGTCGGAGTTCCCGCGCAGGCGGGTGCGGTTGAAGATCGGCGTCGTGACCTGCGGTCCGGCGTTCCACGTCAGGGCGTCGAGCCCGACGAGCGCGCTCAATGCGGACGACGCGAAGCCCCACGCACCCGTCAGCGAGAAGGTCGGGAAGAACGCAGCGCGCGCGGCGCCGATGTTCGCTTCGGCGGCGCGCAGGGTCTCCTCGGCGCCGAGGATGTCGGGGCGCGCGAGGAGCAGCTGCGAAGGC
>DASVNI010000013.1:0-7235 GCA_036383935.1 Gemmatimonadaceae bacterium | reverse complement strand
GCCCTCGATGGCCGAAAGGATCTCCTTCGAGAAGCCCCCCGTGTCGAAGTTGGCGCGCGCCGCCGCGAGCTTCACCATCACCAGGCCCTTGATGAAGTTCGGGTAGAGGCGGAGCTGGACGCCGGAGATCTTGAAGTTCTCCAGTGCGCGGGCCGTCTGGACGCCGTAGTAGGCGTCGGCAGGCACGGCGAGATCACCGAGCAGATCATGCTCGATGCGGGTGTTGGGTGCAGGCATGCTCGCTCCTCTTGCAGCAGTGTGACCGGCAGTCGGACGCGGCGGCGCCGCCGCGTCCGCGACGGAAGCGAACGATGGACGCCGGTCACAGGCCGTCGCATTGGACCAAGGTCGCAACGCAGAACGGCATCGATCTTCCAGTGCTCCCGTGCTCTCTCTCCGGAGGCGGTATGCGCGCACGCGACATCATGACTTCGAACCCACTCGTCGTGACGGCAAGCGATCCGGTCAGCCACGCCGCGGAGATCATGCGTGACGCCGAGGTCGGCATCATACCGGTCGTCGACGACCGCGAGCATCGCCACCTCATCGGCGTCATCACGGACCGCGACATCGCCGTGCGGTGCGTCGCCCGGCAGCACCTTCCTGCTTGCGAGGTGCGCCTTCACATGTCCGGCGATCATCTCTGCACCGTCGGGCCCGATGACGACGTCTCCAAGGTGATCGCCGCGATGTCCACCGATCAGGTGCGGCGCATTCCCGTCGTCTCGGAGGACAGGCAGGTCATCGGGATGATCTCGCAGGCCGATCTGGCGACGAAGGTCGGGCCGGACCATCCGGTCGACGTCGAGCGGGTGCTCGAGTCCGTATCGGCGAAGGTGACGCATCCGCAGGCCGACGGCTCGCACCTCCGCTTCGCTCAGGAGTGACGCTCAGCGGTAGAGCTTTACGGTGAGGCCGAGCGCGTTCACGCGGGGCGGCTCACCACGCGAATTCTCCTGCCGCGCCAGGTACAGGTCGATGTCGCTCGCCTTCCAGGCGCGGAGCTCCACCCCGACGCGTCCCGCCAGCCGCGCGATGGTGTTGTACTGCGAGTAGTAGTACGCCTCGAAGGTGCCGTACGGCCTCGGATCGAACCGCCACGGGTGGGCGAAGAAGCGCTGCAGATGCAGCCGCTCGCGTAGCCGCCAGTTGTACTCGCTGTTGACCCACCGGAACTCCACGCGCGATCGCTCGACGAGGCGCCAGGTGCTGTCGCCCGCCACGCGCTCCGTCACCTCGCCGACGATGCGCGACTCGCGGTAGCTCGCGTCGCGCGTGCTGAACGTGAAGCGGTAGCCCGCACGCAGATATCCGCGCGGTAGCTGGAGATAGTCCTGGTAGAGCCCGACGGTCGCTTCCTTCTTCGCCGCTTCCCGCTCGGAGGAGCCCGACAGCTCGAGCATCGTGCGCTGATGCGTCGCCGGCGTCCAGTAGACGTCCAGCTCCGGCCAGAACTCGTTCGTCGCCTGCTGGGCACCGGCCGCCCGGGCGACGAACGGAGCGATCATCAGCCCCAGCAGCCGAGACGCGACGCGCCGTCGAACACGAGCGCGCGTACGTCGTGAGTCACGGATGTAACCCATGCGTCCGGCAATCTGAGTTGCTCCGCAACAAACCGCATTGGATGAAGGGCGTAGCGCCCATCGCCCGCGCTACGCTGGTCTTACACGGTGGCACTGCGTGCCTCATTCCTTCAGCGGAGCAGCACAATGCGGAGCAATAGCATGCGAAGGTCTTTGATCGCCGCCCTGCCCCTCGCACTCGTCCTCGCCTCGGGGTGCTGGCGCCGCACCGAGCTCGCCGCCACCTGGCACGAGCCGAGCCCGACCCTGCTGAACTTCAACCGGACGGTCGCAGTTTTCTTCACGACCGATGAGTCGATGCGCCGCGCGACCGAGGACCAGCTCGCCGCGGTGTTCCCCAACACCATCCCGTCGTACCGCGTCCTGCCCAATGTGGCGAACATCGACAAGGGGACGATCCTTCAACAGCTGCGCAAAGCCGGCTTCGACGGCGCGATCACCATGCGCGTGACCAACGTGTCGGAGCAGATCAATTACAACGCCGCGTACAACGGACCGTACTGGGGCGGCGCGTACGGCTTCGCCGGTTACTGGGACAACGGCTGGGCGTATCCCTACAATCCGTACTACATCACGACGACCCAGGTCGTCTCCGTCGAGACGAACATCTACTCGCTCGCCAAGGACAAGCTCGTCTTCGCGGCGCTCAGTCAGACCTCCGATCCCGCCAACGTGGGCAAGCTGGTCCGCTCCGTCATGCGCCACGTCAACGAGCAGTTGAGGAAGGACGGCATGATCGTGTCGCGGCCGGTTGCGCCGCGTGACACCGTCGCCGAGGTTGCCGCGCCCTGATCGCGCACGGTGACCTTCCGCCGGCTGTCGCACACCGGAGTGGTGCGGCAGCCGGCGTGGCCGTTGTGCGCCGCGGGCTCGGCGTCAGTGCTGGTACGTCCCGATCGTCTCCGTCTTCTCGAGGACGTGCCCCTTCATCGCCGCCTCGAGATCGCTACGCGACGGCTTGTCGATGCTGGACAGCGTCGTGTCCAGGGCATAGAGCGTGAAGAAGTAGCGGTGCCGCCCCACCGGCGGACACGGTCCGCCATAGCCGCTCTTGTGGAAGTCGTTCGACCCTTCGAGCGCACCGGGAGGAAGCTTCCCGCCGCTGGCCCCCTCGGGCAGCCCACGCGCGTCGGGCGGAATGTTGTACAGCACCCAGTGCACGAAGCGCTGCTTCGGTGCCGCGGGATCGGGCGCGTCGGGGTCGTCGACGATCAGGGCAAGGCTCAACGCCGTGTCGGGGACGCCGGACCACGCGAGTGGCGGGGAGGTCTCGTCACCGTCGCACGTGTATTTGGTCGGGATCGCTGCGCCCTCCGAGAAGGCCGAGGATGTGAGCGTCAGGGTCATGTCGCACCTCCGGTTGCGTGATGTCGGGAGCGGCCTCGGCGCTGCATGCCGCGGCCAGCTCGCGTCGTGGGACGGCGCATGCAGTTTGCCAGCGAAGGGATTACGCATCGATCGCTGTGTGCCCGAGGCCCGGGCACGAGGAGGTTGGCCATGAAGGTGAGCGACGAACGCATCGTTGCCGTACAGACCGCAGACACCTCGCTGGAGGGAGCGCTCGTCGTTCCTGCAGCTGCGACGGGTATCGTGCTCTTCGCCCACGGCAGCGGCAGCAGCCGGCACAGCCCGCGAAATATCTACGTCGCGGAGGAGTTGCAAGCCGGCGGACTCGGCACCCTGCTGCTCGATCTCCTCACGCCGAGCGAAGAAGCCGTGGACCTGGCGACGAAGGAGCTTCGCTTCGACATCGAGCTGCTCGGCGAGCGCCTGACCGGCGCGATCGAGTGGCTGTCGAATCAGGAGTCCACGCGCACGCTACCGATCGGCCTGTTCGGTGCGAGCACGGGGGCGGCTGGCGCGCTCGTGGCGGCCGCTCGGCTGGTCGACCACGTCGGTGCAGTCGTGTCGCGCGGCGGCCGCCCCGATCTCGCCGGCGCCGATCTGCCCAGCGTGAAAGCCCCGACGCTGCTCATCGTCGGCGGCAACGATCCCGTCGTCATCGAGCTCAATCGGCAGGCGATGGCACGCATGACGGCGCCGGTGCAGCTCGAGATCGTGCCGCGCGCGACGCATCTCTTCGAGGAGCCCGGCACGCTCGAGGAGGTCGCCCGGTTGGCGCGCGACTGGTTCGTGCGTCATCTTCGCCCCCGATGAGACCATCGCGCGCTTCTCGGCTCTGCGCTGTGCGGCGCGCGCTCCTGGCACTGACACTCTCGACGGCCTCCGCCCACTCGCTCGCGGCACAACAGCCTCGGGACGCATCGAGCGCGGCACGACCGGCGCGAGGAGATTCGCTCCGAATCGGCGATCTCTTCCCATCGCTCGTCGGGTCAGCGCTCTCGGGAAAGCCGATCCAGATTCCCGATACCACCTCGTCGCGATTTACCGTCGTCGTGTTCGGCTTCAGCCGACAGGGCGGCGACGATGCAGGACGTTGGGGCGAGCGCCTCATGCGCGATAGCGCGACTCGCGGGCACGTCAACGTGATCACCGTGGCGGAGCTTGGGGGAGCTCCGCGCTTCATGCGGGGGCTGATCGCCGCAGGCATCAGGCGGGGGACGCCGCCGGACGCGCGTGATCACATGATGGTGCTCGACCACGACGACGCGCTCTGGAAGCGACGTCTGGCCGTCTCCGAGACATCGCGCGCCTACGTTGTCCTGCTCGAGCCGAATGGTCGCATTCAATGGATGAGCGACGGCGCATACGACGACGCGCGCTACGCGCGCTTGCGCGCCGCGCTGCCCTGAGCTCTGCTACGGCTCTGCTACGCGCAGCACCACGCGCCCCAGCACATGCCCCTTCTCGACCATCCGGTGCGCCTGCGCCGCCTGATCGAGGCGGAACTGCTTCGCAATGGGGACGGTCAGCGGCATCGCCCCGATGGCGCGATTGAGCCGCTCGAATTCCCTCGCCCCCGTCTTGGCGTCATACGAAACGAAGGTGATGCCACGTCGTTTCCGTGGGGCCGGCTCGATTCCATTCGGGTAGGCGACCCGTCCGTCGGGCCGTACGGCGTCGATGCACGCCGTGAGCGTTCGGCCTCCGACGAGGCCGAGCACCTTGTCGACTCCGCCGGGGGCGAGGTCGAGGTCGCGCAGGGCCTTGGCGATGTTGGCACGCTTGCCGTCGATCGCGATGTCGGCGCCGAGGCGTCGGGCGAACGCGGTGCCATTCCGCCCCGAGGCGATCGCAATCACGACTGCGCCCCGACGCTTGGCAAACTGAATCGCCAACATCCCCACATTCCCGCTGGCGCCTACGATCGCGACGGTCTCATTCCGTTTGACACGGAGCGCATCGTCGATCCCCTGGAGCGCCGTGAGCGCGACAGCGGGCGATGCACCAGCGTGGAGGAGGTCGAGTCGCGGCGGGATTCGCGCGACGCTCGGTTCGGAGACCGCCACGTACTCGGCGTCGAATCCTCCCTTCGCACCGCCGAGGTGGAACGCGTACACCTTGTCGCCGACGTGGAGACGCCGCACTCTCGCACCGCGGGCGACGACCGTCCCCGATCCGTCCGAGCCGAGCACGAGAGGAAAGTGTGCGCGCTCGACGCCCCACTCGCCTGAGCGTTGGGACGGTTCCCAACTTCCAATCCCCGCCGTATCGACGGCAATCATGACGTCGCGAGCGCCCATCTTCGGAAGTGGCAGCTCGTGAATCTTCAGAACGGACGCCGGACCGGTGCGATCGATCGCGGCAGCCCGCATCGTCGTCGGCAGAAACGGCCGCGCATTGCGACGCCGCTTCTTCGTCGTAGTTGCCATTGGCTGTGCCTCATCGTGACCTGCGCGCGCCCGGCGCGCCACGTGCGGATCCGCAACGTTTGCGCCCGGATTCAACGGCTCGCAGTAAAAGGGGTCAGACACCATCGGTGTCTGACCCCACGGTGTCTGACCCGACGCTCTGGCTCAGGGTGCGCGCGCCGGACCGATCTGCGGAGCCTTGACCGGCTTCGCCATCCCATAGAACACCACGACCCCCTGCCCACCACACAGCGTCGACGCAGTCTCCGACGGCTTCGAGAGGCAGCTGTCGATGTTCTGCCAGTTGTTCATCACCCAGACATTCCCCGCCGGGTCGATGGCGAGATCCGTCTGCATCTGCAGCGCGCCACTCACGTAGCCGCCCGGCGGTGAGATCGGATCACCCGTCTTGAAGCCCGGCGGGCAGTTCTCCGTGCGCACACCGCACAGATGCGCGATCGGGCTCGACGCCTGCGCGAAGTTCGAGACCCACACGTTGTCGTCGCCGTCCACGACGACCGCCCACGGCCCTGAGAGGCTCTTCCCCGAGAACGGCGCCCCCGGATACGGGGTGCCGTCCGGCCGCAGCAGACTCACACTACCGCCATTGTCCGGAACTCCCGTCTGCTTGCTCATCGCCCGCGTGATGACTGGATCAGGATTGCCGCCTGTTGCCGCCACCTTCTGCACCGAATCGAGCACCGCTTTGCCGCGCGGATTGTTCCCCAGCCGGTTCGTCACCCAGACGTTACCCTTGCTGTCGATGTTGAGCCCACTCCCGCTGTAACCGACCTTGAACGTCTCCACCTGCGTCGGGTTCGACGCGGGAAAGCGAGTCACCATGTCGCCAGCCGCGTTCGTCACCCAGATCCGATCCTGCTGATCGATCGCGAGGTGAAATGGCGCGAGCAGCGCACGACACGGCGCGACCTCGCGTCCCTCGCACAGGATCTTGCCGTTCGCACGATCCCCCTTCGGGAAGTACACGAGCTGATTCTTCGAGAGCCCGAGCGCCCACACGTCGCCCGACGGCGTGACGATGATGCCCTGCATCAGGCCAAGTTTCCTACCGAAGGTGATACCCTCCGGCGGAGTGAGCGGCCTGCCGGTCTTGTCGAACACCGCGATCGACTGGCCACCGTACGTCCCGAACCACGCGTTGTCGCTCGCGTCGACGGCTGCGCCGAAGGTTCCGCCGTACATGCCGCCGCCGGCGAAGCCGGTCGTCAGCGGTGAGAGCGCTCGACCATTCGGAGCGAACTTCGTCGCGGGACCCTGCCACAGCGCGTCCTGCGCCTGCCAGCCGACGGTGAAGTTGTCACCGACCCACAGATTGCCCTGACTGTCGAACATCGCCTTGCCGCCGGCGCGATACCCTCCGCCATCGAACCTCAGCGCCAGCACCCACGCACTCGGCGCGAACGACAGATAGGGATTGAAGGGCGTCTCGCGCATGATCCGACCCTTCTGCATCGGATACATCTCTTTGAACGCGGCGAATAGCCGATCGGGCTGATACCACGGATAGTGCGCGATGCTTTCCATCGCGCGGAGCGTGTTGTCCGGCACCTTGCCGTCCGGGCCCGTCGCGGCGGTGAACAGCTTCCCGCATGCGTCGGACGTCACGCGCGTCACGCACGCGGACAGCACGTTCGCCAGCGTGGCGAAGTTCGCCATCGTCGACGTCTGTCCGCTGTTGAGCGGATCCTGGATCGCGGCGCCCCAGCCTCCCGTGGACAGATCGACGAAGTTGGCGACGTTCGCCGCCGCGATCCTCGGCCCGATGTCGTGGCCATTCATGCCGTCGCCGGTGAGGAACTGCAGCGACGTCCACACCGACGCCACCGTCGAGAACTCGTTGACGACCACATTCGTCGGTCGATCGACGGGGAGCACGGCG
>DASVNI010000012.1:0-16230 GCA_036383935.1 Gemmatimonadaceae bacterium | reverse complement strand
TACTTCGGAAGTAACTGCCGGTGCAGTTCCCGGTACCGAGTTACGAATGGTACGAATGGGGTCAGAGTCGATCGACTCTGACCCCATTCGTACCATTCGTAACTCGGTACCGGGAACTGCACCGGCAGTTACTTCCGAAGTACCACGTTTCCCATCGAGTCGATCGCGTAGCACGCTTTCACGTTCGCCGCCGGCTGCTCGCCCTGCACGCGCCCGGTCTGGCCGGGCCTGAGGATCATCCAGTAGTCCGTCTGGCGATAGAAGATCGTGCGCGGACGGCCTTTGGGGTCGCGCAGGTCACCTTGTGCGGCACAGGAGGGGAACGCGCGGCGCTCTCCGCTCGCGAAGTCCACGGCCATCATCCCCTCGTCGGTGATCACGTAGGGCGACCCGGTGAGGTTGGGCGTGTAGCCGGTGGCCGTGTAGCCGTTGTACGTCGGAGGGTTGTAGCCGCTGTAGGTCACTGACGGAGGCGGTTCCTGGGCTGCCGGCCCGAACGACTCGGTCAGCGGAACGCCGTTGGCGTCGTAGACCGAAGGGTAGCCGCCGTAAAAGCCGTCGCAGCAGCCGAAGCCGCCGCCGACTATGATCGGCACGTTGTTGACACGCTGCCGGATGCGCCTGTTGCGAATCGCGTTGTTGCGGAGACGCGGATTGATCACCCTGCGTCCGTCGACGAGCGTGCGGGAGTCGACCACGCCGAACGGTACGGTGGCGATGGGCGGCGAGGCTGGAATCCGAGGTATCGACGACTGGGGACGAGGTGAAGCAGCCACGCCCCTTCCCGGCACACTTCGTTGCGCTCCTGCGGGCGCCGCCGCCAAGACGGAGATCACGCTTGCCGCGAGCGTCGCGGAGCGTGCCAAGCGAAGCGATGTGCTCATCCCCCTACCCTCCCCATTCTGAACCGCCGATCGGCGATCGCGACTCGATGTCGCCTGTACCTGAATCACCTCTCCTGCTGCGCCGCTGTCACGCGGCAATTGCTGATCCACACCGCGAGCCGCGCATGGGGCCCTCGTGCCTTCCGAGCGGCGTGGCAATGCCCGAGAACGTCACCAAGGTGCGGTGGAGGGTCTACACCGGGATTCCCTGCTGAACAGTCGTGCTTCGGCGCCTGCCCCGAACCGTCGCCAGCCGCTGTGGGGGCATGCTCTTGGCAAATCGTACAACGCATGGCGACCAAGCGAACAGCCAGTAGAACGCGCCCCGCGCGCGCCGGGAAATCGGCGGCGAAGCGCTCCTCTGCGAAGAGCGCAAAACGGAGCACCAAGACCACTGCCAAGCGCAGCGCTTCAAAGGGCGGCGAACGAACCGCCGGTGCGAAGGCGAAGCGCAGCGTCAAAACTGGCGCAAAGCGCACCTCCACTCGAGCAGCGAAGACGGCGCCCCTCGGCGAATACAACGCGAAGCGTGACTTCACCCGAACCGCCGAGCCGGCGGGGAAGGTGCCGAAACCGCGTGGCAGGACGCTGCACTTCGTCATCCAGAAACACGCGGCGAGTCACCTGCACTACGACTTCCGTCTCGAGCTCGACGGCGTGATGAAGTCCTGGGCCGTGCCGAAGGGGCCGAGCCTCGACCCCAGCGTGCGCCGCCTGGCGATGGAAGTCGAGGATCATCCGATCGCGTACAACACCTTCGAGGGCACGATCCCGCAGGGCGAATACGGCGGTGGCACGGTGATGCTCTGGGATAGGGGCACTTACGAGGCCGCCGACGAAGGAGGGCCCGCCGCGCTACGCAGCGGATATGAGAAGGGCGAGCTCCGCTTCGTGATGCACGGCAAACGGCTCAAGGGCGGCTTCGTGCTCGCGCGGCTGCACCGACCGGGGCGCCCGCAGTGGCTGCTCATCAAGCGTCGCGACGCCCAGGCCGATCCGACACGCGATGTCACGGCCGAAGAAACGACCTCGGTCGCCACTCGTCGCACCATGGAGCAGATCGCCAGCGGCCGCAGAGTCTGGCACTCGAGCCGTTAGCGGGCGCAGCGGATCCGGGGCTCTGGCTCCTTTGCGCAACCCGGGGGTAACACTGGTCATGCCAAACACCCTTCGACTCTCGTTCGGTGTGCTGCTCCTCGCGGCCGCTGCGGCGTGCTCGCGCTCCTCGGAGCAGCCAGCCGTGAGCAGTGACCTGGAGCAGGATCTCGCGAAGGCCGGTGGAGCGAACGTGCAACTCGCCGGTAGCTCGGCGAATCGCGTGGATGTCGTCTCGGCGTCGGAGCGCGTCGAGAGCCCGGTGCCAGCGCCAAAGGCCAAGACGGTCTCGCGCGCGCCGAACGCGAACCGCGGTGTGCGCGCGCCGGTGAAGAGCGCGCGGAAGGAGACACCGGCGGCCGCCGCTCCGGCGCCGCAGGCACCCGAGCCGGCACCGACCGAGCAGCCGGTCGTGCGCGCGCCTGAGCCGACGCCGGCTCCGCAGTCGCGCCCGCAGGCGCCGATTCCGTCGCGCCAGCCCGAGCCGCGCGGTGGATGGAAGACACCGGGAGAGGTGATTCGGAACGCACCATTCCCCATCAACCCGTGACATCGCTCAACCGTTAGTGGTTATCGGTTGAACGGTTCACGGTCATCAGCCGGCCCCGGGATGCTTCTGGCTCCCGGGGTCGGCTGCTTTTCGGGATCCGTGCAACACGCATCGGCAGTCGGTATTGATTGCCCCGTCATCGCCTCGCCCGTAGGTTCGCGCCCCGTCAGGCGGACGAACTCTACCCGAGGCACACATGCGATCGAGGTTGCCCGCAGTACTCCCGCTCGCGGCCACAGCGCTCCTCTCGCTCCTCGCGACGCGTGACGCGAGCGCGCAGGGCACCGGCGCACCGCTGTACGAGCTTCCTTCCGGCGTCGAGACGCGCTGGGCAAGCCCAGAGAATCCAGCCGGGGCGAAGGGTCAGGCCGGTCGCGCGAACGCCGGTCGCAAGGGATCGCCAACCATCTCGCTCAAGGCCGGACAGAGCGTGGTGCTCGCCGAAGCTCGCGGCACGAGCGGGACCCTGCGTCGCATCTGGATGACGATCTTCGACGCCAGCACCGCGAAGGAGGGGCGACTCTGTTGCGGCGAGCGGCTGCTGCGCAGCGTGCGGATCGACATGTACTGGGACGGTGCGCGCACTCCCGCCGTGAGCGCACCGGTCGGTGATTTCTTCGGCCTCGGCCTCGCGCGCATGGTGCCATTCGAGTCCGCGCTCTTCTCCAGCCCCGAAGGCCGCAGCCTGGTGAGCGTCGTGCCGATGCCTTTCCGTCGCGGCATGCGGATCGTGCTCACGAACGAAGGCGACGTCGATCTATCGTCGATCTACTACGACGTCGACTACACCATCGGTGACCGGCACCCGCCCTCGACTGGATACTTCCATGGGGCGAGGGGCGCTTCGCGCATCTCAACCAGGGCTCACCAGTGAGCGACACCGACGCCGGACGCTTCGCCTTCTACCGCTATCACGTCGTCGATCCCGTCTACTTCGCGCGCGACGTGCGCGTGACGATCCAGCAGATCGGCTACCTCGGCGGCGGCGCGACGGACCGCGACCGACTCGCACTCGTGCAATCGGGTCGTCGCCTCACGCGCGCGGGCGCCGGCGACGAGGCGCTCGACCTCGCGAAGGGCGGCCTGTTCGAGCGCGCCGACGACTGGTCGAGCTGCAGCTACTTCTACCTCGATCGGCCCGAGAACGGCCTGCCGGCGCTCGTGCCAGTGGCGGAGCGCATCTGAACCGTACATGCGGCACTCCGACCGCAGGTGCGAAGCGCCGTCGGACGTGGATCTGCGGAACTCCGACCGAAGGTGCGAAGCGCCGCAGGGAGGAGCTATGATGGCGACATGTTCACGCCGCGCCGGTCACCGAGTGCGCCGCCCGGACGGCGACACTCGGTGCCGGCCACGCGCGCCGGTCAGGCGGCGCGCGCTTCGGCGTAGGCGAGACTGACTGCGCGGCGTGCCTGGCGCTTGAGCGCGCGATGCACGGCGCGGGCGTACAGGATGAAGTTGCTCCCCGCCCACGGATGGCGAAGAAAGAACTCCGCGGGAAGCATGTCCGCCTTGAGCCGATTGCACGGCGGGCACGCGGATACGACGTTGCCCGGCGAATGCGTGCCCCCCTTGGCGAGCGGATGCACGTGGTCGAGGGTCGCGCGATCGTAGTCGAGAGCCAGGCCGCAATAGACACAGCGGCGACTGCAGTCTCGCATCGCGGCGAGCTTGAACGCTCGCTTGTGCTCTGCGGGGAGCAGTCGCCGGACGCGACGCAGGAGGCCTCGGGGTGCGCGGGGAGCGCGTGGGAGAGTGACGCGATGACCGTGTCGAGCGGGCAATCTCACCTCGCTGGAAAAGACGACACCCCGCGGAGGGAGAGTCTCCCTCGCGCGGGGTGTCGTGCATCGTGGTCGGCGTCGCACCGGGGGCGCCAGCACGTGCGATGCGCTCTGTGCGCTCGCATCATCCGCTGGGTCCAGCCTTGCACAATTTCTTTGCGCATCGGCCTCCGGGTGCGTCGGGTGAGCGGACGTGCCGCTCGTCGCCCCATTAGTGCAGTGCGTGTGCCAATCGCGCAAGAGGTAGAGCGTGCCGACTGGACGGCTCTCGCTCAGTGGCTCGGTGCGCGTCGGTCCTCACTGGTACCCCTACGATCCGGACGAAGTGCCACGGGATCGCGTAACGTGGCGATGATCCGCGCCGCGTTCGCGTCGAGCACCGTGCGGTCCGGCATCTGCGAACCGGCGAACGGCAGGGGGATGTCGAAGCCGTCGCCGGGATTGCGCGGAATCACGTGGACGTGATAGTGGAACACCGACTGCCCCGCGGCAGCGCCGCTGTTCACCAGGATGTTCAGCCCGTCCGCGTTCCCGACGTGCTTCACCACGGGCGCGAGCTGCATCGCAATCTCGAACAGATGCGTCGCGAGCGAGTGCGGGATGTCCTCCAGCGACTCGTAGTGCGTGCGAGGAACGACGAGCACGTGGCCGGGGTTCACCGGCTGGATGTCCATGAACGCGACGACGTCGCCATCCTCGTAGCACATCGAGACCTCACCCGCGCCACGGATCAGATCGCAGAACGGACAGGTCTGCTGGTTAGCCGCTTGCATGAGCCCTCTTCATTGTTGGTGCATCGAATGCGAGGTGCAGGCTGGATGCCAGCCTGCGTCGAGGCAGGGGGAGGCGCCGTCAGCGCGGCCCCGTGACCCGGCGTTATCTTTCGGCTCGGCCCATCTTCACCAGGCGGTCCTTGCATGGCCACTCAGACCCGCGCGGAGCGTAAGCACGCCCCCGGTCTGTCGCGCGACCAGCTGGTCGGCGCTTACCGCACGATGCTCCTCTCGCGCCGGTTGGACGACCGCGAGATCCAGCTCAAGCGCCAGAACAAGATCTTCTTTCAGATCTCGGGCGCCGGCCACGAGGCGGTCCTGTGCGCCGCCGGAATGGTGCTCAAGCCAGCCTACGACTGGTTCTACCTCTACTACCGCGATCGGGCGCTCTGCCTGGAGCTGGGCGTCACACCAGCCGAGATGTTGTATGAGGCCGTCGGCGCGGCGAAGGATCCCGCCTCGGGCGGCCGGCAGATGCCCAGTCACTGGGGCAACGCACCACTCAACATCGTGTCCGCGTCGTCCCCGACGGGGACCCAGTTCCTGCACGCCGTGGGCGGCGCCGAGGCAACGCTCCGCGCGCGACTGCTCGGCATCACGGAAGGGTTCAAGGACGATGAAGTGGTGCTCGTCTCCGCGGGCGAAGGCACGACGTCGGAAGGAGAGTTCTGGGAGTCGCTGAACACGGCGGCGAACCTCCAGCTTCCCATCGTCTACCTGATCGAGGACAACGGCTACGCGATCTCGGTCCCCGTCGAGGTGAACACGGCGGGCGGTTCGATCTCGGCGCTCGTACGTTCCTTTCCGGGACTGTATGTGGAAGAAGTAGACGGCTGCGACCTCATGGCGAGCCACGCGGCGATGAAGCGCGCCGTCGACCACGCGCGCAAGCGTAAGGGCCCCGCGCTCGTGCACGCGCACGTGATCCGTCCCTACTCGCACTCCCTCTCCGACGACGAGGTCATGTACCGGACGTCGGAGGAGCGCGAAGCGGACGCGGTGCGCGATCCGCTGGCGACCTTCCCGCGCTGGCTCGTCGCGCAGGGGTACGCCACGGAGGAGGAGATCCTCGCCATCCAGGCGGAGGTGGAGGCGACGCTGCTCGCCGCGACGGACGACGCGCTGTCGCAGCCGCAGCCGGGACCGGAGACGGTCCACGACTTCGTCTACTCGCCCGACGTGGATCCGACGTCGGCGGCGTTCGATACCGAGGACGCGCCGAACACGGAGGGCACGCCGACGACGATGGTCGACCTGCTCAACGCGTGCATGAAGGACGAGCTGCGGCGAAACCCGAAGATGCTGCTCTTCGGGGAGGACGTCGCCGACGCGTCACGCGAGACCAGCCTGCCCCGCGTGAAGGGCAAGGGCGGCGTCTTCAAGGTCACGTGGGGACTGCAGAAGGAGTTCGGCGGCGCGCGCGTCTACAACACGCCGCTCGCCGAAGCGAACATCGTTGGACGCGCGATCGGGCTCGCGTTACGTGGATTCAAGCCGGTGGTCGAGATCCAGTTCTTCGACTACATCTGGCCCGCGTACATGCAGATTCGCGACGAGCTCGCGACAATGCGCTGGCGCTCCAACAACGCGTTCGCCGCTCCGGTCGTGATCCGCGTGACGTACGGCGGCTACATCCGTGGCGCCCTGTATCACTCGCAGACCGGCGCGTCGATCTTCACGCACTGCCCCGGGCTCCGCGTCATCTGTCCGTCCACGGCGCTCGATGCGAACGGGCTGCTGCGCACCGCCATCCGTTGCGATGATCCGGTGCTGGTGCTCGAGCACAAGCACCTCTACCGCCAGACGTACAACAAAGGGGTGAATCCTGGCCCCGACTTCATGATCCCGTTCGGCAAGGCGCGCACGGTACGCAGCGGCACCGACCTGACGATCGTGACGTACGGCGCGACGGTGCAGCGCGCGCTCGCCGCGGCCAATCAGATGCACGAGGAACGCGGGATCGATGCGGAGGTCATCGACCTCCGGTCTCTGTCTCCGTGGGACAGCGAGCGCGTGTACGAGAGTGTGAAGCGCACCAGTCGCGTCATCGTGGCGTACGAGGACGCCATCTCGTGGGGATACGGCGCGGAGATCGCCGCGCGCATCGCGGACGACTGCTTCGCCTGGCTCGATGCACCGGTGAAGCGGGTGGCGAGCACGGACACGTTCGTCGGCTACGCACCGCAGCTCGAGGACGCGATTCTCCCACAGGTGGCGGACTTCAAGACGGCGATCGCGGAGATCGCGGCGTTCTGAATCGGCGCTCGAGCCCACGGCTTCGACGCGACCCGCGGCGAATGGCTCACGTCTTTCGACAACATCCGCCTCAGCTCGCAGCGAGGTAGAGCAAGACCAGTATCAGCGACAGCACCGTACCCACGAGGACCGAGGACCTGCTCGCACGATCGGATTCTGGCGAGATCCCGTGCTTCTGGGAAAGCTCGGAAGCCAGCGGGGCGGGTACCAGCATTCCATCGATGAAGACGTGCTGCACGTCGGGCGCCGTTAGCTTCCGCTCGATCGGTGCGGTGACCGTATCGACGACCGGCACCGTGACCTTCCGCTCGACAGGCTGCACGGGTGGCAGCTCCGGCGCACGGAGCGGCGACGTGGCGATCGGAGCGCTCGTCGGTCGCGCGCGCTCCGCGACATGGCCGGGCGCACCACGCTCAGCCCCGCGGAGTGGCTCCGAGGATGCGCCGAAGAGTCTCGCCCGCCACGAGGGGCGCGGTGCTGCGTCCACGCGTCGGACACTCACCTTGGACTCGTCGAGCGGCAGTGCCGGCTCATCGGCGCGATAATTCTCCCACCGAATGGCGGTTCGCCGCTCGCCCTTCTTCTGCTCTGCATGCTCCGGGAGAAACTCGAAGAACGGAATCGAGTACCACCGGGTCCATATGCTCTCGTAGCGGAGGAACGCACCCCGTTCTGCGCCCGATGCTGCACCCCGCACGAGCGCCAGCTGCCAGCGCTCGGGGAACAGCTGCTCGTGCAGGCGCGTGACGTCGTCGTCCAGCGTCAGGTCGTCCGCCAGGCCACCCAGATACCACCCGATCGCGACCTTGCACTTCGTGCTCTGCTCCGAGGCGAGTGACTGGAGCTCGTCCGCGAGCTGCGCGTACGGATCGTCTCCGCCAAGCTCGACGCGAGCGCGAGAGACCGTGTCGACGAGCAGATATTCGAGCTTCGACTGCGGACAGACGCAGACGTCTCCCGCCAGCAGCCCGAACGGCAGCGGCAGCGAGCTCTCTCGCAGGTGTGCTTCGAACTCGAGAATCGCCGCCTGCGTGAGGTACAGCGGCAGACGTCCCTGGCTCCGAAGCTTCTGCGCGAGCTCGTAATACGAGTCGTGGGTCGGCGTCCATGCGAGCGCCGGACCTCGTTTACGGCGGACGCGCGTAAAAGTCGGCATGCTCCCAGTTCCCTGCCCAGACCCGAATGCGCCGGCGAGCGCATCGGGAGCAGGCGACGACACACATCGTTACGATATTCTGCCGACCGAACTGCGACCAGAGCGCGGGTGCCTGATCAACACCTCTGCAGCTGCCGAACGCGCTCGGCTCGGTGAAAGACGCGTGTGGATGTACACCGCGCGAACGCACGAGCTTGATTGCCTCGAGCGCTTCGCCATGCGGTCATCACGGCAGGTGGATCGACGGCCGCGGCTTCCGCACGTTTGCCTGGGAGCGCTTTCCGTGCCTCTGCGTTGCGTAGCGTCCTGAACTACGCGCGCGAGGCCCGCGCGGTTGCGCTCATTCGCGTCGACGGGAGCGCAGCGCATGCGGCGCGGCTCGCAAAGACCCGCCGCTCTCCTTCGACGTGCGCGATGAAAGGGTTGTGTTCGCCACGAATAAACTGTTGAACGACTCCTACATCTATTGTCGCGCCGCTGCCCACGTCGCGGGCAGCGACTCACGACCCGCTGGGAGCGTATCGACCGTAGTACTGGTACGCGCCATCGACGCCGGCATCGCCGCGCAGATCGACATCGTTGAGTACGGCGCCGATCACTGGCGCGTGCACGATGCGCAGTTGCTCCATCGCGAACGCCAGCGCGTCGCGCGCCGTCGCTCCCGAACGGGCAACCACCAGCACGCCGTCGCACTGCCGGGAGAGCAGCGCTGCATCGGCTACCGCGTTCACGGGGGGCGTATCGAGGATGACCATGTCGTACAGCTCACGCGCGCGTGCGAGCACTTCGCGCGGCTTATCGGACGCGAGCAGCGCAGCCGGATCCGCCTTGGCCGAGCCGCGTGGAAGCACGTGCACCTCTCGACCACCACCCGCGGGCATCTGCATGACGGCGGCCTCGAACTCGTGCTGGCCGCGCAGGACCTCGCCCAGTCCGACGGTGAGCGGGAGCCGAAGCACCGCGTCAACGCGTCCACCGCGCAGGTCCGCGTCGATGAGCAATACGCGCTTGCCTTCCCCCGCCATCGTGAGCGCGAGATTCGTGGCAACGGTCGTCTTGCCGTCTCCGGGCAGCGCACTCGTCACCAGTACGACGCGGATCGGATTCGCCATTCCGGCGAAGCCGAGGTTGGTCACGAGACGCGAATACGACGCGGCGAAGCCGAATAGATCCTCGGCGGAATACGACATATTGCCGGGCGACTGGCTCGGCCGAACCAGGGAGTGCGACGAGCCATTCCGGCGCCGGCTGTCCTGAAGCAGCCCGCTCACGCGCGTGGGCAAGCCCGATAAGCGCGCCGAAAACCCAGACACACTCTTCAAGCGAGGGATGAGGCTGAGCACCGGCGATCCGGTGAGCGCGAGCAATTGAGCACGCGTCCGCAGCGAGCGATCGCTGGAGTCGCGCAGGAACGCACCGCCGACCCCGATCATCAGCCCTGCCATCATCGCGAGGGCGAGGTTGACGAGTGGCTTGGGGGACACCGGCCGCCGCGGCAGAACCGCCTCGTCCACGAGCCGGATGCTCGCATCGGTCGCCGCCGCCGCGATCTCGGCTTCCTTGTACCGAGCCTGCAGCATCGCGTAGACCGCCTCGGTGGTTTTCGCACTTCGCTCCAGCTCCGAATGGCGTAGCTCCTTCTGCGGCAGCGTGGAGAGGGCGGCATCGGAGCGGGAGAGCGTCGCGTCCAGGGCTCCAACCTGATCGGTGAGGCCCTGCAGATAGGTCGTCGCGAAATCGCGGATCTGACCCTGGAGCTCCGCGATGCGAGCCTCGGTGGCTTTCACCTCCTCGTCCCGCTCGGTGCGACGCGTCAGCAAGTCGCTCCGTTTCTGCTCCGCCAGGCTGAGCGCGTTCTGCAGACCGGAGGCTGCGCCACTGCGCAGCAAGGTCGGAAAGGCGAGCAGCGCGCTATAGCGGTCCACCCCTTTGCTACTGCCACCAGCACGTGTCGACCGGACCAGGCGATCGAGCGCGTCACGCTCCGCATCGATGGCGTTGCGCTGCGCGAGGAGCTCGGCACGCCGGCTCACGCCGGTGCTCGCCTCCTCCGGCAGGCTGATGACCCCAGCCTGGGTGCGATAGTTCTCGAGCGAACGCTCCGCCGAGTCCAATTGACGCGAGACGCGATCGAGTTGCTCGCCGAGGAACGCCAGGGACTGTTTCGCCTCGAGCTGGCGCGCGCTCTGATGCGTGGCGACATACAGTCGTCCGTAGGCATTCGCGATGTCACGCACCATTACCGGATCGCTGCCACGAACCTGTACGTCGACGAGGTCGGCCTCGCGGCTCCTGCGTCCAATACTCACCGATCGGCGAATCCCGTCGACGGCGTCGTCCGTGGTGAGGACCACCAGCATGAGCGGGACGTAGTCAGCCACTTCGGGAGCGAGACGAAACACGGCGCCGCCCACGCGGACCGTTTCGCCGGCGGCGGGACGCACGATGGTGCGGCCCGACGAATCCTGAAGCTCGAGCCGATCGCCCGGGGCGCGTACCAATTGGTACCACATTTCCGGCGCATCGGCGCGCACTCGCACGTCGGACAGGACCTTCGAGCGCGACACCGGCTTGCCGGCGCCCGAGCCGAGCTTCGCGACGGTGAGTCGCAACCCCAGCGAGTCCACGACGGCCAGAGCGAGCTCGCGACTGCGCAGCATCTCGACTTCGGTGCCGAGCCCGTTGTCGCGGGAGTAGTTGGGCGCCCCGATCGTCGGAGCCTGAGACGCCTTCTGGTCGACGCGAATGGAGACCGACGCCTCGTACAGCCGCGGCAGTCGCGCCGTCACGAAGATGCCTGCTCCTCCTGCGACGAGCGCACACGCGGCCACCAGCAGCGCGTGCCGACGTGCCCACGGGATGATGGCCGTCCCGGACTGCTCGACGACCTCCGTCTTCCATTGAGGCGCATCGGCGCCATGCGGCGGACGTGGCGAGTAGACTACGGCGCCGCCCACATCTTCGGTTGGGGTCGAGCCTGTCTGCATCGAAAACGTCTATTCGTTAGCGGTTGAACGCCCAGACCAGCGACGCGACGGCGGACAGGCCGCCGAGCAGCAATCCCGGATTTCGCGCGAGCCAGCCGCGCTGCGGAACGTAGAGCTCGTCGCCCGAGCGGAGCTCCAGGTCGACGAGCCGGGAGGAAGGGGAGATCGACGTGGCGATGCGGCGGCCATCGCGTACGAGGTCCACCTTGCCGTTCCTGCCCTCTGACGAGACTCCGCCGGCCAGTCCAATTGCGTCGCCGACGCTCATCGTCGGGTCGACAGTGAACAGGCCTGGTTTGTTGACGGCACCGTTCACACGCACTCGATATAACGGAGTGATTTCGACGCTGGCGTCGCGGACGAATTCGGCGTACTCGCGCTGGACACGGGCGCGAATGCTGTCGATGGGTACGTTGAGCACGCTGCGGCGCCCAAGTCTCGGAAAGGTCAGGTCGCCGTGCTCATCGACCATGAACACACCCGACAGGTCGGGTTCCCGCCACACGCGAACTCGCAAGCTGTCTCCGGGCCGCAGCGATGCGGACGATTGCTGGACAACCCCCTGGGCGTGGGCGAGGGCCGCGGACGCAACCCAGATCGGCGCCGCGAGCAGGAGCACGCGAACGGCCGCGCGGCAAGCAACCTTCAACCGGGTATAGGAATGCGAGCTCATACGACTTCCGTACCTCTCGGTGCACAGTAGGTAGGCGCGCAGGACTCCAGTCATATCGCGCTCACCCGATCCGCAGGATCTTCGCCACGGACGGGACGCCGTTTGCGTCGAACAGGAACAGCATGTAGGGGCCGGGCGGCGCCAGTCGCCCATTCGCGGGCGCCGTCATCGTGACCTTGCTCCCCTTCGACGCCACGGTGAACGGCAGGGTGAGGAACAGCTGCGACTCGTTGAAGGCGTGCGTGACCGAGCTCAGTCGAACCAGGTTGACCCGGCCGATGTTCGCGTTCTTGTTGTAGCCTACGCTGAACGACTGACCGTAGCGGACGGAGGTAGGTATCGACGTGATCTGCGGACGCTGCGCGAGCGTTCCCGTGGCGTTGAACAGGTAGGGCGGGGAGAAGATCTCCGCCGTGAGCTGCGCCGTCGCGTTGGAGCCTTCACCGCTCCCCGCGCTCAGCACACGGCCGTCGGGGAGCAGCACCGCAGTCGAGTGATAGACGCGGATCACCTGCTGGCTCGCCATCGTCGACCAGGTCCCGGTCGCTGGATTCCATCGTTCGGCCGCGAAGACGGCGCCCGCCTCCTCGGTGAAGCCGGTGATGCTGGTGCCGCCGTTCGCCATGACGGTGCCGTCGGCCAGCAGCGTTGCGTTCAGCTGGCGCCGCGCGGATGCCATGGAGCCGGTGTACGTCCACGTGGGCGATGCGGCGTTGAGGTCGATCGTCTCCGCTGTGGCCGTCGGTGTGTAGCCGCCGCCGAGGATCATGATCTTGCCCGGCGCGTACTCCACCGCCGATCCGTAGTCGCGACGCCCGAAGTTGCTGAGCGGCCCGTTGGTCCAGCTGCCGCTGCCGGATACGTCGAGCCACCGCGACTGCTGCTCCTCGCCGGCGTAGAACACCTTGCCGTTCGGCGCGACGAACATGCGTGGGTAGTACGCCATGTCCGCCTGACCGAAGTCGTACCTGGCGCCGGTGAGGATGCGCGTGGTCGAGCCGGACCTGATCTCGGGATAGGGCATCTCCGCGCGCGCGGAGTCGGTGCCGCCGGTCGTCAGGATGTCGCCGTTCGGCAGCGTGGTCGAGGTGGGGTACCAGCGCCCGTACGCCATCGGAGCCTGCGGCTGCCACGTCTGCGTGGCGTAGTCGAAGATGTTGGATGTGCGCTGACCATACTCGTCACCGAGCGCGTCGTCGTGGCCGCCCATGATGAGCAGCCTGCCGTCGGGGAGCCACGCGTGGCCGCTGCAGAAGACGAGCGATGGCGACGGGACACTCGTGAAGGCACCGGTGGCCGGGTCCCACACCGCGGGCGTGCCCGAGTGGCCGAACGTCAGCACCTTCCCGTTCGGCAGCACGTGCAGGTGGATGCCGACGCCCGGGTTCGTCCCGCCCCAGGCGAAGGGCGCTGCCCACTGGCCGGTACCGTTCACGATCGGCGGGACCGCGGTGGCCGCGGGCGCCAGGGCGAGGTTCGGCGCGATCCCGCCTGGGTCAACAGCGGACGTGGGCTGCTTGTCCTGACATCCATGGAGCGCGAGCGCGCCGATGGCGGCGCCGACGAGCAGGAGCGGAAGCGCGGCGCGTCTCCTTCCGAGTCGCGTGGAAGGGAGTCGCTGCGGCGCGCGACGCTTGGGCAAGCTCTTCATCGGCGAAGACCTCTTGGCTGTGCATTGCGCAGCCGCAGCACATCGCGTACCGATGGTCGATGCCCGCGCTCGCGTAACCCGTCGGCTCGCCTCGAGCGCCCTCGCCAGCGCGTTCGTTGCGCCTCGATCTGCTCGAGCCGATCAGACGGCCGCCAATCTCACGCCATCGGCGGAAAGCGCAAGCAAAGTCGAGCGCACGCGCGGATGTCGTCGCGCTGCTCGACCATCGCCGTGGCAAAGGGCACCGAACGTGCTGCGCAATTACCGTTTCCGGTTTCGCGAAGAGAGCCATGCCCGCCATCGCGTTAGGTGCCACGCTCGCCCTCCTGGCGGCCCGCTCGGCGCCGCACACGCCGCTGCCGCCCCCCCCGCTCCCGGCAACGGCTGGCACGATCGTCATCGTGCCGGGCGAAAGTATCCAGGCGAAGGTGGACGCGAATCCGGCCGGGACCACGTTTCTCCTGAAGAGGGGCACACACGTGCGGCAGAGCGTCGTACCGAAGGCCGGCGACGTGTTCCGCGGTGAGCCCGGGACGGTGCTCGATGGACAGAACGCCACGGCGTTCGCCTTCAAGGGGTGGAACGGCACGCGGTGGGTCGATGGCGTGACGCTCCGGAACATCTCGATCACGCGCTACACGCCGCCGGCGCAGAATGGCGCGATCTGGGGCGGCGACGACCTGACGCGGTCCACGGCCGGGTGGGTACTCGACTCGCTGGAAGTGAGCTACAACGCGAACCTCGGCGTGCGGATAGGCAATCGCATGCGCGTGACCAACTCGCATCTGCATCACAACGCCACGATCAACATCGGCGGCGTAGGCGTGGGCGTGTTGATCGCGGGCAACGAGATCGCCTTCGGCAATTGGCGGTTCGCCAGCGATCCCGGGTTCGAGAGCGGTGGGACGAAGTTCGTGAAGACCGACTCCCTGGTCGTGCGAAGCAACTACGTGCACGACAACGGTGGGCCGGGTATCTGGACCGACGTCGACAACGTGCACGTCCTCATCGAGAACAACCGAGTCGAGGCGAACGCGCGCGAGGGGATCGTCCACGAAATCGGCTACTCGGCGGTGATCCGCAACAACTCCGTTACCGGCAATGGGACGGGAGACCCGTACCGCGGTCAGGGTTGGCTCTGGAACGCAGGGATCGGCATTCACGCATCCCGCGATGTCGAGGTCTATGGGAACACGGTGAGCGGGAACGCCAATGGCATCGTTGCCGTGCAGCAGCGTCGCGGGGCCGGACCTCTCGGTGCACACGTAGTCCAGAACCTCTGGGTGCACGACAACCGCATTACGCAGGGTGTTGGGCCGGCCGGCTCACTCGGAGTGGCTGCCGGCGCGGTGCAGGATGTGGGTGATCCGGCGATCTTCACGAGCCGTAACAATCGATTTCAAAACAACAGCTACACGCTCGGTACGACGGCGCGTCCATTTGCGTGGCAGAACGCGGCACGCACTGCCAGGGAATGGCGCGACTATGGCCTGGACATGACCGGTTCGTTCGAGAACGCGGCGAAGGCGACGCCTGCGCTGCGGTGATGACGCCATCGCAAAGCGCCCGATCGCGCGACAATTTGCGAAAATTTGGGCGCCGGTGTGATGGCGCACACAGATGCCGAGTGTACGAGACCGTAGGATCCTCGTGCACTCCGGCGCCGCATGGTTCGCGGCTCCGGATCCCACCCGTACCACCCATACAGACATAGGCCGCGCCACCGTCCGGACGCTCGCTTCGTCTCCCGTTCGGGAAACAGGCGGATAGACCGTGACCGCGTACTAAATGTCTCGTCGCACTAGGTCAGCCCTGCGAAGCGCTCTCAGAGCGGCCATGCAGGTGATCGAAGCGGTGCGGGAAGCACGGGTCGAAGTACGTGAACGAAGCACGTGAACGAACCGCGGTGAGCAGCACCGCACATCATTCACAGCAGTCGAGCGGCAGGATCGTGTTCCCTCCTCGCGAGGGAATCGCGACAAAGGCAAACCCGGCGAAAGCCGGCGACGCAAAGCCACGAGGCTAAAGCGACGAGGAGTCGCTACGCCAGTCGGGCCGCCGAACGAGTCCCGGAGGGTACATGCGTCGCCACGCTCGAAGTGGCGCGACCATTTTGGTTGCGCTGTCGCTCGTCACGGTCGGCTGTGGAGAGAAGGCTCCCAGCTCCCCCTCGTTTGGAACCCAGGGCGGGAACTCAGGGCAGCTCGCCCTGACGAGACAGGCCGATACCGTCGACGTCGACGAATCCGTTCAGCTCAGTGCAATCATTCCCTCGGCGCCGGGCACCGTGGCGCCGAGCGTGTCGTGGGCCAGCTCGGATCCGAGCGTCGCCATCGTCACGCAGAACGGCGTGCTGTTCGCGCTGAAGTCGGGACGCACGATCGTCACCGCCACGTCGCGCGGCCAGAGCGATGCGACGAC
>DASVNI010000011.1:0-11727 GCA_036383935.1 Gemmatimonadaceae bacterium | reverse complement strand
GTCCGGTGGTCGGTGATGAACGCCGAGGGTAGGCCGTTCCTGGTCTGGTCTCCGTCGCGACGCCAGTTCTGCAGCCCGGTAGAGAGCACGGTGGACTCCTTCAGCCGCGAGCCGAAGGCGTCGTCCCAGGTGAGCCACGCGTAGTTGCTTGCGTAGTCGCTCGCAACGTTTGGATCGTCCGTCTGCAGGTAGCGAAAGGTGTCGCTCGCGCGGAGCACGTGCATCGCGACGCGACCTCCGGCCCCGAGGTCGTACTGCGCCTTGGCGAAGAGATCGTAGTACCGCGGGCGGATGGAGTCGCGAACGCTCGTGAGCTTGAGCGCGACGTCGAGGTAGCCTGGCCGCATCGAGACGAGCCACCCGCCCTTCCCACCGGCGAAGCCGCCCTGCGAGGTGAGCCGCGCGTTCATCACGCTCAGCCCGAGCGACGTGCGCATGCGGTCCGTCTGCGGATCGCTCGTCTGCATCGAGAAGACGCCAGTGAGCCGGTCGCCGTACTCAGACGAAAAACCTCCCGTCGTGAGGGAGGCCGTGCCGAGCGACTGGATGTCGACGATGGAGAACGCGCCGCCGACGTCCCGTAAATGAAAAGGCTCGACGAGCTCCAGCCCGTCGAGCGTTACGTACAGTTCGTCGCCTGATCCGCCGCGCACATTGAACTTCGCGGAGAAGTCGTCGGCGGATACTCCCGGTAGTCGTGCGACCGCTCGATAGATGTCCTCGCCGACCTGCGGGATCGTCTGGAGCTGTTCTTTCGATAGCGCCTGCGGTGTGGCGAGGCTCGGTTTCAATAGTCCGAAGTAGCCGGGTGTGACGACGACTTCGGACAACGCCAGCATCGCGCGATGCATGAAGAGATCGAGCCGGCCTCCCGCGGCGTCTTCGGGGATGCGGAACGACTTGATCGAGAGCGGCTCGTATCCCATGCGCAGCACGCGAACCGTGTAGACGCCGTGTGGCACGTTGCCCATCGAGAAGGTGCCGTCGGGGCGCACGTACGCGTAGTAGCGCGTTCCGAGCAGCTCGACGCGCGCGCCGGCCACTGCAGTCCCAGCGACCGAATCGCGCACCGTGCCACCCACCGCCGCCGTGGCTCGCGTCTTACGCGGCGCATCTGCGGTGCGTGACGAGTCGACGAGGGGTCGATCGGAGTGCACGGCGGTCGTGTCGGACGGGGGGCCGACCTGCGGCGCCGGCGTCGTCGACTCCTGCTGCGCGCCGAGCGGCGCGGCAATGAGCAGGAGCGCGACACCCAGCGCTGCACGAGCGATGTGATTCATGGGAGAGGTTGTCGCAGGGTGCATCAGTGAGTCTCCTCGAGCAGGACGCGATCGCCGTCGCGCGTCCAGCGCGCGCCGATCACGGCCGAGACGCTATCGAGCACGCGGGGAAGCGGCTCGTCGCGGAAGCGCGCCGACACGCGTCGCGCCGCGAGCGCTTGATTCGCGATGTCCACCCGCACACCGAAGCGCCGGCCGATCTCGGACGCGGCCTGGCCGAGCATGACATCGTCGAGCACGAGACTGTCGAGTGTCCCGTCGATGGCCGTTCCGCCTCGCAGAGTGTCGCGGGATTGCTGCGCGGGAGCAGTCGCGGTCTGGGTGACCGTTGGGGCATCGGCGGACGGACGGCTCGAGTGAGCCGGCCACCAGACGATCACGACCAGCGCACCGGCCACGAACGCCGCCGCGCTCGCGGCGAGCCACACGCGCCCACGTGACGGAGCGGTCGACCGACGCTCGAGATGGAGGGTGAGGCGCGGCTCATGGAGCCGCGCGGAGATGCGTGACCATGCGCGAGCGGTGTTCCACTCGGCATCGTCGGGAGAGCGCACGACAGATGTGAGCGCGCGAAGCTCCCCTTCACGCGCGGGATCCGCCGCGAGCCAGTGCCGAATCGCTATTGCGTCGTCGTGAGAGGCCTCACCGGCGAGATGTCGGTCGAGAAGCCGCCAATCGAGATCGTCGGCCATGCGTCGCGGAGGGGGCCGCGCAGTGTGGGGAAGCGACGCTGGGGAGCGTCGCGGGAAAGATCGGGGAAGCGACGCTGGGGCGCGTCGCGAGGAGGTTCACTGGGTAAGACAACCGGGACCGTGAAAACCCCACACTGGGGAACGGTCGCGTTCGGTTAGCGCAGGTCGCTGCGTGCCCGCTCGCGCAGGGCGCGAAGGCCGCGCGCCAGCTGACGCTCCACACCCTTCACGGTGATGCCCAGTATCTCGGCGATCTCGGCGTGCGAGAGCTGCTCCTCCCAGCGGAGCTGCATCACGAGCCGGCAGCGCTCCGGCAGCGCCTCGAGCGCTGCGCGCAGGCGGTTGCGCTGCTCGACGTCGTCGAGCAGATCGTCGGGGCGCCGCGGCGCGCGATGCAACGCGCGGACATCGGGTAATGCCTCGTCACGCTCCCAGTCGCGCTCGACCAGTTGATGCTTGCGCAGGTTGAGCGCGCGGTTGCGCACCGCGGTGAAGAGATACGGCCGCAGGCTTCCACGCACGTCGAGCCGAAGCCGTCCAGCCCAGATGCTCGTGAAGACATCCTGCACGAGGTCCTCCGCCGCGGCGCGATCGTGCAGATACCGATTGGCGAAGCGGCAGAGCGCGGCGTAGTGCTCGTGAAAGAGTGTCTCCAGGGCGGCCGGATCACCGTCGCGAATGCGTCGCGCGAGATCTGTGGCAGAGGGAGCCAGCCCGGGAAGTTGCCTCACAAAAGCGGGGACCGGGGCGGACGGCGGGGCGTCACCGCTGCGTGCGGGCGCGCGGTTTCGCAAGCAGTGACAGTGCGCACAGGGGCCAATACCATTGTCCGACCGCGCAACATCGGGTGATCGGCGAACGACGTGACCATCGTCGCACGGCATCACCACTGAACGACTGACAGAGGACAGTGATGATCGAAGGACTCGGGCAGGTCGCGCTCACGGTGGGCAACATGGAGCGGAGCGTCGCCTTCTATCGCGACGTGGTGGGGCTGCGCTTCCTCTTTGCGCCGGCACCGACGTTGTCGTTCCTGGCGATCGGCGACGTGCGCCTCATGCTGACCGTGCCGGAAGGGGCGTTCGTGCCCGGCAGCAGCACCGTGCTGTATCTGCGCGTCGCCGACATCGAGGCCGAGCATGCGGCGATGACGCAGCGCGGCGCGACGTTCGTCGACACACCGCACCTCGTGGCGCGGATGCCCGATCACGAGCTGTGGATGTGCTTCCTGAAGGATCCCGACCAGCACCTGCTCGGCCTGATGTGCGAGAAGCGCCCGCCCGCTTGATCAGGTTGGGGTCAGATGTTGGGGTCAGATGTTGGGGTCAGATGTTGGGGTCAGATACCGAAGGTGTCTGCCCCCTTGGCGCGCTGCGGCGTCCTCAGTCGGCCGGCGGCTCACCCATGAACGTCAGCAGCTGGCGCAGCGCACGCTCGGTGAGTCCCCACACCGTGTACTCGCCATGCTGGAACACCTGGACCCTGCGCTCGATGCCGCGCACGGTCACGGTTCCCGTTCCCCACGCGCCACGCTCGGCGAGCGCCGAGAGGGGCACCCAGAACGCCGCGGCCACCTCGGGGCTCGGGACGATCGCCACGTCGGCGCGCACGAGCGCGATGTACGGGCGGATGACGATCGGTGGCAGCGTCGGCGTGCGCGGATAGAGATCGTCGAGGTGACCGAGCAGCCGGCCGTCGCGCGCCACGTCGACGCCGGTCTCCTCGAACGCCTCGCGCACCGCGGTCATGGCGAGATCCCGATCCTCGGGCTCCATGCGTCCGCCCGGACACGCGATGTGCCCGCTCCACGGATCGCGCTCGAACTCCGCCCGCTTGATCATGAGCAGCTCGGGCTCACCATCGGCACGGGCGCGGAGCGCGAGCAGGATCGCGGCGCGGCGCACCGCCTCCTCCGCCTCGACTACCACGGGCGGATGCTCGGCGAGCGAGCGCAGGAGCCGACCGATTCGTGGATGCGATTGCAGCCGGTCCAACTCGGCCGTCGGCGGCGTCATCCCCGCGTTGGCGCGAGCAGGCGATCGACGAAGAAGCGTACCGTGCGATCCGCCGCCTCGAGCAGTTGCGGCGAAGGCGACGCCATCCCGTGCGCGACGTTGAGCGTGTGCGTTCCGCCGGCGATGCGGAGGAACGTTGCGTTCGATCCCGCCGCGCGCGCGAGCTGTTCGCTCTCGCCCATCGGTACCGTCTCGTCGGCGTCGCCGTGCACGATGAGCCAGGGACAGAGAAGCGTCTCCGCCGCGCGCGTGACATCGAGCATGCTGTCGCCATACTCCGTCGCTTCGTCGAGCACGGCGGTGCGCAGCTTGAAGACCTGCTTCGTGCGCGCGTTCTCCACCGGGAACTCGCCGGTCGTGCGCCATTCGTCGGCGATGTCGGTGGGCCAGCGCTTCACGGTGCTGATCGTCGCCCACGTCGCGAGCGCGTGAATGCGGACGTCGCGCGCCGCGCGCAGGATGGCGATCCCGCCGCCGCGCGAATGACCGAACAGTCCGTGCTGCGGCGCGATCCAGCCGAGCCGCTCCCCTTCGGCCAGCACGATGCCGAGGTCGTGCAGCTCGCGCGTGTAGGTGTTCTCCTCGAACGCCTCGGGATCGTCGAAGCTCTCCATGTCCTCGCCCACGCCGCTGCCGGAGAAGTTGAACGTCACCGCGGTGATGCCGGCTTCGGCGAGGCGGTCGGCGAGGTAGGGAAAGAACGCGAAGCGCGCGAATCCCTTGAAGCCGTGGACGAGCACGACGGAGGCGCGCGCGTCGGGGACGAGTCGCAGCTCGCCACGGATCGTTCGCCCGAGCGCTCCCTCGAGGTCGAATCGCTGCGGCGCGACGCGCTGGGATGCACTCGGAGCGGTCATTCCTGGATGTCTCCCCCCGCTTCGACCCAGCCGCGGAAGCCTGAGTCGAGCGAGACGACGTCGGTGTATCCCATCTGCTCGAGCGTCTCCGCAGCCATCGCGGATCGATTGCCCGCAGCGCAGTAGAGCACGACGGTGGCGTCGCGCGGGATCGCTGCCTCCACCTTCGACTCGATGCGGCCGCGGTCGAGGTGAATGGCGCCGGGGATCATGCCGAGGTTCACCTCGTTGAGGTCGCGGCAGTCGACGAACGTGGCGCCGCCCTTCTCATGAATCTCCAGCGCTTCCTTGGCAGATATCTGTCGCACGCGAGACCTGGCTTCCCGGTAGAGGTCGTTGGCGGTCTTCATCGGAGTGGTCGCGGTATGTCTCGTCGTCGATGCACGCGCAAGGCCGCGCTCACGACGTCTCCACATGCAACGAGCGCGCGTCGGCATCGAGCTCGGCCATCGCGCCGAGCGGAAGCGTCCACTGCTCGCCGATGTGGCCGATCGGCGTACCGGCGATGGCCGGAACGCCGGCGACGTCGGCAGCCTCGCGGAGGATCACGTCGAGCGTGCGCGATGAAAGTTCGTGTCCGGGGGTGGTCTCCGTGAAGTGGCCGGCCACGATCCCGGTGATCTGGCCGAGCGCGCCGCTGTGCAGGAGCTGCGTGAGCATCCGGTCGATGCGATAGGCCGGCTCGCCGACATCCTCGAGCACGAGCAACGCCCCTGTATAATCCGGCGCGTACGGCGTTCCCGCGAGCGCCGAGAGGAGTGCCAGGTTTCCCCCCACGAGGCGACCGCGGGCTCGGCCACCGCGGATCGTGCGGGCCGCGGGCGCTTCGCCCAACGGGTCGCGGCGCTCGACCACGGCCCGCACGAGCGAATCACGCGAGAAGCCGCTGAGATTCTCGCGCGCCGTCGGGCCGTGATACGTGACGAGCTCGCAGCGCGTGCCGACCGCGGCATGCAGCGCGGTCACGTCAGAGTAGCCCAGCAGCACGCGTGGCCGCCGCGTGAGTGATGCGTAGTCGAGGTGTGGCAGGAGACGCATCGCACCGTAGCCGCCGCGGACGCACCAGATCGCGTCGATGGAGTCGTCGCTGAGCGCGGCGTTCAGATCGCGCAGGCGCTCGCGATCGCTCCCGCCGAGGTAGTCGTGACGGGCGAGCACGTGGTCGCCGGCTGTGGGCTCCCAGCCGAGGGTGCGTGCGTTGGCGATGGAGCGCTCCAGCTCGTCCGGCCCGCGCAGCGGTCCCGCTGGCGCGACGAGGGCGACGCGAGCGCCGGGAGTGAGCGGTGGCGGAAGTCGCATCGCGGGCAACGTAGAGAGCGCTATCGCGTGGTGCAATGGGCACTTCGAGTGCGCGTAACGAGTGGAGCGAACGCGAGCGCGCATGGCCTTCGAGCGTAGCGCGCGCAAGCCCTCGCGAATGCTGCAGACACTGACAAATGGCACTCGTTATGCCCCCCAAGGGCCACCCTCGGACAAGGCGGTGCGGTGGCCGATCCGTCCGAGGGTCACTTTAGAAGGAGGTTCGCCAGATGACCGATCGCGACAAGAACTCGGGCTCGTCGAACGTGAACCGGAGTGGGAACCAGAGCGGGAGTCAGGGTGGGAACCAAGGAGGGAACCAGGGGAACCAGGGCGGCATGAGCGGGTCGTCGGGCCGATCGGGGTCGCAGGGCGACCAGCAATCGGGCTCGTCGAACCGGCCGGGGCAGTCGGGGCAGTCAGGCTCATCGTCGCAGCGCGACATCCGCGGCGACCAGCCCTCCAGTCAGGGCAGCTCGCGGAATGCGTCGAGCAGCAACCGGTCGCCCTCTGCCTCGGACGAGCTGGCGGGCGACACGAACCGCTCGGGGATGAGCGGACAGAGCAATCGGAGCGCCTCTTCTGGTTCGTCGAGCAGCAGCGGCTCGTCGGGCTTCTCAGGGTCGTCTGGCTCGTCAGGGTCGTCGGGATCCTCGGGCTCGCCGAGGTCGTCGGGCTCGTCAGGGATGTCCGGATCGTCCGGATCGTCGGGCTCGGGCATGTCCGGATCCTCCGGCTCCTCGGGCTCGGGAATGTCCGGCTCGCAACGTGGAACCGGCGGCTTCGGTGGCACGAGCAACGCGAGTGGCTCGGGCAGTCAGGGCAACCAGGGCAACCAGGGCGATCGCGGCCGCTCGAGCGGATCCAGCGGATCCAGCGGATCCAGCGGATCCGGCGGACGGGACGACGACAGATCGCAGCGCTGACATCACCCGACCGACGATGAAGGGCGCCTCGACCGAATCGAGGCGCCCTTCATTGCGTTCAGCGCCTAGCTTCCTCGCGTGCCGACTCTCGCCCCCGTTCTGTTCGCCATCCCCTGGGTGCTCGCCCCGATCGTCGCGATCGTGCGTGCGAGCAAGTCGCGCTCGCTCGACGAGGAGCGCGCGGAGCCGCCGCAGGAGGCGCCCCTCGTCTCGATCGTCATCCCGGCGCGCAACGAAGCGCGCAACATCGCGCCGTGCGTCGAGTCGGCGCTCGCATCGACCTATCCGCGGCTCGAGGTCATCGTCGTGGACGATCACTCGACCGACGACACGGGCGCGATCGTGGAATCGATCGCATCGCGCGATCCGCGCCTGCGCGTGATCGTCCCCCCGCCCCTGCCGAACGATTGGTTCGGGAAGCAGTGGGCGTGCGCGACCGGCGCGGCCCAGGCGCGGGGCTCGATCCTCGGCTTCCTCGATGCCGACACGCGCCAGGCGCCCGATCTCGTGACGCGCGTGGTGAATGCGATGATGGCGCGCCGCGCGGACCTGATCTCCGTCGCCGGCACGCAGGAGATGGGAAGCTTCTGGGAGCGCCTCGTGCAGCCGCAGGTATTCGGCATCCTGCTGCAGCGCTACGGCAGCACGGAGCACGTGAACCGCTCGCGCTTCGCGTCGTCCAAGATCGCCAACGGCCAGTGCCTCTGGGTGCGGCGGGACACGTACGAGGCCTGCGGCGGACACGCGGCGGTACGCGACAAGGTGGCGGAAGACCTCGCGATGGCGCAGCACTGGTTCCGCGCGGGACGCACGGTGTCGCTCGTGCTCGGCCTCGAGCAGCTCTCGACGCGCATGTACACCTCGCTGCGTGAGCTGATCGAGGGGTGGGGGAAGAACGTCTTCGCCGGCGGGCGTGACGCGATGCCGTTCGGTGCGCCGGGACGCGTGATCTTTCCACTGCTGCTCGTGACGCCGTCGCTGTTCCAACTCGTGCCGCCGATTGTGCTGGCGCTCGCGCTGGCCGGCGTGGTGGGATCGGCCGCGCTGACGTGGGCCGCGATCGCGATGGGCGCGAACCTGGTGTGGTGGGCGCTCGTATATCTCTGGCTGCGCGAGTCGCCGGCGTACGCGCTGCTGCATCCCCTGGGCGCGGTGGTGCTGCTGTACATCACACTGCGCGCGACGGTGCGCGGGCGGCGGGTGCGGTGGAAGGAGCGGGAGTATAAGGCTGCGTGAGTGCGTAAGAGAGCGTGGGGTCAGAGCCCAAGGGCTCTGACCCCAGAGTGACGCCGTCATCCCGAGCGAGCGCAGCGAGTCGAGGAATCTGCACCTTCCGCCCCACCCAGATCTTTCCGCTGATGTGCGCAGCGGAGCGGTGCCGGAGCGTCGACCGAGCGTTCGTACCGTGCCCGCGTGCGAACCCTCCGTCACGCCGCGGCACTGCTCGAGAATGCTCGCTCGCTGGACACACTCCGTCCGATCGCCGCCGAGCTCGGGATCGACGGTGAGCCGGCCCACATAGACGACGCCAACCGCCGCGCGCTCGGTGTGCCGAGTGCCGTGTGCGACGCCCATGTGGTCCGTGGGCCCGGCGCGATCCGCGCGCTGATCGTCGAGTCGCGCGAGTCGATCTCTCTCCGCTCGCTGTTCTCGCAGCTCGCCGCCTCCCTCGCGGCGCGCACCGGCCCCGTGCTCTGGCTGCTCATCGGCGCCACCGCCGACGGGGAGGTGGGGCTCGCCTGCTGGAGCGCGGGAGCGCGACCACCGCGCGTCGTCGCGCTCGTCGCGCGCCGCGACCGCATCGTCGCCAGTGACGCGGAGTCGCTCTGCGCGCTCGCCGCGGCGGCGGGCGACGACGACCTCGCCGTCCACACGCGCTGGTGCGAGCTGCTCGGCCGCGATGCGCTCTCGCGCCGATTCTACCGCACCCTGGAGCAGCGCGTCGCCGGACTCGCGAGCTCCCTGCCTCGCGTTCGCGACGACGAGCGCCGCGAGCTCGCGCTGCTCGCGGCATCGCGCCTGCTCTTCCTCTCCTTTCTCGAGACGAAGGGTTGGCTCGACGGAGATCGCGCCTTCCTCGCGCGCCAGTTCGACGCCTGCATGGCGAGCGGCGGCGCATTCCACCAGCGCGTGCTGCTCCCACTCTGGTTCGGCACGCTCAACACGCCGATGTGTCGCCGCGCCTCAGCCGCGCGTCGATTCGGCGCGATCCCCTTCCTCAACGGCGGCCTGTTCGGCAAGACGATGCTCGAGCGCCGGCACTCGCGCGCCCGCTTCTCCGACGAGGCGCTCGGTGAGTTCTTCGGTCAGGTGCTCGGCGCCTACCGCTTCACTGCCCGGGAGGAACAGGACCGCTGGAGCGAGGTGGCGATCGACCCCGAGATGCTCGGCCGCGCGTTCGAGTCGCTCATGGCGGCGCGCGAACGCCGCACCTCGGGGGCTTTCTATACTCCGCAGGCGCTGGTGGCGCACGTCGCGGAGACGGCGCTCGCCGCGCGCCTCAGCGAAGCGGGTCTGCCCGAGCACGTCGTGACGGCGGCGCTGCGCAGGGATGCCATCGACGCGAACGGTGCCACGCTGCTCAGGCGCGAGCTGGCGTCGCTCGTCGTCCTCGACCCGGCGTGCGGCTCGGGCGCCTTCCTCGTCCATCTGCTCGAGACGCTCGCCGATCTCCACCGCATCGCGGGTGACCTCCGCGGCATCGCCGACATCCGGCGCGACGTGCTCGCCCGCGCGATTCACGGAGTCGACGTCAACCCGACAGCCGTGTGGCTCTGCGAGCTGCGGCTCTGGCTCTCCGTCGTGATCGAGAGCGACGAAACACGCATGAGCGCCGTGCCGCCGCTCCCGAACCTCGACTGCAACGTCCGCGTCGGCGACGCCCTCGCCGGTGAGGGATTCGCCGAACCGCCGACGCTCGTCGGGCCGCCCGCTGCCCTCGCGCGCCTTCGTGAGCGCTACGCGCGCGCCGCCGGCGCACGCAAGGCGCCACTCCGCCGAGCGCTCGATCGGGAGGAGCGTCGTCGCGCGATCGCGGCGATCGATCGGCGCATCGCCATGCTTCGCACCGAACGACGCGAGCGGGTCATCGCGCTGCGGAGCCGAGATCTGTTCGGCGACCGCGGCGGCGCGGCGACGGTGTCGCGCGGTGAGTCGCTCGCGCTGCGACGACGCACCGCCGCACTCCGTCGAGAGCGACAGCGACTGGCCGATGGCGGCGCCCTCCCCTTCTCCTTCCCGTCGCACTTCGCGCACGTACACGCGGTCAACGGCTTCCCACTCGTCGTCGGCAACCCGCCGTGGGTCCGGCTGCACAACATCCCGCCCGGCGAGCGTGCCGCGCTGCGCCGGCGCTTCGCCGTCTTCCGAGACGCGGCCTGGAGTGCCGGCGCCGAACGCGCGCGTGCGGGCACCGGCTTCGCTGCCCAGGTCGATCTCGCCGCACTGTTCGTCGAACGGAGCCTCGCGCTCGCCGCGCCCAGTGGCGTCGTCGCCTTGCTCCTCCCCGCAAAGCTGTGGCGATCGCTCGCTGGGGGCGGAACGAGGGCACTCCTCGGACGCGACGCCCGCCTGCTCCGGCTGGAAGACTGGTCAGAGGCCTCCTGCGGTTTCGACGCGGCTGTGTATCCCTCCGTGCTCGTAGCGTCGCCGTCCAGCGATGCGCCCACCGAGCTTCGCGCCTCGGTGCGACGTCGGTCGCTCGTCGTGGAATGGAGCAGCGCATCCGAGTCGATCCGGCTAGACCCGGACGATGAAGCGAGTCCATGGCTCCTTCTGCCACCCGAAGTGCGCCGAGCGCTCGATCGCGTCACCGCGCACGGTCGCCCGCTGGGCGAGGCACCACTCGGCAGGCCTACACTCGGCGTGAAATGCGGCTGCAACGACGCGTTCATCGTCGAGCGCGGTGCACGCGACGGAACGATGACCACGGTGACCTATAGCAATCGTTCCGGTCAGATCGAGCACGCTGCGCTCCGCCCACTGCTGCGGGGCGACGCCGTGACGGCGTGGCGGCTTCGACCGACCGACGCGGCAATCGTGTGGACGCACGCGTCGAACGGTGCGCCGCTGACGGCGTTGCCCCACGGTGCCGCGCGCTGGCTCGCGCCCTGGCGCCGCCAGCTCGCTGCACGCGCCGACCTGCGCGGATCGCGCGCCTGGTGGTCGCTGTTCCGTACCGAGGGTGCGACGTCGTTGCAGCATCGCGTGGTGTGGAGCGACTTCGGCCGGCAACCGCGCGCCGCCGTCATTCCCGCCGGCGACGAGACGGTGCCGCTCAACACCTGCTACGTGCTGCCCTGCGCCGAGCTCGACGACGCGCTTGCGCTCGCCGCGATCCTCAACTCGCGGCTCGCGGCAGCATGGTTGAACACGATCGCAGAACCGGCACGCGGGGGTTGGCACCGCTACCTCGGCTGGACCATTTCCTTGCTCCCGGTACCAGAAGACTGGGCGCGCGCACGCGAGATCCTCGCGCCGATCGCCGAACGCGCCGTGCTCGGCGCCCCTCCGACCGATATCGAGCTGCTCGAAGCCGTCTGCCGCGCCTACCATCTGAAGCACGCCAACGTGGCGCCGCTCCTCGCATGGGAGCACCACAGCTGACGTCGATCTATGGGCCTGCGGAAGCGCTCGCCGAGGCGCGCGCACGGTTCGCC
>DASVNI010000010.1:0-7803 GCA_036383935.1 Gemmatimonadaceae bacterium | reverse complement strand
AGTGGGTTGGTGAGTTAGTGACGACACGGCCTCGGGAAGCTCCTGCCTCCCGAGGCCGTTGCCCAACTCACCAACTCACCAACTCACCGCATCAATGCGTCAACCCATACACCACGTAGTTCGTCGCCAGCTTGTACGCGTCGTTCGAGAAGTTGACCGCGTAGTACCCCTCGCCCGACCACTCCATGTAGTCGCCGATGTCGTTGTTGTAGTTGATGATCACCATCAGGCGCTTCGAGGGGTCGTTGTCCTCGTAGATCCCCCGGTACTCGGCCAGCGCGTCCTCGCGGTCGGGGTGATGCATCCCCTTCAGCGTCTCGATCTTGAAGAAGGAGTTGAAGATCGGGTGCGTCACGTCGAGCGGGACGATCTTCGCGTTGGGGAGGACCTGCCTCATCGAGCGCTCGAAGTTGTTCCACTGGGCGGGCCAGTAGAAATCGTCGACGATCAGGAAGCCGCCCTTCGCGAGCCAGGTGCGAAGCCCCGCCGCCTGGTGCTCGTCGGGGTGCCACCAGCCGGGCTCCGAGAGATACGCGATCGGATAGCGACCGAGCTCGGGGTCGTCCATCGCGTGGATGTTGCTCTCGCGGACGTGCGGGTGGACGGTGGTGAGGTCGTTGAGGATGGTCATGAAGTTTCGCTCCATGGCCGGATAGTCGAACTCCCACCCGCTGTGGCCGTAGACGGTGTAGCTCAGGCGCACGAAGGTGAACTTCCCGTCGTACGCCGCGTTCGGCTCGGCGGTGAAGCGCCGCCAGCGCTGCGCTCCCGCGCGCGCGGCGAGCGTCAGGCCCGCCAGCACGACCGCGCCCAGCGCGAGCGCGCGCCAACGCGGCAGGCGAATCGCGCGCGCCATGCGCACGACTCGCCTACTTCTCGCGACGCCCACTCCCACCGGCGAGCGAGCGGTAGTACTCCTCGACGGCGGCCCGATATTCCTCGGGCACTGGCGAGCGTGCGCCGAGCGTTGGTCCGCCGGGCTGCGCGCCGTTGAGCTTCCGGTCGAGCGCGAACTCGAAGTCCTTGATCCCGTCGATCACATCGGCTTCCAACTTCTCCGCCGAGCCTGGATCGTCGAGCGCACCACTCCGCTCGAGTCGACGCAGGTTCTCGATCGCGCGGTCGAGATCGCGCGTGTCCATGCCGAGCGTGCCGAACTGCCGCCGCAGCGCCTCGGCGTTCGCGCGACGCATGCCGAGTGCGCGCGAGAGCTGGCGCGGATCGTCGTCGGAGGGCTCGCTGCCGTACGGCGTCGCACCGCTCGGCATCTGCCCGCCCATTCCGCCACGCTGCTGGCCGGAGTTGCCCTGTCCCTGCGCGTTCTGCTGGCCTTGCTGGCCATTCTGACCCTGCTGGCCACGCTGGCCCTGCTGCCCGCGCTGCGCTGACTGTTGTCCCTGGGCGCCTTGCTGTCCCTCGCGCCCGGTCTGCCCTTGCTGGCCATTCTGTCCGCGCTGGCCATCGCGCTGGGCGATCTGGTCGCGCAGCGACTCGAGCCCGCGCACCAGCTCGCGCGTCTGATCGAGCGCGCGCCCCTGCGTCGCCGGTGTCTGCCCGTTCGCGCCGAGTGCGCCCGCTGCCGCGCGCATCCGCTCGGCGACGTCGCCGATGTTCTCGCCGATCTGGTTCTCGAACGCGTTGGAGTACTCAGGCGACGCATTGCCGAGCGCGCGCTTGGAGAAGTCGATCTTGTCCTTGATGCGCTGCTCGCGCACCGCGTCGGCTGCCTCGCCTGTGCGCTGCGCCGCCTTCGGCTGCGCACGGCGCGCCTCGCGGCTCACCCGGTCGGCGTTCGACTCGAACTGCTCGACCTCGCGCGACAGCTCGTCCTTCTTCTCCCCCATTCGACGAATCTGCTCGGCGCGCTGCTGCGGGCTCCCCGTGCCCGAGGCACGCACACCGGCGGCAACCTCGCGCTGGCGATCCTGCAGCGCCTGCGCCTGCCGCTCGAGCTGACGCACGCTCTCGCTCACGCGGTCCGCGCGTGCGCCCTCGAGCCCATTCGCCGCGCTGCCGAGCTGCTCCAGCGCCTGCTGCCCCTGCTCCCGCGAGCCCCCGGCGGCGCGACGCATTGCGTCCGCGGCGCGCTGGAGCCGCTGCGCGGCTTCGGCCAGCTCGGGTGACTTCCTCTCGCGTGAGAGCCTTTCCAGGCGCCGCGCTTCCTCTTCCGCCTGGCGCGCCAGCTCGCGCTGCGAGGCGCCACCTCCGCCACCACCGCCCGAGCTGGCACTCTGGTCACGACCGAGCCGCTCGCGCATCGCGTCGGCCATCCGCTGCATGCGCTCGTTCTCCTGCTGCTGCCGGCGTGCGAGCTCCTTGAGTCGGTCGAGCGCGGAATCGGCCGCGCGCTGGCCACTCTGCTGCGGATCCTGCGACTCGCTTTGCACCGCCTCGTACTGATTGCGGAGCTTGTCGTTGTTCAGCTCGAACAGATCGGCGAGGTCTTCGGCGCGCTGCTGTCCGCCGCCGCCACCACCGCCGCCACCCTGCTGCTGGCCGAACTGCACCTGCACGTCGCGGTACATCGCTTCGGCGCGCTGCAGACGCTGGAGCGCCTGTTGCTCCGGCGCGAGCGCTTCCTTACCCTGGCCCTTCACGAGCAGCTCTTCCGCGGCGCGCAGGGAGACGGCCGCCTGCTCGAGCTCCGCCTGGATGTGCACGAACATCGTGTCGGCGCGCGCGGCGCCGCGCTGCTCCATCTTGCGCGCGAGCTCCTCGACGTCTTCGCGCAGCCGAGCCTCGGCGATGTGGACGGTGGCGATGTCCTCACGCCGCTTGCGGGAGGCGGTCGTCGCGCTGTCGCGCAGCCAGTTGAAGGTGCCGGCAACGACGTCGCGCTGGCGCGGGACGAAGCCGTCGGGGGAATCGGCGCCGCCGCCACCACCACCGCCGCCACCGCCCTGCTCGGCCTGCCGGTAGTTCTTCCCGAACGGACGCACCTCGAGGAAGTAGACGTCGCTCGAACCGACGTTCCCCGCGCCGTCGCGTGCGACCGCGTGATAGGCGATGAGATCGCCCGGCACGAGCTTCTGCTCCTCGAGGAACATCGTGTACGCGGCGCGCGGCTCCTTCGCGCCGCGACTGCCGCCGGCGAGCGCGACCTTCTGTTCCGGCCCGCCGTTCACCTGGTAGAGGAGCTCCATCGACTCGACGCCGTAGTCGTCCGACGCGCCGACGGCGATCGAGAGCTCCTCGACGTTCGTCACCTTCGTGTCGCGGCCCGGCTGCTCGATGCGCACCGTCGGCGCGCGATCGGGGAGCGCGTCCACCGCGTACTGGACGCCGCCGGCGACGTTCACGCCGTCCGGGCTGACGAGGTCGACGCGATAGAAGCCGCTGGTCGCGACGCGGAAGGAGCCGCGCAGTGCGCCGGCCGAGTCGGCGACGAGCGGCACCGTCGTCCCATTGTCGAACACCAGCGAGCCGCTGCGCACCGGCATCGTCGTCGCAGGACGAACGGTGACCGTGCTGCCGACGACCGCCGCGACGTCGCCGCCGTCGTCATGATGTTCTGCCGGCATTCCTGTGTACGCCGGAAACCTCACGTCGAGCGCCAGCTTGCTCACCGCGGGGAGGTTCGAGACGGTGAGCTTGTACGTTGGTGAGCGCACGCCGTTCGCCAGCACGAAGTACTCCGTCGCCTTGGCGACGTCGAACAGGCGCGAGGTGAAGCGATCCTCGTCCTTCTCGCGCAACATCGGCAGATGCGTCCACTGCTGCATCGTGTCGGTGCGGAAGAGCAGCTCGGCGCTGTCCGACGCGAAGCCGGAGAGCGACGCGCCGACGTCCACCGACGCGCCCTTCGGCACGGCCGCGTTGCCGGGCACGACGCGCACCATCATCACGGGCGTCGCCGCTTCGGCGGTGCCCCACGGGACGAACAGCGCACGCGCCGTATCGCGCAGTCCATCCGGCCCGACGATCAGCAGCAGCGCGGCCGCGGCCACCGCGCCGCCGAAAAGGCAGAGCGCGCGCACGACGCGCGGCTTCTCGATCCGGCCATCTCGCTCGAGCGGGCGCACCGCGTCCACCGTGCGCCCCACCAGGCGCGCAGTGAGCGCCGGTGACGACCGCTCGGTCTCCGGCGCGCTCAGCTCGTGCACGGAGGCGATCAGCGCCTGCTTCAGCTCGGGCGCATGCTCCTCCACGTACAGCGCGAACCGCTGGTCGCTCGTGCGTCGCGCGAGCGGCACGACGAGAAAGCGCACCAGCGTGCCGACGATCAGTCCGTACGCCAGCACGCGGATCCCGACGAGCCCATTACCGGCCGGCTCGACGATCCACGTCACCACCCAACCGGCGACGAGCCCGATCAGCGCGGCGAGCGCGACCCACGCGAGCGCCTCGAGCACGATGCGCCGTCGCCACTGGCGCCGCAGCACGGCGAGTGAAGCGAGGAGTTGGTCGGCCTGTGTCATGAGCTCTCTCCCGACGAGGGGACCTTCGTCATTGGATTCGCCACCGCACGCCAGCCGCGGCTGGCCATCAGCATCTCGGCAAGCAGGAGCGCGACGAAGGCGAGGATCGCCAGTCGCCACAGCCCCTGTCGCCGCTCGATCTCGATGGGAGCCGGCGTAGGATCCGCATCACCGACGCTCGCGCCGCTGCGGCGTACTCCCGCGAGCAGATCATTCGTCGCGACGACGCCGAGGTCGGACTCGCTCGCGGGAACGTTCACCGCCAGCTCGCCGACCGGCGCGCTCCGCGTCTCGCCGTCGTGCAGGGTGTAGATGCCGGCTTCGCGCAGCGGCACGCTCGCGGCGCGCGTGTCGCGCGGCGGCCGGATGATCGAGCCATCTGGCGTGGAGATCACCGGCTCGCTCGTCGACGCTGGAATCACCCAGCTCTCGCCCGCCTCGCGCGCGAGGGGTGTGGCGTCGCGGCGCGTCGCATAGAGCACGAGCTGACGCACGAAGGGGAGATACGCCGGCTGCAGCGGGAAATCGCCCGAGCGTGCGTCGAGCGGGACGCCGACCATGATCACATGTCCCATCCCGTCCGTGCGTTCCACCACCGCGGCCGAGCCGTCGTCGAACCGCGCGACGATCTCACCGCCGTGCGCCGGCTGCAGTTGCGCGTGGCGAAGGAAGCGCGGCGCGGCGAGCGCCGCCGGCGTCTGGCGGAATGGCGCGAGCAGGGGATGATCGAGCCGCACGTCGCCGAGCGACCCACCGCGGTCATTCGAACGATCGGCGAGCCCGCTCGCCGTGGCGGGAAGGAGTGACGGCGAGCCGAAGCGGCGCGCCGTGCGCCGCGCCGCGACCTGTACGACGCCACCACCGCGTGCCGTCCATGTGGCGAGGGCCGCGCCTGCGCGGCCCGTGGGCGGCGCGACGTCCCAGAGGATCACGAGTGCCGCATCCTCGAGCCGACCCGCGTCGATGCCGCCAGGCCGCAGCCGCTCGACCTGCACCGACGGCGACCGCCCCACGGCGAGCGCCCGCTCGATGTAGAGCGTCTCGTCGCGGTCGGCGTCGTCGGGGGCGACGAGCAGCACCTTCACCGCGTCGTTCGACGTCAGCGTGAAGCGCGCCGTGTCGTCGGCGGTGAGCGAATCCGGATCGATCGTCAGCTCGCCACGCACGAGTCCACTCGGCAGCGGCACGGGATCGAACACGACGCGTGTCTCGCCCTCGCCCGCCACGGTGACGAGCTTCGTCCCGCTGGGGCGCCCGTTGAGCCGGAGCCCGACGGACATCCGGCGCCCCGCCGGCACGCCGCGCGAATGGATCGTCGCGGCCACGGCGAGCTTCTCGCGCGCGCCGTCGCCGATCGGGCGCGCTTCGGCCACGGCGACGCTCGTGTTCGCGCGCGCGCCGCTCGACACCGCGACGGGGCGCACGCGCAGCGACGTCGGCAGGTCGAGGCCGGCGAGCCCCGCCGTCCCGTTCCGCTGGAAATCGGAGACGACATCGACGTCCACCGGCGCGGTGCGCGTGTTCGCGTCGATCGCGATCTGGCGCGCCGCGCGCAGCCCGGAGGCGTAGCGCGTGCCGGCGGCGCCGGGCGTCGCCTTCGCGACCGCCGCGAGCAGCAACGCCTTGTCCGACGTCAGCGGCTGCGCGACCTCGGCCTGGTCGTCGAACAGCACGAGCGCCGCACGATCCTCGGCGCCGAGCGACTGCACGATGCGCCGCACCGAATCCTGCGCCGCGCCCCAGACGGCGCGATGTCCCATGCTCGCCGAGCGATCGAGCACGAGCACCATCGTGCGTGGCGGCTTGGAGGCGTTCACGAGCGCCGGCTTCCACCAGAGCGGCCGCGCGAAGGCGACCACGAGGAGGATGATCGCGAGCGCGCGAAGGAGCAGGAGCGGCCAGTCGGTGATGCGGCGACGCTGCGCGGTGCGGATCGGCAGCCGCTCGACGAACATCAGCGACGGGAAGCGATGCGGTGTGTCCTTGTCGCGATGCCGCAGGTGCAGCACGATCGGGACGATCACCGCGGCGAGGCCGGCGAGGAAGGCGGGAACGAGGAAGCCCATCAGCGCACGCGGCTCCGCGCCAGGCGGCGGTCGAGGTAGGCGTGCAGCGCGCGGTCGAGGGGTTGATCCGTGTCGACGCGCACGTAGTCGGCGCCGGAGGCAGCGAGCCGCTTGGCGACTTCGGCGTGGTGCGTGCGGGCCGCTTCGAGGTACCGCTTGCGCAGGTCGTCCGGCCGCACGGCGATGCGCGTCTTCGACTCGGCGTCCTCGAACGTCGCCGCGGCGGTGAAGGGGAAGTCGCGCTCCGCCGCGTCCACCACGTGGAAGACGATGAGGTCCTGCCCGCGCATACGGAGCTGATCCGCCGCGCGCCCGAGCTCGGCCGGCGACTCGTAGCAGTCGGTGACGAGCACGAGGATGCCGGCGCGCGTCGTCATGTGCGCGAGCCGCTCGGCCGGCCGCGCGAGCGTACCTGCGCCGGTCGCTTTGGAGCGGCCAAGTGTGTGGAGCAGCAGCTGAAGATGTCGCGCCGACGGCGGCACGGTGTCCACGACGTCACCCGTGAAGGTGACCAGACCGACACGGTCACCTTGTTGCCGCGACAGCCAGGCGAGCGACGCGATGAGGAAGCGTCCGTAGTCGTACTTCGTGACGCCCTTGCTGCCGTAGTCCATCGACGCGGACGAGTCGAGCGCGAACAGGACGCTCGCGTTCGTGTCCGCCTCGAACTCCTTCATGTAGAAGCGGTCGGTGCGGCCGAGCAGCCGCCAGTCGATCCGACGCAGGTCGTCGCCCGGCTGATAGGCGCGGTGCTGCGCAAAGTCCGTCGACGAGCCCTTCCGCATCGAGCGGTGCTGGCCGTGCATGAAGCCGTCCACCACCGTCCGCGCCAGGAGGGCGAGGTCGGAGATCCGCGCCAGCAGCGCGGGATCGAGGAAGGAGGCGGGAGCGGCCGGCACGATCAGAGCGAAGAGCGCGGTGTCGGCACGGCGGCAACGAGCTTGTTGATCAGCGATTCCGTCGTGACCTTCTCGGACTGCGTCTGGAAGTTGAGCAGGATGTGATGCCGCAGCACGGGGAGCGCGAGCGCCTTCACGTCGTCGTACGACACATGCGTGCGCCCCTGGAGCAGCGCGCGCGCCTTGGCGCCGAGCACGAGCGCCTGCGCGGCGCGCACGCTCGCGCCGTACGAGACCCATTCCTTGATGAACGGAGGCGCGGCACTCTCGACCGGCCGGCTGAGTCGCACGAGCCGCACGGCGTAGCGCGTGACCTCGTCGGCCACCGGCACGCGTCGCACGACGCGTTGGAAGGCCAGGATCTCCTCGCGCGTGACAACCGCCTTCACCGGCTCGTGCGGAGTCGTCGTCGTGGTGCGC
>DASVNI010000009.1:0-3766 GCA_036383935.1 Gemmatimonadaceae bacterium | reverse complement strand
TTAGTGAGTTAGTGAGTTAGTGAGTTGGTGAGTTGGTGAGTTGGTGAACGACAACGGCCTCGGGAGGCAGAGCTTCCCGAGGCCGTTTCCCAGCTCACTAACTCACTAACTCACCAACTCACTAACTCACCGATCCGTTGGCGTCTCCGGCGCCAGGTCCCCCGTCTCCAACGCCCGCTCCGCAATCGCTTTCATCCGCCGGTCCTGGTTCACTCGCAGCGCCCGCAAGTGCCGGCGGGCACGCCGCATCGCCGCCGGAATGAACACACGCGCGCAGTCGAGCTCCGCTGCCGCAGCCTCGGCGCTGCCCGCGCGCTCGATCTCCCACGTCGTGCGCGAGAGCACCGCGACCGAGAGATAGACGTCGATCGAGATGTTGGCGAAGCGCTGCTGGAGGAACTGACGCTCGAGGATCGCCTTGCCATGCTTGCGGAGCACCGCGTCCACGGCGAGCCCGAGGGAATTGATGATCGACGCCACCAGAGCCGCCTCGTGCGCGAGCGCCGGATTGACGCGCGTGAAGGCGGGGCGCGTGACCTGCCGCTTCGCGCGGCCGGCGACGTACGAGCCGATCGCGCCGATCGAATGGATCGGGTCGCGGAACGCCTTGCCGAGCTCCTTCAGTCGCTCGCCTGGCTGCTGGAGCGCCATCAGCGCGATGAGCGCGCGCAGAATCTCGTTCGTCCCCTCGAAGATGAGGTTGATGCGCGCGTCGCGGACGGCCTGCTCGTAGGGATACTCCTTCGAGTAGCCGATCCCGCCGGCGATCTGGAGCGCGTCGTTCGCGGCGCGGAAGGCCAGCTCGCTCGCGAAGATCTTGCACGCCGCCGTCTCGAGCGAGAAGTCCACGCCGCCGCGATCGACCATCCCCGCGGTGAGCATCCACGCCGAGTCGGACGCGTACGTCTCCGCCGCGTTGAGCGCGATCTTGGACTGGATCATCTCGAACGAGCCGATCGGCCGACCGAACTGCTCGCGCTGCTTCGCGTGAATGAGCGCGTTGGCCATGATCCCGCGTGCACCGCGTGAGGACGCGGCGGCGAGTCCCAGCCGCCCCGAGTTGAGGATCTCGAGCGCGATCTTGAATCCCTGACCGACCTCGCCGAGCCGGTTCTCCACCGGAACGCGCACGCTGTCGAACGTCACGGTGCGCGTGTCGCTCGCCTTGATCCCCATCTTCTGCTCGGGCTGCCCGAGCGAGATCCCGGGGGAGTGCGCGTCCACGATGAATGCCGTCACGCGCTGCTTGCGCTTCCCGTCGATCTCGACCGGGACCTTCGCGAAGACGGTGAACAGCCCCGCGTAGCCCGCGTTCGAGATCCAGATCTTCGTTCCGGTGAGCGTGTAATGCGTGCCGTCCGCGTCGGGGATGGCGGTCGTCGTCATCGCCTGCGCGTCGGACCCGGAGCCGGGCTCGGTGAGGCAGAAGGCGGCGATCGTCTCCCCGCTCGCGCAGCCGGGGAGCCAGCGCTGCTTCTGGGCTTCGGTCCCGAACAGGGTGATTCCCTTACACCCGATGCTCTGGTGCGCCCCGAAGTACACGCAGAGCGCCGGGTCCGTCGCGCCGATCTCGCCGAAGACGCGGTTGAACACCTTGGACGAGGCGCCGAACCCGCCGTACTCCTCCGGGATGTTGAGCCCCATCAGGCCGAGCTCCGCCATCCCGGCGCGGATCACGTCGGTGAACCGCCCGTCGTGGTCGAGCTGCCGGCTGTCGACGTTGTCGCCGGCGAATGCGCGGAAGGAATCCACGATCATTCGCAGCGACTCGCGCTCATCCTCGGCGAGGGCGGGGAAGGGGAAGACCAGATCCTCGCGGATCTCCCCCATGAAGATCCCCTTCGTGAACGAAGGGTTGAGGTCCGGATTGGCGAGATGCGGCGCCTGTTCGGGGGCCGCCGACGAAGCTTGCGGTGCGACGCTGGACACGGAGGCTCTTCTGCGTGAGGGACGTAGGAGATAACATCGGCGATCGAGCGCGCGCCAGCATCGGCATGAGCATTGCTGACACTGCCGTGATCGACCCTTCGATCTGATCCACGAATGATGGATTCGAGGACGCTGCGCCTCGTCCTGGGCGGCCTGAAGAGCTACTTCCCCAACCTCCACCCCAAGGGTGCGGCTGGCCGTCCCACCGCGGCATACTGCTACTCGGTATGGATGCGGCACCTGTCCATCATAACGAAGGCGGTGCCCTCGTTCCGGCCGCGGATGGTCGCGGAGCTCGGACCGGGCGACTCGCTCGGCCTCGGGTGCGCGGCGTTGCTGAGCGGTGCGGAGCAGTACGTCGGGCTCGATCTCGCGGCGCGCGCCGACCAGCGACACGACGTCCAGCTGCTCGACGAACTCGTCTCGATGTTCGCGCACCACGCGCCCATCCCCGACGAGCGCATCTTCCCCAACCTCCTGCCCAAGCTGTCGGCGTACAACTTCCCGAACCGCCTGTTCACCGACGACGGGCCGCGGCACATCCGCATCGACAACGACCGGGTGCAGTCCATCCGCGCCGCGCTGCTCGACCGGCAGGAGGTGCTGTACGACAACGTGCCGGTGGGCTACGTCGTCCCGTGGGGCCCGCGCACCCTCGACCGGCAGTCCGTCGACCTCGTCATCTCGCAGGCGTCGCTGCAGGAGATGGCGCACGACTCGGACAGGAGCGAGCTCGCGGGCGCGTTCGCGGCGATGTCGCGCTGGCTGCGGAAGGGTGGGATCATGTCGCACCAGATCGACTTCGGCTTTCCCTTCGGCGCCGAGTGGAACCATCACTGGCACTATCCCGAAGCGGCGTGGCGCGTGCTGCGCGGGAATCGGCAGGCGTTCGAGAATCGCGTTCCCCTTTCCGTCTACCTCCAGCTCTGCGACGAGTACGACTTCCAGGTCGTGTCGGTGAAGCGCGTGGAGCAGGCGGGACTCCCGCGCGAGAAGGTGGCGCCGCGCTTCCGCGATCTTCCCGAGGCCGACTTCGCCACCTCGTCGGCGCACATCGTCGCCGTGAGACGGTAACACCAACACCGTTCGCCGCGGCGCCGTATCAGGAGATGGCGTACAGGCGGAACTCCGACCGGAGGTGCGAAGCGCCGCAGGGAGGAGCAATGACACGGACACGCGGAACTCCGACCGAAGGTGCGAAGCGCCGCAGGGAGGAGCGATAAAGGTCGTCGCGAGCGGCCCGTCCCCAGTTCATCTCAGGACTCGATGAGACACGCAGCGCTACTCACCCGCCACTGGCTGACCGTCGCCGCATTCTGCGCCGTCGGAGGGGGATGCGCCGCGGCACAGCAGACCACCACAGGGTCGCGTGCGCCGCTGCACGCCGCGCAGAGCGGCATCCCGTCACGCCTCGCCGACAGCACCTTCTGGCGGCTCATGACCGAGTACTCGGAGCCGTGGGGCACCTTCCGCTCCGAGAACTTCGTGTCGAACGAGACGTCATTGCAGTGGGTGATCCCCGAGATGACGCGCCGCGCGCCCACGGGCGGCGTGTACATGGGCGTCGCGCCCGATCAGAACTTCACCTACATCACGGCGCTCCAGCCGAGCATCGCCTTCATCGTCGACATCCGGCACCAGAACGCCGTGCAGCACCTGATGTACAAGGCGCTGATCGAGACGTCGAAGGACCGCGCCGACTTTCTCGCCAAGCTGTTCGCGCGTGCGCCCCTCGAGGGAGTGGACACGGCGTCGTCGGTGAGCGAGCTGTTCACGGCGCTGCGCAAGCAGAATCCCGACACCGCGCGCTATCGGGAGAATCTGCGCGCCATCACCG
>DASVNI010000008.1:0-7346 GCA_036383935.1 Gemmatimonadaceae bacterium | reverse complement strand
GCGCTGGATGATGTCAGCCAGCCGGTGCCAGTACGCCATGCTGCGCGGCGGCACCTGGCTCCACGACCGTCCCTCCGGACGGAGGAGTCGCATCGGCTCCTCTGCCCTCCGTGGAGCCAGGGGATCCAGGTTGAATCGCTCGATCAGTGCATTGGCGTGCGCGGGATCCTCGTCGAGCGCACGAAAGCCGATCGCGACATTCGTCGTCGGCGAGCGGATGACGAAGTCGGACGCGTGGGCGATCGGCTCCTGTCCCGGTCCGGCGATCAGGTACGTGGCGCCAACGCCGTTGTCCGGGCCGTAGTCTCCGAGATACTCCAGCGGCTCCTGCCAGAAGTCGAGAATCACGCCCGCCGATGATCCCGGCGGATACTCGACGACGAGCGCGCCCGTGCGCGCGAGGTCGGGGAGGCCGACGATGTACGTCATGGAGACGTCCGCCGTCAGGATGCCGCGATGGTCGTCGACGCTCTCGTAGACGACGACATCGGTGTCGCGCATGCCGAAGGCGCGTCGTGCCTCGTGCTGCCACTGGGCGAGCGCCACGAGCGGCAGGCTCCACAGATATGCCTGGGACGCGCGCTGCACCGCGGAAATCTCGATGAGTCGCCGCGCTTCGTCTCGCGCGACCGATAGCAGCGCCTCGTACTCGGCCGCGTCGGGTCGAGCCTCGGGAAGAAGCGAGTGAGACACGCGAGCGTCCATGCCGAATGAACGTCGATGAACCACGCGACATCTGACATTGGCCCTTGGTCCGGCGACAGGCGTCGGACGTTGGGGTCAGAAGTTGGGTCAGAAGTTGGGTCAGAAGTTGGGGTCAGATACCGAAAGTATCTGACCCCTTCGTCGTAGATGTCCGACCTTCGACTTCGACGTCGCTCTCGAGCCGAGCGTGCGTCGCTACTCGGCGCGCTCGGGAGCGGGCTCGCTCGCGGCGGCCTCCGTGCTCCGGATGCTGCGGCGGACCACGGCGAGAAAGCTCGCCGCGTCGCGCGCGCCCTGCGCCACATCGGCCAGCGCTTCGAGCGCCTCCTCCACGCGCGGCGGCGACGCGCGCAACATGTGGCGCATCGCGTCGACGTTGGCGAGCACGACACCGATCGGTTGGCTCAGCTCGTGGGTGAGCCACGACCCGTAGGCGGCGGCCGACGCCGGTATCGTGCCCGGGAACGACGCACTGTCGTTGCGGAGGAAGAGGCCGCGCAACACGAGTGAGCCATCGGCGAGCTTGGTGACCGTCGTCAACTCACGGATGCGCACGAGCGTGCCGTCCGACGCGATCATGTGGTAGTTGAGCTCGAAGTCGCGGCCTTCGGCGACGCTTCGCTTCCGGCGCACCTGGATGCTCTCACGCTCGTCTGCCGGCAGGTGCGAGGACCAGAAGCCGTCCTCCTTCCATGCCGAAGCGGGGAAGCCGAGCAGACGCACCGCCATCGGACCGACGTAAGCGAACCGGTCCAGTGTGACGTCGGCGTACCACGACACGGCGACGTTGGGGTTCGGCGCGTCGCGGCGCGGCGGAACGGTCGCGGCCGCATCGATCGGCGTCGTATCACCGCTCGACGGCAACTCGGCGCCGCTATTGCCCTCCTGGATCGTCGGCATGTCAGCGTCTCGTTGAGGTCAGACGCAGCGCTCCCCATGGGGAGCGCTGCGGAATGACTGGAGTGAAGAGCGACACGTCGCGGCACCGGATCGCCGCTTTCTGGCGATACGTGCGCCACCGCTCACGTGTTGGGCCCGACGATCTGGAAGATGAATGGTTGTCGCACCGACCGCCGGACCGCCAGACCACGCAGCGTGGCCGGCCGGAAATGCCACCGCACGAGCGCACGGCGCACCGAGTCCGCGAACTCGTTCGGCACGGACGGCGGAATCAGGATCGAGGAGGCGTCGATCCGGCCAGTCGTGTCCACGACGAACTCCACGGCGAACGACTGCTCGACGTTTCTCCGCAGCGCACCGGGGGGATACACGGGTTTCGGATTCTCCGGCATCGGGATCGCGTCGACGTCGTAGGCGGACGGAGTCGGCTCTCCGCTCGCGACGCTGGTCGCGGAGAGACTTTCCGGATCGCCCACGGCCTGCAGGTGCGGCTTGCTCTCTCCACTCACCTCGCCGGGAAAGAGCGTATCGACCAGGGTCGCCACCGGCAAGTCGGGCACGGCCGGCTTCGGAATGAGGAGGTCGGTGGTGAAGGGCAGGTCATCGGCGACCTTCGGCAGTACGGTCGCCGGCATTCCGCGACGCTTCGTCGCGACGCGCGAGGGCGCTGGCGTCGGCGGCTTCGGCGTCGTCGGTGTCGGCATGATCAGCGCGTACTCCAGATGCTCGCCGACTTCGCGGGGCTTGCTGGTGAGCTCCGGCTCCGTCGCGACGGGCCCCATCATTACGAGCGCGAGCAGGCCGCCATGCACGGCCACGCTGAACGCGAAGCTCACGGAAACGCTCGTAGACGAGCGTGATGCATCGATCGTAGACGTCTGCACGGCGTCGACTCCACTCGGGACGCCGCAACGTCGTCTCTATCGCGCGGAGGCGGCCATCGTCTCAACGTCCAACGCACCCTCGATGCGTGACGCGGTGTCGCACGATATGCGACTGATGTTCGATCATCATCATCGCGCGCGGCGCGGCGCGTAACGCATGTACGCCATCATCGCGCGCGCATGCGCGCCTGTCATGCGAGTGCGTACGCTTCTGTCACGCGAGCGTGTGCGCGTCTGTCACGTGGGCGCGTGCGCGCCTGTCATCCCGAGCGAGCGCAGCGAGTCGAGGGATCTGCACGTCCGCTGTCAGGCATCGCTGCGCCGCAGTTTGCACGCGGAGCACGCGGAGGATCGCGGAGGCGCGGAGAACTGCTCTCGGGGCCGAGCTTCATGCACCGGCGAGTGGCCCCTCTCCATCCACAATTGCAGAATCTTTGATCGTCTGGTGGAGAGATCTCGCCGTGACTCTCCGCGCCTCCGCGGGCCCAGCCTCGGGTGGCCTACACTGGCGCACCGCTCCGCGCCTCCGTGTGAAACTGCAGCGCGACGGAACCTCCCGAAGCCGGTTACCCACTCACTAACTCACCAACTCACCAACTCACCAACTCACCAACTCACCAACTCACCAACTCACCGCCTCATTCAGACCCCCACCAACGCCAGCCTCGTCTCCGGCGTCTGCATCCCCCACGGCTCGTCGCGACGCAGGTAGTGATGCGCACCCACGAGCTCGAAGCGATAGCGGTACATGTGATCATCGCTCAGCAGCACGGAGCCGCGCGCGCGCACGATCGTCGACGGCAGATGAGCCGCCCAGTAGCGGAAGTCGTGGCCCGTCATTGGCTCCGTCGTCGACAGCGTCCACATGCGATACGTCGGCTCGAGCTCGGGACGCGACTCGGACACCGTCGTGCGGCGCGGCGCGGGGCGGAACGACGTCTTCCACGTCGCCGGAACGGCGCGGTCCTCGACCTCCGCTTCGTCGGGCCCGACGCCCAGCAGGAGCGGTGGCGGCACGCGGCCGCGCGACGTCTGGATCGCGCGCGCGGTCTGGTGCAGGGTGGCCACCGTGTCCGACACGACGTGCGGTCGCTGCGACGAGAGCAGGTCGACCTTGTTGATCACCACGATCTCGGCGCTGCCGATGTGTGTGCGCATCCGGCTGAACTGCTCCGCCTCCAGCTCGCCGTCGAGCGCCTTGGCGTCGGCGACGACGACGGTGCCGTCCAGCCGGTAGCCGGGTGTGTAGCCATAGCCGGCAAACCGCCGCATCGACGCGTCGTGACGTGCCTCGAGCAGGACGTGCGTGTCGGGATGCAGCCGCTTGCGCAGCATGGCGAGCGTCGAGGTGACGTCTCCGTCCGTCTCACAGCAGATCGACCCGTTGCACAGCGTGGTGAAGGTCGAGTCGCGCGACAGGATGTCACTGTCGTCGAGCTGCAGCGAATCCAGGTTCGAGACGACGACGGCGATGGGATGGTGGCCGCCGTGGAGCAGCTGGTGACGGAGGAGAGTCGACTTGCCAACACCTTCGGCTCCGCCAACGATCGTGAGAGGACGGAGTCTTTCGACTGATGACGTCATCACGGGGTGCATCTACAGCCCTCCGGTTGTCGTGCGTTGCGCACGATGCTACTCCGGAAGGATGTGATGCGGCGCACTCTCGCTCCATTGGGCGAAAGGCCACCGCGCTGCTGCTCAGTGCTCTTCGAGGGGGGAAACGCCTGACGGCAGCTCGAGCACGGCGGAGAGCGACGAGAAGCTCACCGGCTTCACGAGGAAGAGGTCGAAGCCGGCGCCGCGGGCGCGCGCGACGTCGTCATCGTCGCCATAGCCCGTGAGGGCCACGAGCCGCACGCGCGCGCCTTGCTCGGTCGCGCGCAGACGGCGCGCGACCTCGTATCCGTTCATCCCTGGCAGGCCGATGTCGAGGAGCACGATGTCCGGACGGTAGTTGTCGAGGCAGGCGAGTGCCGTCGTACCGTCATGCGTGATGCGGACCTCGTGCCCCAACACCTGGATCAATCGCGCGAAGGCGATCGCCATCGGCGGATGATCGTCGACGACCAGGATGCGGTGCCGCGGCACGGTCTTCGGCGGATCGTACCGGAGCAGCGGATCGCCGGGCCAGGCGCTCATCGACGGAACCTCGTCGTGCGGCGTGCGATCGACGACTAGAAGAACTTCTCCGCTGCATCCGCGGCTTCGCGGTACACGCGGCGGGCAGAGAGTCGCGACGGCGACGGCGGTGCCGGCTCGACGTGCAGCGACGAGGCGGCGGCGAGCGCGGACGCCATGAACGCGAGGGCGCGCGGGCGCCGGCGTGCATGATGATCGGCGTCGAAGATCGGGCCCGGCGGCGGCGAGCCGAGCACGTGATCGACCAGGCGCACGAGGCCGGCGACCGACGACACGTTGAGCTTCGCCATCACGCGGGCGCGATGCACCTTCACCGTCTTCTCCGTCGTGCCGATCAGCGCGGCGATCTGCTTGTTCAGCCGCCCCGAGGCGACGAGCGCACAGATCTCCGCTTCACGCGGCGTCAGGAGATCGAGCCGCCGCCAGACGGAGGCGATGTCGTCACGCTCGGCGCGCAGCACGCGGGAGCGCTCCATCGCCGCTTCGATCGTCGCGAGGAGCACGGACTCGTCCACCGGCTTCTCGAGGAGATCGAGTGCGCCATCCTTCATCGCGCGCACTGCGGTGCGGACGTCGACGCAGCCCGTCACGAACACCGTCGGAACGGTGTAGCCCTCCGACCGTTCCTCCTGGTACATGCTCAACCCGTCGAGGTCGGGCATGTTGATGTCGGCTACCACGCACGCCGGATCGACCTGGTCACGATCGGCGAGGTAGTCTCGGGCGCGCGTGTACGTGCGCACGCGATACCCGTTGCAGCTCAGCGAGCGAGCGAGGGCGCGGCACGTACCTTCGTCGTCGTCGACTACAACGATCGTGGACTGAGCGGTTGCAGGCATAGGGAGCCTCTAGGCCTCACGAGAGATTCGTCGCATCGGCCCCGACGCCGTCGCGCCGAGTGCCGAGGGTAGCGCGGCCACGACCATAGCAGTGGCCGAGCAAGAACACAATGTGCGTCGTTCGAGTGACCCGGGCGAATGCCAGCCCACCAGCCGCCGCCTGCGTTCCGGCGCGAGCGCGTGGGCGATCCGCGAGTCTACGGGTTCTGGAGGGGTAACCAAGGTCAGTGGTTCCCCGTCGCACCGGGATTGGACCTTGGGCCAACACTCGGCCGGCGCCCTGACGACCCATACTGGCATGGGAATGTCTACGGAGCACGGACGACCACCCAGGTGACATTGGAGCCGGTGTATTGGCGTTGATACCACACGCTCCCGCAATGGTAATAAACGCAGCCGTCCACTACGGTGTTGACACAGCCGTCCGGCAGAGTCGTGACGACGGACCCTATCGCGGGCGAACTCGCCACATCCTCCCTCGGTTCCGCGACCGACGCGTCTGCCTCCGGGCCGCGACTCCTGAAGCCGTAATAACGCCACTCGACAAAGCGGCCGGAACTACGATCTCCCGATGCAGCGCCCTGCCCGGCGCGTCGCCGTCCTGGCTCGGCCGCTCCGCTCCGGAGCGCTATGTCTTCCACCAGACGCAGCTCGACCGCGCCGGTCGCCGATCCACGTCGCCGCGCAATCGGAGCGAGCGACGCGCCGCGAACCAGGCGAGCGAAGGCCGCCTGGACGACGCGCAGCGTCGCCAACACGATTGCGAGTACGATCAGCGAAGAACGCATCCGTCACCCTCGGACGATGCAGGTGAGACAGCGCGGAACCGTGAAGGGATTGCGAGCCGCACACCGCGGCGTGCGATGATGGTGAAGTCGATCGACGCGGGCCTGGTGGTCGGCACTTCAGCGGGCGCCGGCGCGCCGTGTACTCGAGGTGCGGGACCGTTCGAGCACACCACGATGGCAGTAGCGCCGTCGTGTACTGAAAGCTGCATCGACTTCTCCGGTGAACGACTTGGCCTCTCGGCCTACCGTGTCTGGAAATTCTGCCCCCGGTGGCCTTCGGGCCAATGAGACCTTGGGCGCACGTCTGCTCACGAACCGAAGCTCTCGCTCGAGGAATCTGTCGATAAACGTGCGGATCATGGCGATCGTTACCGACTCGACACAGAGAGGAAAGTCCGGGTCGTGCGCGCCCTTGACAGTGTTGGCGCGGAGGCGCATGGTCGCCTCTGGCGATCAGGGCGAGCACATGATGGAACGTGTGACACGAGACATGCTGGAAGAAGCATCCGCCGCGATACATCGCGGGCGCCGGCTATGAGCGAGACGCCACGCAGCGTCGACGCACCGCAATCGCCCGTGCAGGCGGTGGGCGGGTGGAGTGTCCTCCACGTGGTGATCGCCGCCGCCCTGACGAGCGTCGCGTACCTCCTCGGCACCAAGCTCGGACTCGCGCTCACCTTCCGTTCCGATGCGGCCGCCATCCTCTGGCCGCCCAATGCGTTCCTCCTCGCGGCGCTGCTGCTGTCGCCGGTGCGCATCTGGTGGATCCTCCTCCTGGCCGTGCTCCCTCCGCATCTCGCCGTGGAGTTGAAGGGGGGCGTGCCGGCGACGATGGCCATCGCCTGGTACGTGAGCAACTGCCTCGAGGCACTCATCGGCGCGGCGATCTTTCGGGCGTGGGTCGCGCGCGGCCACGAGACGGACACCGTGCGCAGCTTCGGCGTGTTCATGCTCGGGGCGACCTTCTTCGCCACCTTCGTCTCGTCGTTCCTCGACGCCGGATTCGTCTCGCTGATCGGCTGGAAGGCGGACCCGTACTGGGACGTCTGGCGGCAGCGCTTCTTCTCCAACATGCTGGCGACGCAGACCAT
>DASVNI010000007.1:0-5599 GCA_036383935.1 Gemmatimonadaceae bacterium | reverse complement strand
TGTCAGTCGTCTATCTGCAACACCATCGCGTCCACGAGGCACGCTTGGCAGTCCGATCGTCGGGTGACCCGATTCGGGTCGTGTATTGCATCGACAACATGAAGGTAGGTGGTACCGAGCTGAACGCGGTCCGAACGGCTGAACGGCTCGATCGGTCGCGCTTCGCGCTGTCGGTAGTGTGCATCCACACGGACGGGCCGCTGATGGCGCGGTACCAGGACGCGGGGATTCCGGTTCACCCCTTACCGATGACCAGTCTGCTCGGTCCGCAGGCCGCCGGGCAGGCGCTCAAGCTGATTCGACTCTTCCGGCGCGAGCAGACCGACATCGTCCATAGTCATGACGCTTACACCAGCGTATTCGCGACAATGTGCGCCCGAATGGCGGGAGTGCGGGGAGTGATCGCGAGCCGACGCTCGTGGCACTCGCCGCACCTGCAGGGGCGAATCTTGCGCGCGAACCGCTTCGCGTATCGGTTCGCCGATCGCGTCGTGGGCAACAGTCCGAGCGTGTCGGGTCTGGTCGAATCGGAGGGCGGCGTGCCGGCGTCGCGCATCGTGACCATACCGAACTTCCTCGATCCGCAGTCGTTCGACCCGCTGACCGACGCGAGCCGACGATCGCTCCTCGATCAGCTTGGCGTGCCTGCCGACGCGTTCGTCGTGGGGATCGTGGCGCGACTCTCCGTGGTCAAGGACCACGCGACGATGTTGCGCGCGCTCGTCGAGCTCCTGCCGGAGATCCCGAACCTGCACTGCGTGCTCGTGGGCGAGGGTCCCGAGCGCGGTCCCATCGAGGCGTTGGCGCGCGAGCTTCGGATCGAGGGCCGCGTGCATCTGGCGGGCGAGCGACCGCAGATCCCGAACCTCCACGGGTTGTTCGACGTCTCGGTGCTCTGCTCGACGACCGAGGCGTTCCCCAACTCGGTGCTCGAGGCGATGGCCGCTGCTCGTCCCGTGGTGGCAACCGACGTCGGCGGGACGCCAGATGCGGTGCGCCAGGGCACGACGGGGCTGCTGGTTCCGCCAAGTGACCCGTCACGATTGGCCGGCGCGATCGCGCGTCTCCACGCGGAGCCGGCGCTGCGAACGAAGCTCGGCACCGCGGCGCGGAGTGCGGCGCTGTCCGGATACAGCGCTTCGGCGGTGATCCGCCAGGTCGAGGCGCTCTACACGAGCCTTGCTCGTACGGACGCGGCATGACGGTACCTGATCGGCCGCCGCCAGCCGGGCTCGCGCCTGTCGGGGGCGGGCTCTGGCCTGCGCACATCCCGCGTCCGGGGGCTCAGGGAACCCTCATGGGGCCCGGACACCCGGGCGCGGCCGCGGGTCGCCCGGGCAAGGTCGAGTCGGACGAGCTGCCGCCGGAGATCAGCACGGAGAAGTGGCCGTGGAAGGGCGTGCAGTGGAACCTCACGTACGCAGGCTTTCTCGGCTACATCTTCGCCATCACGACCTATCGCTTCCCGATCGGCGACGTCTCGATCGTGTGCGCACTGGTCGGGCTATTGATGCAGAGGGAGAAAGTCCGCGTCCCGAAGTTCCTGCTGGGGCTCGGCGCGCTCATCCTCTGGGCGATGGTCGGCTATTCCATGACGCGCTATCCAGCGCTGGTGTTCGACAAGCTTCAGATCGTCCTGAAGCTCTGGTTCATCGCGCTGGTGGCAGCAAATGCCCTACGCACGCGTCAACAGATCCGGTTCTTCCTCACGTTCTGGCTCGCGTGCTTCGCGTTCTATCCGGTACGTGGGGCAATCTTCAATTACTACATCTATCGCGAGACCATTTTCGGTCGCGCAATCTGGAACTACATCTACTCGAACCCGAACGACCTCGCGCTGTATTGCATCCTGCAGCTCGCGATGGCCTTCGGTCTCAATGCGATCGAGCAGAAGGGGCCGGTGCGCCTGGGTGCACGGCTCGGGATGGCCGTCGTGCCATTTCTCATTCTGATCACGAAGTCGCGCGGCGCCTTCCTGGGCTTCGCTGTCTTCCTCGCCTTCGTGTTGAGCGGGCACAAGAAGCGCATGCAGGCACTGACCCTGACGTTGCTCGTGGGGGGACTGGTGCTCGCGGTCGCACCGTCCGGCGTTCTCGATCGCGTATTCGCGCTCAAGAAGATCCAAACCTCCGGCGAGGTGGCGGCCGCGGACGAGGAAGGATCAGCGGAACAGCGATATGAGATCTGGAAAGTCGCGCGCTCGATCATTCGAGAGAACCCAATCGCCGGCGTCGGCCTTGGCGCCTATCCGGCCGCTCACCAGCTGAATGCGCGCCGAGCCCAGTTCAAGCCGACGGCTCGCGGTCCGCGCGATACGCACAGCACGTATCTGAACCTCACGGCCGAGACGGGCTTCGTGGGACTGTTCATCTTCCTGGCGAGCTACGTGGGGCTGCTGGTCAGCGTGGAAAAGCTGCGGCGGCGAGCGAAGAAGCTCAGGCCCCATACGGCCCAGACCCTCTTCATGCTCGAGGTCGGCCTGCTCGGCTTCTTCACGGCAGCGACGTTCGGATCGGCCGCGCACATCTCCTTCCTCATCCTGCACGCCACCACGATGTGGTGCATCGCGGAGCTCATTCGAAAGGAGCTCGATAACGCAGCCGCGCGTCGTCGGAAGCTGGCATACGCGCCGGCCCCTCTGGGCTACGCCACCGCCGCGGCGAGCTAAGGCCCATGTGCGGCATTGCGGGGTTCGCGGGGCTCCCAGGGCGCGAGGCCGAGCAGCAGGCCACTCTGCGCAAGATGTGCGCGGCGATCGTGCATCGCGGGCCGAACGAGGAGGGGCGGTTTCACTCCCCTGATGTGTCGCTCGGCATGCGCCGACTGAGCGTGATGGATCCCGCGATGGGCCAGCAGCCGATGGGCAACGAAGACGGGACCATCCAACTCGTTTTCAACGGCGAGATCTACAATCACCGCCAGCTTCGCCGCGAGCTCCTGGCGAAGGGGCACTCGATCGCCACGTCGAGCGATACCGAAGTGATCGTGCACCTCTACGAGGAGGTGGGCGACGACGTGGTGCACGCGCTGCGGGGCATGTTCGCGTTCGCGCTGTGGGACTCTCGGCGTCGCCGGCTGTTGATCGCCCGTGACCGCATCGGCATCAAGCCCCTGCACTTCTGGCTACAGAACGGTGGACTCGCGTTCGCGTCGGAGCTGCGGTCCATGCTCGCCATGCCGGAGTTCGAGCCGCGGCTGAACATCGATGCGATCGCGCAGTATCTGACGTTCGGCTACGTCCCCGAGTCGCATTGCATCTTCGAGGGGGTTCGCAAGCTGCCGCCGGGGCATCGGTTGACGTGGCAGCCGGGTGGCGAAGTGCGCGTGGAGCAGTACTGGACGCCGGAGCGTCCCGAGCGCGACTCGATCACGGACGGCGCGGCGATCGAGGAGCTGCGGGCGCTGCTCCGTGAGTCGGTGGAGCTGCACCTCGAGTCGGACGTACCGCTCGGTGCGTTCCTGTCGGGAGGGATCGATTCCTCGACGGTCGTCGCGCAGATGGCTCGCCTCGTTCCAGGACGCGTGAAGACGTTCTCGATCGGATTCGAGGAAGCCTCGCACAACGAAGCGCCGCATGCCGCTCTGGTGGCAGGTGAGATCGGCACCGAGCACACGGAGCTGATCGTGCGCCCCGACGCCGACAGTCTCATCGACTCGGTGGTCACCGGATTCGACGAACCGTTCGGCGACTCGTCGGCGCTGCCGACGTATCTCGTCTCGCAGATGGCGCGCGAGCACGTGACCGTCGCGCTGTCGGGCGACGGCGGAGACGAGCTGTTCGGCGGATACACGCGCTATGCCGAGCTGCTGACGCGACGCCAGCTCCCGTCGCTCGCGCGCCATGCGCTGAGCCGCGTGGCGGAGCATCTGCCGCAGGGCGCTCGCGGCCGCAACCGCCTGCTCGACATGACGCGGACGCTCCAGGGGCGCTACGCAGCGACAGTCGCCGCGCCGGCCCGCGTGCGTGAGGGCGGCATGCTGAGCTCGACGCTCGCTGACCGGGTCGCACCGATGGATGCCCTGCTCTCCGCCGCCTTCGCGCGGACGGCGGGCCGCGATCTGCTGGCACAGATGACCGCCGTGGATCTGGTGACGTATCTCCCGGGCGACATCCTCACGAAGGTCGATCGGATGAGCATGTCGGTCTCGCTCGAGGCGCGCGTGCCGCTGCTCGATCATCGCGTGGTGGAGTTCGCGATGGCGCTGCCGAGCCGATTGAAGCAGCGTAATGGCGTCGGCAAGTGGGTGCTTCGCGAAGCAATCCGCGATCTCGTCCCGGCACGCGTGCTCGCGCATCCCAAGCAAGGATTCGGCGTCCCACTGGGCCGCTGGTTTCGCGAGGAGATCGGCCATCGGCTCGACGCGCTGCTGGAGCCGCGCGCGCGGATCGGGCCCTACGTCGATCGCGATACGATCGCGCGCATGGTACGCGAGCACCGCGCAGGGCGACGCGATCACAGCCATCTGCTCTGGCGGCTCGTCGCGCTCGAGCTGTGGCTCGGCGCGTTGGCCGAAGGACGGCTCGCACACGCGTCGCCGCTGGCGCCCGCCGTGCGCCAGAGCGCGGCGTCCGCAGCGGTCAACACGGTGACCGCCACGTGAACGGAGGGGGGCGCCAATGAGCCAGGTGATCAGCCTTCGGGACTCCGCGGTCTACGGCCAGCTCGCGCGCGAGTCGGCGGTCGTCGCGCTGACTGCGGCCGGTCCGAGTGGCGAACCGGCGCTGCGCCCGCTGCTCGGCGAATCGCTCAATTGGGACGAGGTAGTCAATCTCGCGAGACGTGAGCGGGCCGTGGGGCCGGTCGCGCGCGACCTCACGAGACTTGGGACCGGAACCGTTCCGACGCCGGTGCTGGAGCGCCTGGGGCGCATGGGGATGGTCACGGACTTCCACCTCGCTTCACTGCACGACCGCCTCGGCAAGCTGCTCGCGCTGTACGCTCGCCACGACATCGATGCACTTCTGCTGAAGGGAGCTGGACTCGCGTACTCCGCGTACGCCTCGGTCGAGGAGCGTCCGATGGGCGACATCGATCTGCTCGTCCACCCGGACGTGGCGGATCGCGCGTGGAAGCTCGCGGTCGAGAATGGATGGCGGCGGCGCAAGGACGTCGCCGAGGAGCGCAGCTACGAGGACCATCAGCATCTGTCCCCGCTCGAGGATGCGGATGGACTGCAGATCGGCCTCGAGATTCACATCGCGCTGTTCACGCAGCAGGCTCCATTCACCCTCCCGACCTCGAGCCTCTGGGAGCGCGCGCGGCGGATCACGATCGCGGGAGCGCCGGCGCTCGTGCCGAGCGCCGAGGATCAGCTCGTGCACGCGGCGCTGCACTTCGCCTGGTCGCACGAGATGACGTTCGGCACGTGGCGCACGCTGCGCGACGTGGAGCGCATCGTGACGTCGAACCCGCTGGATTGGGCGCAGGTCGTGACGCGGGCGCAGGCGATCCGTGGCGGAACGTGCTGCTACTGGACACTTCGACTGGCGCGCGACCTGGCCGGGGTAGCGGTGCCCGATACGGTGCTCGATGCGTTGTCGCCGCGGCTGCCGGAGCCGGTCCTTCGCCGACTGACCTGCTACTTCGCGCAGCAGGCG
>DASVNI010000006.1:0-2548 GCA_036383935.1 Gemmatimonadaceae bacterium | reverse complement strand
CATCATCGGGTGACGTACATCGCGCTGGACGACGGGACGATCACTGCCGAACAGCGCGAGCGCGCGCTGGAGTACTGCGACGAGCTCGTGATCGTGCCGTGGCGTTCGGCACCGCTGCGCGGCGGCGCGCGTGCATTGGCGGCGTTGGGGAATCTCTTCTCGTCGCTGCCATTCGCCCTCTCGCCTTACCGCTCGGCGGCGATGACACGGGCGATTCATGAGTGGTGTGGCCGGATGACCGGCCGCGAGGCCGTCGTCGTGTGCGACTTCCTCACGCCGGCGCTCAACGTGCCCGAGGGCCTCGACTGCCCCGTGGTGCTGTTCCAGCACAACGTCGAGGCGATGATCTGGGAGCGGCGCGCGACGGTGGCGTCGAACGCGGTGGTGAAGCTGTACATGCGTGAGCAGTGGCGGCGCATGCAGAACGTCGAACGAGCGCAGTGCCTCCGCTTCGACCACGTCGTCGCGGTGTCCCCGGAGGACGCGGCAGTGTTCCGCGAGCAGTACGGCGTCGAGCGCGTGTCCTCGGTTCCCACGGGGGTGGACACGGAGTTCTTTCACCCCAGCGGCACCGTGTCGCGCGCGCCGGGCTCGATCGTGTTCACGGGCTCGATGGACTGGATGCCGAACGAGGACGGGATGACGTTCTTCGTCGAGGAGATCCTCCCGCTCGTCAAACGCACCGTGCCGGAGGCGACGCTCACCATCGTCGGCCGGAACCCGACGGCGCGCGTGCGCGCCCTCGCGGAGGGACGGAGCGACATCACGGTCACCGGCACGGTACCGGACGTGCGTCCGTACTTCGAGGCCGCGTCGGTCGTCGTTGTTCCGCTACGGATCGGCGGCGGGACGCGGATCAAGATCTACGAAGCGATGGGAATGGAGCGTGCGGTCGTCTCGACGACGATCGGCGCGGAAGGGTTGGACATCGTCGATGGCGAGCATATAGTCCTCGCCGACGATCCGCAGTCGTTCGCCGATGCGGTGATTGCCCTGTTGCGCGCGCCTGGGCGCGCGGAGCAGATCGGTCAGCAGGCCGCGTCCCACGTTCGGGCCCATTTCGGCTGGGCCGCAGTCGCCGAGCAGTTTGCCGACCGCTGTGTCGCCGCCGCGTCCCGCCGGGACCGGTCGTCTCCCGTCATGTCCATGAGCTCGTGATGAACACTACAGTCAGCGTTTTCGGTCTGGGGTACGTCGGCTGCGTCTCGGCCGCCTGCTTCGCCAAGCAGGGCCACGATGTCGTCGGCGTCGACGTCAGCGTCGCCAAAGTCAACATGCTCAACGAGGGGAAGAGCACGATCCTCGAGGTGGGGATCGGCGAGCTGGTGGCCGAGATGGTCGCCGCCGGCAAGCTGCGGGCGACGACGGACGTCGCCGACGCGGTGCGCTCCTCCACGATCTCCCTCATCTGCGTCGGCACACCGAGCCGCTCGAACGGGAGCATCGACCTGCAGTACATCGAGCGGGTGTGCACGGAGATCGGCCAGACGCTCAAGTCGATCGACCGATGGCACACGGTGGTCATCCGGAGCACCGTCCTGCCGGGCACGATGGACGGCGTGGTGATCCCGGCGCTCGAGCGGGCCTCGGGGAAGAAGTTCGGCCAGGACTTCGGCGCCTGCAGCAATCCCGAGTTCCTGCGCGAGGGCTCGTCGATCAAGGACTTCTACGCACCGCCGTTCACGCTGATCGGCACGCACGAGCCGAAGAGCGCGGAAGCGGTCAAGGCGATCTACGAAGGGATCAACGCGCCGCTGCACGTCACGTCGGTGGGCGTGTCGGAGACGGTGAAGTACGCCTGCAACTCGTTCCACGCCGTGAAGGTGACGTTCGCCAACGAGATCGGCGCGGTGTGCAAGGCGGTCGGCGTCGACAGCCACGAGGTGATGCGGATCTTCTGCGAGGACACGAAGCTCAACATCTCGCCGGCGTATCTGCGCCCGGGCTTCGCGTTCGGCGGCTCGTGCCTCCCGAAGGACGTGCGCGCCCTGACCTACAAGGCGCGCCAGATGGACGTGGACGCACCGATGCTCGCCGCGGCGATGGAGAGCAACCGGAAGCTGATCGAGCGCGCGTACGACACGATCATCGGCACGGGGGCGCGGAAGATCGGCGTGCTCGGGATGTCGTTCAAGGCGGGCACCGACGACCTGCGCGAGTCGCCCGTCGTGACGCTGATCGAGATGCTGATCGGCAAGGGGATGGACGTGGCGGTGTTCGACCGCGACGTCTCGAGCGCGAACCTGATCGGCTCCAACCGCGAGTACATCGAGAAGGAGATCCCGCACATCTGGACGCTGGTGGACGACTCGCTGGAGCGTGTGGTTCAGCGGTCCGAGGTGGTGGTGATCGGGAACGGCACGCCGGCGTTCCGCACGATCGGGGAGCAGCTCACCAATGGGCAGGTCGTCGTGGATCTGGTGCGCGCGTTCGGCGACCGTCTCTCGGACAACAAGCAGTACCACGGGATCAACTGGTAAAGGCCGACCGGTCGGACTCGGCACCACCGAGCGCACAGCAAAACGAGAAGGGCCGCGGCAGACGACGC
>DASVNI010000005.1:0-5127 GCA_036383935.1 Gemmatimonadaceae bacterium | reverse complement strand
GATCGCCGCCGGCGCGGAACACTCCCGCCCCGGCTGGAAAGACGAGCTCGAGATCGGACTTATAGCCGAGCGCGGACGCGGACACGCGCACGCAACCGGGCGGCGTGCTCCCGCCGCGGCCGATCCAGCAGCGCCGGTGCAGCTCGACCCGTTTGCCTCCCGGTTCGTTCGTGCGCATCGACTCGTCGCGATCGCCGGGGAAAAACAGGTGCCCGTGATCGGCGGAGAGGACCGCATGCTCCACCCCCGCCGCGGCAAGCTTGCGGATCGCCCGCGCGAGGTTGTCGATCACCGTGTCCATGACTTGGCGCGCCTGAAACGTGAAGCCGGCCTCGCCGGCATGATCGATCTCCTGCGACCGTACGATGACGACCGCGGCGCCTCCGATACGCTTCGCCAGCTTCGACGGCTGGAGGCCGAGCAGCTCATCGAGTGCCAAATCGACAAGCTGTGGGACACGGGCGGCCGCGAACTTTCTCCGGCTCGCCAGATCGGGAAGAAAGGTGTCCTCGATCCGGGCACCGAGCTTGCCGCCCTGCTCGACGACGGAGAAGCTCGCCGCGGCACCCGGCATCAACGCCGCCATGCCGACCGGCGTGATGCTCGGCAGAGATGCGACCGCGGCCCTCACCGACACCTCGGACGTTTTCGGAAGCCGTTCGGCGAGCTCGACGCCCATCTCGAACCGCATCGCATCGACGAGAAAGTACGCCACCGGCCTGGGCCGGTCGGCCACGACCTCGCTGAAGATGCGCGTCTGATGCAGCGCCCCCGCAATCGTCCATCCCGCGCCGGCCAGCGCTTTCGTAAACCCCTCGGCCATCGTCCGGCAGGCGTCGTCGTAGGCGCGGCGGACGATGCCGAGGGCCCGCTCGTCGGGCTCCTCGTCGAGGTTCGTCACCCACGCCTCGAGGCGCCGCTGCGCCCGATCGAGACGGTACCAGCCGTCGCTTCGGACGTACGCGTTGAGCCACGCCGCCGCATCTCCGGTCATGGCACCGGCAGACGTCCGTACCTCACGCGCGACCTGTCCCAGCTCGGCCATGCGCCGCGTCGCTTCCCAGTGCGCCCTGCGCGTCACGTCGCGGTCGAGCCAGAAGCTCTGCTCCCGCTCCGTGACCAGCTTCAGTGCATCCGCGAAACTGCCGTCTGCGATCAGATCGCCTGCATGGCGAAGCAGCTCGCGCTCCTCGAACCGGAACGTGTCGATTGCACCGAGACAGCCTGGCGGCAGCCTGCCCGTCCCGAGGCCGAGCTCCTCTTCGAGACGGTCGGCAAGAGCCGCGTACGCATCGGGATCTATACGGCGCAGACGGCGCGCCAGCTCGCGGATCGCAGACTCCTGATCCTCCGATGCGGGACGCGGCACGGCGTCGACCGACGGTGGCGGATCGCAGGAGAGATCGAGCCGGAACTCCCCCGCCAGCACATATCGCGATGTGATCGCACGCAGCTTCGTCAGCGGTGCCTCCTCGGGAAGGAGGAGTCCGAGGCGCGCGGTGGCGAGCCTCGTGAGCTCGCGCGTCGCGCCTTTGGCCACGATCTCTTCGTCGCGGGCGTCGCTGACGAGCCACGCGGCCAGGAGATCGTCATTGTGCGGCGTTTCATGGAAGATGCTCTTCAGGATCGACGGTGGCTCCGCACGGTCGCTCGCGGCCGCCATGCGGGCCACGTCTTCGTAAACGAGCCTCCGATCGAACGGGAGCAGCTCGTCGACGACGCCGAGCGTGTACTTCCGGAGCAGTACGTTTCGCGCGACGTCGCGCAGGCCGTGCTGCCACAACGTCCCCGCTTTCTCCAGCTCCATGAGCACCGACCCTTTCGGGTCGCGCTCGCATCCCGGAATGTACAGCACGAGCGGAGCCGGAGCGTCTCCGCTGACGTGCGGCTCCACGGCGTCGCGCAGCTCGAACATCGAGCCGGCATACTCCGCGACGCGGGCATCGACATCGTCAACCGAGACCGGCAGCGGCTCGACGCCTCCGGCCCCCCCGCGCAACTCATCGATGAACAGCCTGAACTCTTCATGCTCGTCGTACCAAACGACGACTCTTCGCGATCGGAGCTTCTCCGCGAGCTGCTTCGCGATGTAGTCACGAAGCGGGTTCCTCACCGAGCGCCTCCTTTGCCTTTTGCACTCCGTCCACGACCACCCTGCCCTGTCACCGGAGGAGCTTCGAGGAGGCTCCTCAACGCAGCATTGACTGCCGGGGACGTGCGCTCGCGTACGAGGTCTTGGATCGGACGCGCAGGCGTCTCGCGGGCGATCCGCTTTCCGTCGGCTCCCTCGACCCAGAATACGTCTTCCAGTCCGTGGGCAATGGCGCGGCTGCGGTCGGTCGCGCATTTCGGCACCACCAGCTCGGGCCAGAGGTGCATGGCGAGGTGCGCCCAGTCGTATTCGCCTTCGCAGAGCGCGTCCCACGTCGCCTTCAGCTCCTTCTGCCACGGCTTGTGATGCGGGACGAGGCGCCAGAGCGGGGCGAAGTTGATGATCACGCCGTCGTCGAGGTCGGGATTCCAGAGCGGAGCCACCCGCCGGACCTCGTCTAGGAAGCCTCGCAGTTCGTCGACGAACACCTCCTGATTGGCGAGCTGCTTCCGCTCCTGCGCCGTGGCTTTTTCGCGGTCACGCAGCATCGACTCGAGTTTGCGCTCCTCGTGGGCGAGCTTCGGGATGACGTAGTCGTTCTGCACGCGATAGAGCGTGTCCTTCGTGAAGGAGTGGATGTAGAGCCAGACCGAATAGCTCGCCGACGGCGTGGCGAGCTGCCAGTAAATCGGCGCCTTGCGCCGGCTCTTGCTGTACATCCGGATGTGCAGGGGGAAGAATTCGCGCCCGAGCCAGCGGCGGAGGTCGGGACGAAGCTCGCAGCCGATCGTTTCGGCAACGTTGGTCACGCGAGCGACGAGATCGTCGGCGTGCCCTTCGTCATCGACCAGAATGGTCGGGCGGTTCGCGGGCTCTTCACCCTTCGGCCACATACCAGGCGACCGCGCAGGAAGAGAATCGAACGGTTCGGGCTCGGGCGGGACAGGACGTTCGCCTGTTGCGAGGCGCGGGTCGAAACGGCCAAAGGCGACACCGACGAACCAGGAGACGAGCGTATCCGTGGAACCGCTAGCGCTTCCACTGTCGTCCTCCTCGTCATCGTCCGCTGAGATGCGATCAGCATTGCTTGTGACGCGCTTCGACGCCGCTTCGATGACTGCCCGATCGTCAGCACTGATTCCGTACAGCCGAAACGCCGCATCCTCGATTCCCTGTTGTGTGTCGGCGACTGTGCGCAGGACCGACGGTGAATCCAAGCCGGTCATTCGTTCGATCGGTCCGGGCGGCAGCACGAAGGCGTGCGAAATCTCGTTTGCTGTGTCGAGTGAGCGTCTCAGCGACCATGCCCGACGCGCGAGGAGCGCGAGCGCGCCGGTCTCATCGGCCGCCAGCTTCGGCACTGGCGTTCGTTGAATCACACCAACCTCATACGAACGGGCGGCTCCGCCAGCTTTCGCGTCGGCGGCAGCGAGCTGCAGTTCAACGAGGGCCCGGAATGCTTGGCTAGTCGTAATCGCGAGAAGGGAAAGCAAGACATCCGGATCGTCGCCTTCCACGAATGCTGCCGGTCCTTTGTCCGCGAATACACATCCCGAAGGCATGACGCGAAGTCCCAGCTCGCTTTTCGTCCGACGCGGCCATGTCAAACCGGGACGGCCGAAATAACCGGTATTTTGCGGCCGTGACGCCGGCCGATCAGATCCAGGTTTCGTGAAACTGCCAATCTCAACGCCATCAGCGGACCAGTTCACACACAGGAACACATCGGCATAGAACGGTAAGTACTGTCCGCCTTTTGCGAACAACTTCCAGTGTTCACTGACGCTCCGCTCCGGCACCTCCCACCATGCGCGCACGAATCGGAAGTCATCGGCTGTGGCTAAGCCCTGTCGCGCCGAGCGGCCTTGGGATTCAAACAGCGGAACGGTCTTGAAAAGCGTGCGTACGGAGTCGTTGACCCAATATGCAAACGGGCTCCCCGGCACATTCGCGAAGAGCGTAGGCTGAACCTCGTACCGCTTATGCGTGCCCGGCGTCGAGGACTCGTGGATCGCTCGCACAAGAGCGGCGGCTTTGTCGTCCAGCTCTTCCAGAACCCGAAGGAAAATCGTGGGTTCACGGTGCGAAGCATCCGATCGTTCGAGACAGTACGCAGCCGCTTCGACGAGCGCGGCATCCATCACACCGAGACCGAGATCGGCAAACACCCGAGGTGGCGCGTGATCGAGCAGATCCTAGCGCCATTTTTCGAAACTCGTAAGGAAGAACGCCGTGCGCGATGTGATCGCGCCGAGACGGCCCTGGGTAACCAGCAGCTCGGCTCCTCGTTCCACGAAGGCCGCAAGTAAGTCCGCCCTGCTGCGCGGATACAACTTATCGAACGTCGACTTGCCGTGCAGACTCGCGTCGCCAAACGGCGGATTCATCAGCACCGCGTCGTACTTCTTCTCTGCGATCGCGAGTAACCCGAGTCCCTGTGCAGCGTCATCAGCGAACAGCCGCCGCCGCGTGCTCGCGCGCACACCTTCCTCGCGGGCGAACCGGTCGAGCACCTCGCGAATCCGCTGCTCGGGAGGCGCGAAGAGATCGCCGGTCCGTCCCTTCTCGATACGCCGCGAGACCAGTTTCTCGACGCGCAGGAGCAGCCCCATGTCCCCCGCGAGCTTCAGCGCATCGACGAGCGTCATGAACACCTGCCCGAGCGCCGGGTCGCCGAGGCGGGCGACGAACTCCTGTGCGATCTGTTCATCCGCCACGAGCGGTTCGGCGACGATGATGTTCGAGCGGCGGATCGGCCGACGTTCGGCGCGGGCAATCCCGAGATCGCGGTACGCCCGCTGCGCGCGCATCCAAAGCGCGAGCTGGGCGATCTGCGCACAGCGGGCATCGATGTCGACGCCATGCAGGTTGTGCGCGAGGATCAGACCCGGCAGTGCCCGGCGAAGCTCTTCGACGGTCGGGTAGTCGTCGGCAAGCGTCCGTCCCGTCGCCTCGCTCGTCGGGCTGGCCACGTCGGCGTGCGCCTCTTCGTAGATCGTCACGAGGAGGTCGAACGCGTAGAGCAGGAAGTGTCC
>DASVNI010000004.1:0-4079 GCA_036383935.1 Gemmatimonadaceae bacterium | reverse complement strand
CGAAGTCGGGGCGCGAATCTTTCCCGTCGCCTGGGCCAGCGCGGACGTCGCCTTGTTCCAGCGGCACGCGAGGGAGCTGATCGACTGGGCGCGCCCGACCGACTCGTCGAGCACGGCGCCGTGGCGGACGATGAACTTCGCGGCCGCGACGTACCGCGGCCTCGAAGCCGCCGTGCGGGTGCCGGATCTCGTCGGCGTGGACTGGACGCTACGCGGCTCCGGGATCAGCCTCGATGCGAGCACCGCAGAGGGGATCACGGGCAAGTACGCGCTGCGTCCGCTCACGCGCACCCTCGGGCTCAGCGCGGCCACGCGCGTGATGGGCGGTGCCTCAGTCACCGTCGACGCGCTGCGGACGCGGCGGAGCGGAGAGACGGATCACTTCACGTTGAACGCGCGCCTCGATCAGCGCATCTCTGGGGTCCGTGCGTCGGTCGAGCTGCTGAACCTGACGAACGAGAGCTACCTCGATGTCGTGGGCAAGCCGGTGGCGCCGCGATCGATCTTCGTGGGGCTCGAGTGGCGGGCGAGGTGAAGAGAAGGGGAGTTGCCCGCATCCCCTCATCCCCCCGCCAGCACCACTTGCTCCACGCTCGGCGGCGGCGGACACTCACCGCGATGCACGACGCGTTGCGTGTGCACGCGGATGTCGGCGTCCTCGAAGCGCGCGATCGCCTGTCCGCAGCGATGACAGTTGGGGAACATCGCGAACACGTCGCGCGCGAGCTGCTCCAGCTTCGGGTCGTCGTGGCGGCCCGAGAGAACCACGGTCGCTATTCCTCGCCGCCGATCGGGCGTCCGCCGGCGTGCAGCGCGCGAGCCAGCACCGCGACCGCCAGCGCGAGGAGCGCATAGGGGAAGCAGAAGACCCGCGCAAAGTCCGGATAGCTCTCGCCGAGCAGCAGGCCGAGTCCCGCGCTCATCGCCGCGAGGGTGATCGCCGCCGCCACGAGTGGCGAGAGTGAGCCGATGGACTTCCCGGTGACGCGCTCGCGCACGGCGAAGAATGCGCCGGCGGCGAACAGTGCCCAGCCGATCGCGGCGCTCGCGCCGGAGGGGCCAAGCGCGAGGGTGTAGCCGAAGAGCCGGATGCCGTGCGGTCCGGCGAGCGTGTCGAGGAAGGGCATGTCGTCAGGACGAGCGAACTGGGCTCTGGGGCACGGCGTCATCCTCGACGCCGAGCTGAGCCGCCCACAGCGTGGCGAGACGCGAATCCTCGAGCCCCACGAGCGCCTCCCAGGCTCCCGCCGCGACGACGTTCCCGTGATCGATCACCACGACATGGTCGGCCTGTCGGGCCGTCGTGAGGCGGTGCGTGATCATGAGGACGGTGACCGCGGGCGTGAGCGAGGCGATCGTCTGGCGGATGGCGCGCTCGCTCTCCGGGTCGAGCGCGCTCGTCGCCTCGTCGAGCACGAGCAGGCGCGGGCGGCGGATCAGGGCGCGCGCGAGCGCGAGCCGCTGGCGCTCTCCCCCCGACAGCAACGTGCCCCGATCGCCGATCAGCGTGTCGAGCCCGTGCGGCAGCCGCGCGAGGAGCGTGGTCGCGCCGGCCATGCGCAGCGCCTCGAGCACGTCGTCGTCGGTCGCTTCGGGCGCGACCCAGCGCACGTTCTCGCGCACGCTGTCGTGGAAGAGGTGCGTCTCCTGGGGCACGTAGCCGATGCTCGCGCGCCATGCGTCGCGCATCTCGTCGTCCACCGGCAGGTCGTCGACGAACAGACCGCCGCGGCCCGGCCGGAGGAGGAGCAGCATCACGTCGGCGAGGGTGCTCTTGCCCGCCCCCGAGCTGCCGACCACCGCGGTCACGCGGCCAGCCGGGATCGACACGGAGACGTCGCGCAGCGCGGGGGCGAGCGCGCTGGGGTACTGATACGTGACGTCTCGCAGCTCTACGGCGTGCCGCACTTCCAGCGTCGCGTTCGGGACGCGATCCGGCCGTTCGGCCGCGGCTTCGAGCTCGTCCAGCAGCGCCTGCACCGCTTCGGCGGCCGGCATCGCACGCGCCGTCATGAGGACGCTCCCCTGGACGGTCGAGATGCGCGGAACCAGTCGCGCGCACACGAAGAGCAGGACGAGCAGGCTGGCCGGCGCGAGATGAATGCGTGCGACGGCAACCCAGACGACCACCGCGAGACCGGCCGCGGCACCCGCGGTGAGGAAGCCCGCGGCGGCGCGATAGCGGACGTGCGCCATGATCAGCGCGCGCGCATGCACGCGTCCACGCGTGGTGAAGCGGTCCGCGACCCGACTCGCGATACCGGCGCTCTTCGCCATCTTGAGCGTCGCGACCTCCTCCGTGGCGCCGACGAACAGCTCCCCCGCGAGCGTGCTCAGGACGTCACCGTCTCGCCGTGCGGTGCGCTGCTGGCGACGCGACGGGAGCAGGAGCAGCACCGCCCCTGCCGCCGCGATGAACGCGAGCAGGGGCGAGATGGCGACTGCCGCACCAGCGTAGATCAGCGCGATCAGCGCCTGGAGCGCCCCATTCAGCATCTCGTGCGTCGTGAGGCTCACCTTTTCCAGCTCGGTCGTGAACACGTGGGCGAGCCGCGCGCCCCGCATTGGGGCGACGGTCTCCCATCGCGCGCCAATGAGCGCGCGGTACATGCGATCTCGCAGCGATCGCGTCACCTCCGTCTGCACGATGACCGAGGCGATCGCCTCCGCGAACTCGAGCGCGGCGCGCGCCGTGACGACGACCACGTACAGCAGCAACGCGAGGCCGATCGAATGCGGCACCAACGCCGCGAGACGCCCCAACACTCCTGATTGCGGGAGTGGAGCGCCCAGGCTGACGCCCGCGAGCGTGAGGAGCGGCACGAGGAGTAACAGGCCGATCCCCTCGGTGAGTGCCACGAGGATCATCAGGACCGTCGAGACGACCGTCGCGCGCGGGGCCGCGCGGAACAGCATCACCGCGAAACGGCGGACCGACAGGCCGCGCCCTGGCTCAGGCATACGGATCGATCGTCATGAGCGGCGAGAACTGCGCGGCTTCGGCGCCGCCGACGGGAATGCCGTGTGGTGTCTCGAGCCACGCGTGCGCGCCGAACGCTTCTTTGGAATCCATCTTCACGCCGATCGTCATGCGGGAGCGCTGGCCCCGGCGCGCCCAGACGATCATGCCGGCCGTCGCCTGCGCGAGACACTTCGCGCCCGGAACGAGCAGCGCGGCGCGCCGAACGGCGTGGCCGAGCCGGACGTCCTCCTCGGGCGTGCCATCGGCAGGGCGGGGGGCGAGCCTGCGCACGAGTGCTACCGTCAGACGCTCCACGCGCTTGAAGTTCATCATCGCGAGGGAGAGTCGGACCGCGGCGAGCACGAGGAAGGCCTCGGCGAGCGCGAACCAGTCGGCCCGCGGCCAGCGGCGCCTACGAAACAGCTGCATGGCCTCCGCCCGACTCCTCCCGGATCAACCGGCGACCGATGAGCTCGTCCAGCAGGGCGAGCACGTCGTGCTCGCAGCGGTCGCGTCCGACCTCGAACTCCTCCGTCACCACGTCGATGATCTCCGACACCCGGCGCGGCGCTGCAAGCAGCGACCACACGCGTGCCCCCACCGCGTCCAGGCCGTAATACACGCCGTCCTGGAGGCCAAGGATGACCGCTTCGTCGCCGAGCGAGGTGTGAACCTGCTCGTCGGACACGACGACGCACGATTCGAGAGCGAGGGACATGGGAGGGGCGAAAGTCCTGATCGAGACCGGGTTTCCAACCTTAGGCGCATGAGCGGAGCAAACGCAACGGCCTGGAGTGAGCCGTTCCCTCGCTCAAAGCTCGATCGTCATCCTCGGACCCTCTAGAAGCAGCGCCGACGAGGGCCGGCGCCCTCCCCCCACCTGCTGGATGCCGCTTCCCACCTTCCTGACGGTCGCCAGCCTGCTGTTGCAGGCCGGCGCTGCGCTCATCATCGCGTGCGTGTTCGTCGGGTTGAAGCGGCGCTACTGGCGCCCCTTCCTCTCGCACTGGACGTGGAGCTGGTTGGCGCTCGCGGTCTATGCAACGCTGCGGGCGGTGACGCTGATCGTCGGCCACGGCCGGACGTTCTCCTATCCCCCCCACGTGCTGATCTCGAT
>DASVNI010000003.1:0-10391 GCA_036383935.1 Gemmatimonadaceae bacterium | reverse complement strand
GGCGCCCGCGCCTCGACGAACCTGGCGCGGGAGTACTGGATGCCCGACTTCGCACTCGGCGCTACGAAAGACTACGGACCCAATGGCTCCGGTGCGCTCTTCTCGGCCGGCTTCATCCTTCCCCTTCCCTTCCTTCATTGGTCGCACGTGCGCGGCGAGATCGCCGAGAACGTGCACCGCGAGCGCGAGCTGAGCGCGACGCAGCGCGACCTGCAGGCGCAGGTCACGCAGGACGTTCGCGCCGCCTACGCGAGCGCGAGCACGGCGCTGCGCCAGGCCATCTACCTGCGCGACGAGCTGCTCCCTTCCGCACGCGAGGCCTATCGCGTCGCCACGGTGAGCTACTCGCTCGGCGGCTCGTCCGCGCTCGACGTGCTCGACGCACAGCGCAGCCTGATCGACGCCCAGACGCAATACGCCGACGCACTCGCCGCCGCGAACAGCTCGCGCGCCGACCTCGCCCTCGCCGTCGGCCGCCTACCGGAAACGCTACCATGAGATCGTCGATGATTCTCTCTCGCGCGCGCGTCGCCGTGCTGGCCTCGTGCGCGCTCGCGGCTTGCTCTCGCGAGCCATCGAGCCGCGTCAGCGCCGACACCACTGCGGCCGTCGCGTCGGACTCCGCGGGTCACGCGGTGGACGTCACGCTCACGCCGGAACAGCAGGCGAAGGTCCGCGTCGCCGCCGTGTCCCTCGCCCCATTCAGAACTTCGCTCCAGACGACGGGCACCGTCGCGTTCAACGGCGATCGGTCGACGCAGGTGCTGGCGCCCGTGTCAGGTCCGATCACGAAGATCCTCGTGAACCCGGGCGCGTATGTGCGTCAGGGTGCTCCGCTCGCCACGGTGACGTCGCCGGACTTCGCGGCGGCCATCGCGACGTACCGGAAGGCACAGTCGGCGTACCGCAACGCGCAGCGCATCGCGGACCTCGACGCGCAGCTGTTCAAGAACGACGCGCTCGCGCGGCGTGAAGCCGAGCAGGCGGCGACCGACGCCGCCGCCGCAGCGGCCGACCGCGATGCCGCGATCGAGCAGATGCGCGCACTCGGCGTGGACGACGCGAGCATCGCCGCGATGAAGGAAGGGGGCGCCGCCCCCTCCGCGACCGCCGTGATCCGCGCGCCCATCGAGGGCACCGTCGTCGAGAAGCTCGTCACACCAGGCCAGCTCATTCAGGCCGGCACGACGCCCGCCTTCACGATCGCCGACCTCTCGTCGGTCTGGGTGCAGGCGAATGTGTTCGAGACGGACATCGGCCTCGTCACGAATGGCGAGAAGGCGACGATCACCACCGGCGCGTCGCCCACGCCGATCGAGGGCACCGTGACGTACGTCGGCTCGCTCGTGGACCCGTCGTCGAAGGCGACGGCGGTGCGCATCCTCGCGCCGAACCCGCGCGGGATTCTCAAGCGCGACATGCTCGTCAACGTGTCGATCCGCAGCGCGATGTCGCGCAACACGCTGCTCCTCCCACTCGGCGCCGTGCTGCGCGACGATCAGAATCTCCCGTTCGTCTTCGTCTCACTTCCGAACGGACACTATGCGCGCCGGCAGATCAAGCTCGGCTCGCGCACGGGCGATTCGCTGGAAGTGGTGTCAGGCATCACCTCGGGTGAGCGCATCGTGATGGACGGCGCGCTCTTCCTTCAGTTCGCGGGCAGCCAGTGACCACGCTGCCGCCACCCGAGCTCCGCGACGAAGCGCCGCCACCCAGGCGGCGGGACGTCGCGAGCGAATACGAGAGCCACGCACCGCCGTCGTTCGCGCATCGCATCGTCCGTGCAGCGCTCGACCAGCCGTTGCTCGTCCTGCTGCTCACGGCCGCGCTGATCGGCGTCGGCATCTGGTCGTTCTTCCGTCTTCCCGTCGACGCGTATCCCGACATCTCGCCGCCCATGGTCGAGGTGGTGACGCAGTGGCCTGGCCACGCGGCGGAGGAGGTCGAACGGCTGATCACGGTGCCGGTCGAGAACGCGATGAACGGCCTTCCGAAGCTGAAGGTCGTGCGCTCGATCTCGCTCTACGGGTTGTCCGACGTGCGCCTCACCTTCGAGGACGGCACCGACAACTACTTCGCGCGCCAGCAGGCGTTCGAGCGGATCGGCGACATCGAGCTGCCGGAGGGTGTCACTCCGTCGATCTCGCCGCTCACGTCGCCCTCGGGCCTGGTGTACCGCTACGTGCTGGAGAGCCCCGATCGCTCGGCGATGGAGCTCAAGATTTTGCAGGACTGGGTGCTGGAGAAGCAGTACAAGTCCGTGCCGGGCGTGGCGGACCTCTCGTCGCTCGGCGGCGAGACGATGGAGTACCAGGTCCAGATCGATCCCACGAAGCTCGCCGGCGCCGGCCTCTCCATCGGCGAGGTCTCCGCCGCGCTCCAGGCGAACAACAGCAACGCCGGCGGCGGATTCTACGCCGAGGGCGGACAGTTCTACTATGTGCGCGGGCTCGGTCGCGTCTCCACGCTGGAAGACATCGGCAACATCGTGCTCGCCGTGCACAACGGCACGCCGGTGCTCGTGAAGGATGTCGGCGACGTCGTCATCGGCCACGCGCCGCGACTCGGTCAGTTCGGCTTCATGGGCACGAACGACGCCGTCGAGGGCATCGTGCTGATGCGCACCGGCGAGCAGGCGCAGACGGTGCTGAAGGGCGTCGAGGCGAAGACGAAGGAGCTGAACAACGGCATCCTTCCCAGCGACGTAAAGGTGCGCCCGTACTACGACCGGCGCGACCTGATCGGAGTGACGACGCATACCGTGACGCAGAACCTGCTGCACGGCATCCTGCTCGTCATCGTCGTGCTCATCTTCTTCCTGTACGATGTTCGCTCGGGGCTGATCGTCGCCAGCGCCATTCCGCTCGCGCTGCTGTTCGCGTTCATCTGTCTCGACCTTCGCCACATTCCGGCCAATCTGCTCTCCATCGGCGCGATCGACTTCGGTATTCTCGTCGACGGCGCGGTCGTGATGGTGGAGAACATCTATCGCCAGCTCGCGTCGCCGGACCGTGGCACGAGGACTGTGCGCCAGGTCATCACCACGGCGGCCGCCGAGGTGGACAGGCCGATCGTGTATGCGGTGGGCGTCATCGTCGCGTCGTTCCTCCCGATTTATGTGTTGAGCGGCCCGTCGGGCCGACTGTTCGAACCGATGGCGGATACGACGATCTACGCGCTCATTGGCGCGTTGCTCGTGACGCTGACGGTCATCCCCGTGCTGTGCGCGATCCTGCTGCGGCGCGGAACGACGGAGCGCGAAAACAAGCCCTTCAACTGGCTGCTGCAGCGCTACGAGCGCGCGCTGGATCGCGCCATGGTGCGGCCGCGCGTCGTCTTCGGCGGCTCTGTCGCGCTCTTCATCGTCGCTCTCACCGGCCTCGGCCTGATCGGCGCGGAGTTCATGCCGAAGCTCGACGAGGGCTCGCTCTGGGTGCGCGCGACGATGCCCTACACGATCTCCTTCGACGAGTCGTCGCGCATCGTCCCGCAGATCCGCACGATCCTGCGCTCCTTCCCCGAAGTCACGACCGTGAGCTCGGAGCACGGTCGTCCCGACGACGGCACGAACCCGACGGGATTCTTCAACGCCGAGTTCTTCGTTGGACTGCGCCCGTACGGCGAGTGGACGCGCTTCCACGGCAACAAGGCGGAGCTCATCGCCGCGATCGACAAGCGGCTCAGTGCGTTCCCCGGCATCAACTTCAACTACACGCAGCCCGCCGAGGACGCGGTGGACGAAGCGGAGACGGGACTCAAGAGCGCATTGGATGTGAAGCTCTTCGGCTCGGATCTCACCGTCCTCGAAGCGCGCGGCCGCGAGATCAAGAAAGTGCTCGACGGCGTGAAAGGCATCACGCACGTCACGCTGGTCGAAGAGCTCGGCCAGCCGAGCCTCACGATCGAGATCGACCGCAACAAGATCGCGAAGTACGGTATCAACGTCGCCGACGTGAATGGGCTCATCGAAGCAGCGGTCGGTGGAGCTGCCGCCACGCAGGTCGTGCAGGGCGAGCGCACCTTCGATCTCGTCGTGCGCCTCAAGCCCGAGTTCCGCGAGACGCCCGAGCAGATCGGGAACATTCTCGTCGCTACACCGTCGGGCGCGCAGGTCCCGCTGCGCGAGCTCGCGACCATCGGGGTCAACAGCGGCGCCTCGTTCATCTATCGCCAGGGCAACTCGCGCTACATCGGCGTGCAGTACTCCGTGGAGGGACGCGACCTGGCGAGCGCCGTCGAGGACGCGCAGCGGCAGGTCGCCAAGCGCGTGAAGCTGCCGGCCGGATACCACATCGTGTGGGGCGGCGAGTACGAGGAGTACGCCGCGTCGCGCGGGCAGTTGCGCGTCGTCATTCCCGTCACGCTCGCGCTGATCTTCCTGCTCCTCTTCGCGCTCTACCACAACTTCAAGTTCCCGATGATCACGGTGGGCGGCGTGCTGCTCTCCGCGCCGGTGGGCGGCGTGCTCGCGCTCTGGCTGAGCGGCACTCCCTTCTCGGTGTCGTCGGGGATCGGCTTCCTCGCGCTGTTCGGCGTGTCGGTGCAGACGGCGGTCGTGTTCATCTCCTACGCGAACGAGCTCCGCCAACAGGGACTCGGTATCGCGGCGGCGACGCGCGAAGCCGCCCTGCTCCGCTTCCGTCCGATCCTCATGACCGCGCTCGTCGCGGCGGTTGGCTTACTCCCCGCCGCCTTCTCGAGCGGCATCGGCTCCGACTCGCAGCGTCCCTTCGCACTGGTCATCGTCGGCGGACTCTTCTCACGCCTGCTGATCAGCATCTTCCTGATGCCGGTGCTGTACGTCGCGGTCGCCCGCGAAGGCGACCACCTCGAGGTCTAGCCTCCTCAGTTGGGGTCAGAGTCAGTTGACTCTGACCCCACTGACTCTGACCCCACTGACTCTGACCCCACTGACTCTGACCCCACTGACTCTGACCCCACTGACTCTGACCCCACTCGCCCCACTCGCCCCACTCCCTAGAGGGACTTCCGAGTCTTCCGGGAGCTCGTATGCCAGTCCAAGTACCAGGTACTGAGTACGACCTACTGGGAGTGGCAGTTCAAGGTCGACGCGACCCCGCATACGCAGCGGCAGCAACCATATCCTCAATAGAAAGCTTTCCCGCGACTTCATTCATCGGCGCACTCACCGCCGTCGCCCGCGCTCCCGTGTGGAACGCCACGAGCTGACGCAGCAGGTACGACGGCGACCGCCCCGCCAGCGGCGGCACCTGCCCGACCCCGCGCAGCGACGGCCCGTGGCAGCTCTCGCACCCCTTCACGCCGTGCTTCGAATCGCCCACCGCCAGCGCGCGCCCGCGCGCGAGGCTCCCGCGCGGCACATACGCCACGTACTCCGCCATCGGATCGTGCAGCTCGTGGCGCCGCAGCTCGAGCGGGAGCTCGATCAGCCGACCATTCAGCGCCTCACGCTCCGTCCCCGGCAGCAGCGTCGAGAGCCCGTTGAGCGGCATCGTCTTCGGCACGCTGTCCGCCTCGACCACCTTCGACGCGTGCCGCGCCCGCACGCGTGAGAAATACTGCGCCACCACCTCGAGCTCGGCGTCGGTCACGCTGTCGGCGATCTGCTGCATCGCGACGCCCGGCGAGAATGGCCAGGTCGCCGCGCTGTGCCGAGCGCGCGTCCGCATGTCCTTCACCTGCTCGATGATGTAGGGAGCGGGCAGGCCGGCGATCATCGCGTTCTCTGGGCGCCCCCGCCCGTCGGCCAGGTGACAGAAGCCGCACGCCATCACCGCCGGCTTGCGCCCGTGCATCACGAACGCCGGCGGCGTCGGATGCGTCTCCGGATTCCAGTCCGCGACGTCGTACCGGTCGCGCGTGCGCCCCACCGAGAAGGAGACCTTGCTCGTCGGCAATGTCGCCCGCGCCGCGGTGTCCGTCCCCGTCGCCGGCGGCAGTGCGCCCGCCTGCACGGGAAACGCCCACGTCGGAATGTCGAGCGCCTTCGCGCTGCTGTCGTGCGCCGTCTGCGCCCGCGCGACGATCGGTGTGAACGCCAGAAGCGCGAGCGAGAACAGCGCAGGCGAGCGCCGAACCGGGGGCAGATGAAACACCAGGCTCATGTCGGGGGAGATCGAGAGGCGGGAAACACGCACGAGACGGCGCCGTCAGGCGTCGATCGCACCAAGACTGGCCGAGAGTATCGCCCCCGCACCGCCAATCCGCCATGCAGGGACCCGACACTCAGTGAGCGGCGCTCCGCCGAAAACACCGGCCGTCATCCCGAGCGAGGGTAGCGAGTCGAGGGATCTGCACCTCGCCGTTGTCCTGCTGCGCGGTGCCCGCTACCCGCTAGGGGAGTCGGCCGCCGTTCCAGTCGCGCCCGCTCCCCCCGGTACCTGAAAGCGAGCTCCCCGCTAGCTTTAGTACCTTCTATGACCAAACGCGAAGACGCCCTCGAGTACCACTCGCGCGGACGCCCCGGAAAGATCGCGGTCGTCCCCACCAAGCCGCTCCAGAACCAGCGCGACCTCTCCCTCGCCTACTCCCCCGGCGTCGCGGAGCCCTGCCTCTCCATCAAGGACGATCCCGACGAGGCCTATCGCTACACGGCCCGCGGCAACCTGGTCGCCGTCGTCACCAACGGCACCGCCGTCCTCGGACTCGGCAACATCGGCGCCCTCGCCGGCAAGCCGGTCATGGAAGGCAAGGGGAATCTCTTCAAGGCGTTCGCCGACATCGACGTCTTCGATCTCGAGGTCGGCTCCGAGACGCCCGACGACGTCATCAAGTTCTGCCAGCTCCTCGAGCCCACCGTCGGCGGGATCAACCTCGAGGACATCAAGGCGCCCGACTGCTTCTACATCGAGGAGACGCTGCGGAAGACGCTCAAGATCCCCGTCTTCCACGACGACCAGCACGGCACGGCGATCATCTCCGGCGCCGCCCTGGTCAACGCCCTCGAGATCGTCGGCAAGCAGATCGACCAGGTGAAGGTGGTCTTCTCCGGTGCCGGCGCATCGGCCATCAGCACCGCCGAGCACTATGTGCGGCTCGGCGTGAAGCGCGAGAACATCCTCATGTGCGACCGCGCCGGCGTCATCTACGCCGGCCGCGAAGGCGACATGGATCCCTACAAGGCGCGCTTCATTCGCGAGACGAATGCGCGCTCCCTCGCCGACGCGCTCATCGGCGCCGACGTCTTCGTCGGCCTCTCCGTCGCCGGCGCGGTCACGCGTGAGATGATCGCGCAGATGTCCAACCGGCCGATCATCTTCGCCCTCGCCAACCCGAATCCAGAGATCACGCCGGACGAGGTGCGCTCCGTCCGCGACGATGCGATCGTCGCGACGGGCCGCAGCGATTACCCGAACCAGGTCAACAACGTCCTCGGCTTCCCCTTCATCTTCCGCGGCGCGCTCGACGTCCGCGCCACCGAGATCAACGAGGAGATGAAGATGGCCGCGACGCGCGCGCTCGCCGCGCTCGCCAAGGAGAACGTCCCCGATTCGGTCGCCGCGCTGTATGGACTGAGCAACGTCCACTTCGGGCCTGACTACCTCATACCCTTCCCCTTCGATCCGCGCGTCCTCCTCTCCGTCGCTCCGGCGGTGGCGTGGGCGGCCGTCGCGAGCGGCGTGGCGACGGAGTTCATCGACCTCGAGGGCTATCGCGATCGCCTCGAGGCACGCCTCGGCCGCGCGCGCGGACTCGTGCGCGGGCTCATCAACCGCGCCAACCGCGATCCCAAGCGCATCGTCTTCCCCGAGGGCGACGAGCCGAGGATCATCCGCGCCGCCGCGCAGCTCATCGAAGAGGGCATCGCGTATCCGATCCTCCTCGGCGACGAGATGAGGATCCGCGATCTCGCCAACCTGCATCGCGTGTCGCTCGACGGCATCGAGCTGGAGGATCCGGCCACCTCGCCGCGGCGCGACGAGTATGCGCATTTCATGTGGCAGCTCCGCCAGCGCAAGGGACTCTCTCTCGACGAGGCGCGCCGCCAGCTCTTCAACGGCAACTACTACGGCTCGTGCATGGTCGCGCGCGGTGACGCCGACGCGCTCCTCTCCGGCGCCAACCTGCACTACCCGGAGACGATCCGGCCGGCGCTCCAGGTGATCGGCGCGCACCCGGGCGCGAAGGTCGTGAGCGGCATGTACATGCTCGTCACCGAGCGGAACGTCGTCTTCTGCGCCGACACCACCGTCAACCTCGACCCCACGGCCGAGCAGCTCGCGCAGATCGCCATGGCCGCCTGCCGCGTCGCGCGCACGATGGGCGTCCCGCCGCGCGTCGCCATGCTCTCCTTCTCCAACTTCGGCTCGGTGCGGGACCCCGAGGCGAAGAAGATGGCCGACGCGGCCCGGCTTCTGCGTGAGCGAGAGCCGTCGATCATCGTCGACGGAGAGATGCAGGCCGACACCGCGCTCTCTCCCGAGATCCTCGTTCGCGACTACCCGTTCAGCCTGCTCAAGGAAGAGGCGAACGTTCTCATTTTCCCGAACCTCGCGGCCGGTAACATCGCCTACAAGATGCTGCACCACCTCGGCGGCGCGACCGCCATCGGCCCCATCCTGCTCGGCATGCGACGCCCCGTGCACGTGCTCGAGCGCGGCGCCGAGGTGCAGGACATCGTGAACATGGCCGCGGTCGCGGTCGTGGACGCGCAGGAGCGCCAGCGGCAGTCCGAGCCACTGCTCACCACGATCCCTGCCCCCGCGCCTGGCACGCCCGCCGCGGCAGCCTACTCCAGAACCTGATGCTCGACGCTCGACTCGACGACCAGGGACTCTCTCCCCATGGTACGGTCCACTGGAATCTCGGATCGCCCGTCCTGATCGAGCACGCCATCAGACGCTGCGAGGGGCAGCTCAGCGACCACGGCGCCTTCCGCGCCATCACCGCTCCGCACACCGGCCGCTCGCCGGACGACAAGTTCCTCGTTCGGCGCCCCGAGACCGAGGGCGACATCGACTGGGGCACCGTCAACCGGCCGCTCGAGCCGAAACACTTCGACGCGCTGCTCGCCGACGTGAAATCGTATCTGGGCGAGCAGCGCGAGCTGTTCGTCCAGGATCTGTACTGCGGTGCCGATCCGGCGTACCGCCTCTCCGTGCGCTACGTGTCGCCCAGTGCGTGGCACATGGCGTTCGTGCGGAACATGTTCATCCGCCCCGCCGAGGAGCAGCTCGCGACCTTCGCGCCGAACTTCACCGTGTTGCACGCGCCGGAGATGCAGGCCGATCCGGCGAAGCACGGCACGCGCAGCGGCACCTTCGTCGTCCTCGATCCGGCAAGCCGCATGATTCTCATCGGCGGCACGCGCTACGCCGGTGAGCTCAAGAAAGCGATGTTCACGGTGATGAACTACTACCTGCCGAAGCAGGGCGTGCTCTCCATGCACTGCTCGGCGAACATCGGCGCCACGGGCGACACGGCCCTGTTCTTCGGGCTCTCCGGCACCGGCAAGACGACGCTCTCCGCCGATCCGGTGCGATCCCTCATCGGCGACGACGAACACGGCTGGTCGCCCGAGGGCGTCTTCAACTTCGAAGGCGGCTGCTACGCCAAGGCGATCAACCTCTCCGCCGCGAGCGAGCCGGACATCTATCGCACCACGCAGATGTTCGGCACCATCCTCGAGAACTGCGTCCTCGATCCGGCGACGCGCGCGGTCTGCTTCTCCGACGCGAGCATCACGGAGAACACGCGCGTCTCCTATCCGCTCAACTACATCCCGAACTTCGTGCCGAGCGGGCGCGGTGGGCATCCGAAGAACATCGTCTTCCTCGCCGCCGATTCCTTCGGCGTCCTCCCGCCTGTCGCGCGCCTCTCGCGCGAGCAGGCGATGTACTACTTCCTCTCCGGTTACACGGCGAAGCTCGCCGGCACGGAGCGCGGCGTGAAGGAGCCGACAGCCACCTTCTCGGCGTGCTTCGGTGCGGTGTTTCTCGTCTGGCACCCGACGCGCTACGCCGAGATGCTCGGCCGCCTGATCGACGAGCACCACTGTCATGTCTGGCTCGTCAACACGGGGTGGAGCGGCGGACCGTACGGCGTCGGCAAGCGCATGAAGATCGGCTACACGCGCGCGATGGTCCACGCCATCCTCGACGGATCGCTCGACGCCGCCGCCACACACGAGGATCCCGTGTTCGGCCTCGCCGTCCCGGCCTCCGTGCGAAACGTCCCCGCCGGCGTGCTCGATCCGCGCAGCACCTGGCCCGACGCTGCCGCCTATGACAAGCAGGCGCACGAACTGGCGGAGATGTTCAGGGACAATTTCAAGAAATTCGGCCCGATAGCACAATCGATCAGGGATGCGGGCCCGCGGGCCTAGTACCTCCACTCGCATCGCGCCACCTTTCGCGCATGTCGTTCGAGGTCATTCGCGATCCGCTCTGGAACAACATCCGCGTCGATCC
>DASVNI010000002.1:0-20526 GCA_036383935.1 Gemmatimonadaceae bacterium | reverse complement strand
CGTCTCTCTAGCGAGAGACGCACCTCTGTCACAGACGGGAGAACCTATCGGAGCTCGATGCGCAGACTCAGAGCGGCCAGCCGGTTCGCCGCACTGCGCACGTCGGTCGTACCCGCGACCGACGTGGAAGTTCGGATCAGTACGAGCTCCCGCTCCACTTCTGCCTCAACCTGCGCGCGGTATCCGGGCTGAAGATCCTGATCACCAGGTAGATCAATCCGCCGATGATCACGACCTTGATGGCCAACGCGAGCAGCACACCGAACAGGCCCAACGCGAAGCCGAACAGGCCGAACGCGATCTTGAGGACGAACAGCCCGCCGATGGCGAACAGGCCGATCATGAAGATGGTGCGAAGCATGGTACGGTCTCCCGAACTGGTCTGACATCTCGTACGCGCGTCGAGGAGCCGGAGTTTCAGCGCTCGCCCGCACGCCCTGGAACCCGCCGCGTCCGCAAGTGAGATTGCGCACATGCCACCCTCGGCCGCAAGACGCGCGTCGTTCGCATGAGCGCCGACGCTGACCTGCTCATTCTCGGCGGCGGGATCGCCGGCCTCACGACCGCTCTCGCGGCGACCGAGCGCCAGCTGACCGTCATCCTGATCGATGCGCCGCGACCCGGCGCCGCCTCCCGCGCCGCAGCGGGGATGCTGGCCCCGGCAGCCGAGGGGGTGCCGCAGGAGCTGCGCGACGCTGCCATCGCCGCGCGAGATTTCTACCCCCCCTTCCTCGACGCCCTGCGCGAGCGCACGGGGATGAAGGTTCCGCTCGACCGGAACGGGATACTCCAGCTCGCGCCGGAGGGCGAGTCCGAACGCCTCCGCGCGAATGTTCCCGCGGGCTCCCAGTGGCTGGATGCAGGCCCGCTGCATGCGCTCGAGCCGGCCCTCGAGAGCCATCCGGGTGCGCTTCTCCACCCGCTGGACGGTGCCGTCGACAACGTCGCGCTGATGGACGCGCTCGAGCGCGCCGTCGACCGGATCCCCACGATCAAGCGAGTCGCCGCGGAGATCCTCTCGGTCGACTCCGACCAGCCCAGCGCCCTCACCCGGACGCGCGGGCGCTTCTTCGGCACTCGCCTCGTCCTGGCCACGGGCGCCTGGGCCGGAGGGATCCCAGGGCTGCCGCGCCCCATCCCGGTGCGGCCCGTACGAGGGCAGCTGCTGCGACTCGCCCAGTGCCCGGTCCACCACGTCACCTATGGCGGAGGGGGCTACCTCGTCCCGCGTGGCGACACCGTCCTGGTCGGAGCGACGAGCGAGGAGGCAGGCTTCGAGAACGAGACCTCGCTCGCCGGCCTCGCCACCCTGAAGCACATCGCTGCGCGGGCCGTTCCGTCGCTCGGCGCAGCCGTCGTCGTGGACCACTGGGCCGGCCTGCGCCCGATGTCCCTGGACGGCCATCCGATCCTGGGGCCCGATCCCGAATCTCCGGCGCTGGTGTACGCCTGCGGCTTCTCGAGAAACGGGATCCTGTTCGCGCCCTGGGCAGCGGCTCGGCTCGCCGACCTGCTCGTCGGCGACGAGGTCGATGGCCTCGAGCCGTTTCGCGTCGACCGACCTTCGCTCTCGGGTTCGACCGTCTGATCTCAGCGACTCGGCCACCGGCCCCGTAACTGAAGTTTCCGACGACATTTTCGCTTGTCGGAAGAACCCTGAGAGCACTAACCGTCTTCATTCTTGTAGACGGTTATGCTCACTTACTTCACCTCGCACCCCTCACTACCTTCCCGCTCAACATGGGCGAACCCCTCTACCAGATCATGGGCCGGCATCGCGCCACGACGCTTCCGGAGCGGAAGCCGTCCTGGCTGAAGGTGAAGGCGCCCGGCGGGCCGAACTACCTCCGCCTGCAGCAGCTCATGCGCGATCTCGACCTCCATACGGTGTGCGAGGAAGCGCATTGTCCGAACGTCGGCGAGTGCTGGGAACACGGCACGGCGACGTTCATGATCCTGGGCGACGTCTGCACCCGAAACTGCGCCTACTGCGCGGTCGCCCACGGTCGTCCGCCGAAGTTCGACCCGGCGGAGCCGGAACGGGTCGCCGAGGCGGCAGCGACCATGCGTTTGCAGCACGTGGTACTGACCTCGGTCGACCGGGATGACCTCCCGGACTTTGGCGCCTGGGCCTTCGCCGAGACGATCCGGCAGATCAAGGCGCGCCGTCCCGAGACGTCCGTCGAGGTGCTCGTCCCTGACTTTCAGGGGAAGGAAGCCTCGATCAAGACCGTGCTCGAGGCGGGCCCCGACATCTACAACCACAACACGGAGACGGTGCCGCGGCTGTACAAGCGGTGCCGGCCCGGCGGCCGATACGCGCGCGTGATGGACATCTTCACGACGGCCAAGCGCCTCGCGCCGCACATCCCGACCAAGACGGGCATCATCCTCGGCATGGGAGAGACCAACGAGGAAGTCGTCGCGGTCATGAAGGACCTGCGTGCCGTGGACGTGGACATCCTGACGCTCGGTCAGTACCTGCGCCCGTCCGACGGGCACATCGCGCTCGATCGCTACGTCACGCCCGACGAGTTCCGCCGTTTCTACGAGATCGGCATGGAGCTCGGCTTCCGTCACGTCGAGAGCGGACCGCTGGTTCGGTCCAGCTATCACGCGTGGGAGCAGGTACAGGCCGCAGGCGTATGAACACGACCGTGGGGAGCTCGGAGTGGGGGGTGACGGCACCCTCCTCGCTCGCGTCGGCCCTCCCCACCCTCCACTCCTCACTCAGCTGTTGAGTTGACTCGCACATGACTGCCGCCACCCGGACCGCTGCCAAGAGAAAGTCCGACCCCGCGCCTCAGGGCGACGCCGCGCTGAATCTCGAGATGCTCCGGTCGATGCTGCTCCAGCGCCGATTCGAGGAGCGCTGCGCCGAGGCCTACGCGCTCGGCAAGATCGGCGGCTTCTGCCATCTGTACATCGGACAGGAAGCCGTGAGCACGGGCACGATGTCCATGCTCCGGCCGGACGACTACGTGATCACCACCTACCGCGATCACGGTCCGGCGCTCGCCCGCGGCATGACGCCGCGCTCCGTCATGGCCGAGCTCTTCGGCCGCCAGGACGGCTGCTCGCGTGGCAAGGGCGGTTCGATGCACCTGTTCGACTCCAACACGAACTTCCTCGGCGGCCACGGCATCGTGGGCGGCCATGTGCCGCTCGCCGCCGGCGTCGGCTTCGCGATCAAGTATCGCGGCGGCGATCAGGTGATGGTCTGCTTCATGGGCGAGTCGGTCGTGAACACGGGCGCGTTCCATGAGGCGCTCAACATGGCCGGCCTCTGGAAGCTGCCCTGCGTGTTCATCATCGAGAACAACCGCTACGGGATGGGCACCGCCCTCGAGCGCGCGTCGGCCATCCACGACATCTACGAGCGCGGCGCCGCGTACAACATGCCGCGCAGCCAGTGCGACGGGCAGGACGTCTTCGCCGTACGCCAGGCGGTCGGTGAAGCGGTCGAGCGCGCCCGTAAGGAGCAGGTCCCGACGCTCCTCGAGATCCGCACTTATCGCTTCATGGGTCACTCCATGTCCGACGCGGTCAGCGGCACGTACCGGCCGAAGTCGGAGCTCGAGGAGCAGATGAAGCGCGACCCGATCACGCTGCTTCGCACGCACATGCAGGAAGCCGGTCAGCTCACCGACGAGCAGCTCCAGAAGCTCGACGAGGAGCTCAAGGCCATCGTGCAGGACTCGTGGGACTTCGCGGAAGCGAGCCCCGAGCTGCCCGTCGAGGCGCTGTACGAGGACGTGTACGCTGACACGACTACTTGAACTGACGTGAACGGTTCACGGTAGTCGGTTCACGGCCACCCTCGGGCACCTCCTGCGTCCCGAAGCTAGGCCGATCACCGAAAACCGTTCACCGTTAACCGCCCGATACGACAGCGATCTCACTCGACACATAGATCACACTTCGGCAATCAGATGCCCGTCATCACGTATAGAGATGCCCTTGGCGCCGCCATCCGCGAGGAGATGCAGCGCGACGACCGAGTCTTCCTCATGGGAGAGGAGGTCGCGGTCTACCAGGGAGCGTACAAGGTCTCCAAGGGGTTCCTGCAGGAGTTCGGCGAGATGCGCGTCGTCGACACGCCGATCACCGAGCTCGGGTTCGCCGGCGTCGGCGTCGGCGCCGCGATGGTCGGGCTTCGGCCCGTGATCGAGTTCATGACCTGGAACTTCGCGCTCCTCGCGCTCGATCAGGTCGTGAACGCCGCCGCGAAGATGCTCTACATGTCGGGCGGCCAGTACAAGATCCCGATCGTCTTCCGCGGCCCGAACGGCGCCGCGCTGCAGCTCTCGGCGCAGCATTCGCAGGCGTGGGAGAGCTGGCTGGCGCACATCCCCGGCCTCAAGGTCATCGCGCCGGGCACGCCGTACGACGCGAAGGGACTCCTCAAGAGCGCCATCCGTGACGACAACCCGGTGTGCGTGCTCGAGGGCGAGATGCTCTACAACACCAAGGGCGAGGTACCCGACGAGGAGTACCTCATCCCGCTCGGCAAGGCCGATCTCAAGCGGCAGGGTGAGCACTGCTCGATCATCACGCACGGCAAGATGGTGCTCGTCGCGATGCAGGCCGCCGATCAGCTGGCCAAGGAAGGCATCAACGTCGACGTGGTCGATCTCCGGACGATCCGCCCGATGGACGTCGAGGCGATCGGCGAGTCGGTGAAGAAGACGAACCGCGCCGTCGTGCTCGAGGAAGGGTGGGAGATCTGCGGTGTCGGTGCCCAGGTGGTCGACTACATCCAGCGCGACTGCTTCGACTACCTCGACGCGCCCGTGATCCGCGTGCACCAGGCGGACACTCCCATGCCGTACGCCAAGGGTCTCGAAAAGGCCGCAAAGCCCGACCTGCCCAAGGCGATCGCCGCTGTTCGCAAAGTCATGTATCTCGACTGACCCTAGCTCCGTCCAATGGCAACCAAAGTCTTCATGGAGGCGCTCTCTCCCACGATGGAGGAAGGGCGCCTCGTCAAATGGCTCAAGAACGAGGGCGACGCGGTCAAGAGCGGTGAGGCGCTCGCCGAAGTCGAGACGGACAAGGCAATCATGGAGCTCGTCGCCCGCGGCGACGGCATCCTCCGCAAGCGGCTGATCAACGAGGGCGACACCGCTCCCGTCGGCACGCTTGCCGGTGTCATCGCCACGGCGGACGAGAACATCGACGCGCTCGTCGCAGGCGCCGCCCCAGCGGGCGCGCCCGCTGCCGCCGCGCAGCCCGCCGCCGCCTCCTCGATCCCCAAAGCACCGGAAGAATCGCAGGGTGAGGCGAGCACGCCGCCGCCGCAGCGCGCGGCAGCCGCTCCTCCCGCTCCTCCCGCTCCGCCGGCGGCGCCTGCCGCTCCCGCTCCGGCTCCGGCCACCCAGGGTGACGTCCGCTCCTCCCCGCTCGCGCGCCGACTCGCGTCCGAGCGCGGGCTCGATCTGCACAGCGTCCAGGGCTCCGGCCCCAACGGACGCATCATCAAGCGCGACATCGAAGCTGCTGCCGCCGCCGGTGCCGCCGCGCGTCCGGCCGCCGCTGCGGCTGCGCCAAGCGGGCCGGCCATTCCGCGCGAAGGCGACTTCCACGACGAGCCACTCAGCCAGATCCGAAAGACGATCGCCAAGCGGCTCGGCGAGTCGATCGGTCCGATTCCAACGTTCTATCTCACCGCGGAGTTCGACCTCACGCGCGTCATGGAGATGCGCAAGGCGATGGCCGAGCTGGGCGACCAGTTCAAGGTGTCGGTCAACGACGTCCTCCTGAAGGCCACCGCGGTCGCGCTCTCGCAGCACCCGGAAGTCAACGCGCACTGGCTCGGCGACAAGATTCGCTACCACAACCGCGTTCACCTCGGCATGGCGGTCGCCACCGACGAGGGGCTGATCGTGCCCGTCATCTGGGACGCGGACCGCAAGCGCATGAGCGAGATCTCCCGTGAAGCGAAGGAGCTCGCCAAGCGCGCGCGCGAGCGGAAGCTCCGCCCCGAGGAGTTCACCGGCTCGACCTTCTCGGTGAGCAACCTCGGCATGTTCGGGATCGATCAGTTCACCGCGATCATCAACCCGCCCGAGGCGGGCATCCTCGCCATCGGGACGAGCGAGGAGAAGCTCGTCGTCGTGAACGGTGAGCCCGTCGTGCGCAGCCGCGTCCGCGTGACGATGAGCTGCGACCACCGCATCATCGACGGCGCGGTCGGCGCGAAGTTCCTCCAGACGCTGCGCCGCCTGATCGAGAATCCTCTCATGCTCGTGTACTGACCATGGCATCCTTCGACGTGATCTTCATCGGCGGCGGCCCCGCCGGTTACGTGGGGGCCATTCGCGCCGCCCAGCTCGGCCTCAACACCGCCGTCGTCGAGCGCGAAGGGCTCGGCGGCACGTGCGTCATCTGGGGCTGTATCCCCGCCAAGGCGCTGCTCGAGGCGTCGTACATCGCCGAGAAGCTGAAGAAGGCACCGGAGTTCGGCGTCACCCCCGGCGAGGTGAAGCTCGACTTCGGCGTCGCCATGAAGCGGTCGCGCGCCGTCAGCACACAGAACTCCAAGGGCGTCGAGTTCCTCTTCAAGAAGAACAAGATCACCTGGATCAAGGGCACGGCGAAGCTCACCGGGAAGAACACGGTGAGCGTGAAGACCGCCGACGGAAAGGAGGAGAAGCACGACGCGAAGAAGGCAGTCGTCATCTCCACTGGCTCCCGTGTGAAGGGGCTGCCACAGATCGGCCTCGAGGTGAACAAGAAGACCGTCATCACGTCGGACGACGCGCTGGTTCTCGAAAAGGCGCCGAAGTCGCTCGTCATCGTCGGCGCGGGCGCCGTCGGCTGCGAGTTCGCCGACGTGTTCAACGCGTTCGGCTCGCAGGTCACGCTCGTCGAGGTGCTGCCGAACATCCTCCCGGCCGAGGATGCGGACTGCTCCAAGGAAGTCGAGCGCGCCTTCAAGAAGCGGAAGATCGACGTCCTCACCGGCGCCAAGATCTCCAACGTCAAGGTCGCCAAGGATGGCGTCTCGATGACGGTCGAGGCGGGCGGCGAGAAGAAGGAGGTGAAGGCGGACGTCGTCCTCGTCGCCGCGGGTCGCGCGCCGAACATCGAGGACATCGGTCTCAAGGAGCTTGGCGTTCAGCTCACCGACCGCGGCTTCATCAAGATCAGCGAGACGATGGAGACCAGCGTGAAGGGGCTGTACGCCATCGGCGACGTGGCCGGCCCGCCGATGCTCGCGCACAAGGGCGAGCGCGAGGGCGTCGTCGTCGCCGAGGTGATCGCGGGCAAGAAGCCGCACCTGTTCGATTACACGAACGTCCCCGGCGCCACGTACTGCCATCCGGAAGTGGCCTCGGTCGGCCTCACCGAGCAGCAGTGCAAGGACAAGAAGCTCGACTACAAGGTCGGCCGGTTCAACTTCTCGGCCAGCGGTCGCGCGCGCACGTCCGGTGAGACGGAAGGCTTCGTGAAGGTCATCCGTGGCGCCAAGTACGGTGAGATCCTCGGGGCACACATCGTCGGCTCGCATGCGACGGAGCTGATCCACGAGCTGATCGTCGCGCGCACGAACGAGTACACGGTGGAAGAAGTCGATCTGGCAATCCACGCCCATCCGACGCTCTCCGAGGCGATCGCCGAGGCCTGCCTCGACTCGCTCGGCAAGATGATCCACGCGTAGCATGCCGGAGCTGCTGGTCTGCGACCTTGGCACGATGGCGTACGCGGAGGCACTCGGCCTCCAGCGCGCCGTGGCCAAGGCGCGGATCAGCGGTGAGCTCGACGAGGATCTACTCCTCCTCGTCGAGCACCCCCCCGTCGTCACGCTAGGCCGCTCCTTCAAGGAGCGACATCTGCTCGCGTCGCCGGCGCTCCTCGCCAATCGCGGCGTCGAGCTGTTCGAGGTCGAACGTGGCGGCGACGTCACCTTCCACGGTCCGGGCCAGCTCGTCGGCTATCCGATCGTCGACCTGAAGCGGCACAAGCGCGATCTCCACTGGTATCTGCGACAGGTGGAGGAAGCGCTCATTCGCGCCATCGCGCCCTTCGGCCTCGCCGGCGAGCGCCGTGCGGGGCTCACCGGTGTATGGACCGAGGGGCGGAAGCTCGCCTCCATCGGTGTGCACGCCAGGGACTGGGTCACCTGGCACGGCTTCGCCCTCAACGTGACGACGGATCTTCGCTACTTCGATCTGATCGTGCCTTGCGGCATCGACGCGGTCGAGATGAGCTCCATCGACCGCGAGCTGGTGCGCCGCGGCGAGCCGGCCGTCGCTCCCGATGCGCTCCTCGCGACGGTGAAGGCGAACGTCGCCGCCGGCTTCGGCGATGTATTCACGCTCGACGTTGCGGCCATGGAACCGAACGCCCTGCTGCGGGCTGCAGCGCCGATCGTTCCAGCCTAGATTGACGCGTGCCCGACGAGCCGCGTCTGTACCGCCCGCGCGAGCGGGAGCTTCCTGCCCGCGACGAGCCCTCGCTCGTCGACGCCCTCAACCCTGAGCAGGAGCGCGCCGTCGCGTTCGGCGACGGGCCGCTGCTCGTCATCGCCGGCGCCGGCACGGGCAAGACGCGCACGCTCATCCATCGCGTCGCGCACCTGATCGAGCGTGGTGTCGCGCCGGAGCGGATCCTCCTCCTCACCTTCACGCGCCGCGCCGCCGGTGAGATGCTCGCCCGCGCCGAACGGTTGGTTGGTTCCTCCGGCGCGCGCGTGCACGGCGGCACTTTCCACTCCGTCGGACATCGGCTGCTGCGGCAGTTCGGCACCTCGGCCGGCCTCCCGGCGGACTTCACCATCATGGACCAGGGCGACGCCCAGGACCTGATGCAGCTCGCCCGCGGTGCGCTCGGCCTCTCCAAGTCGCAGAAGCGGTTTCCGAAAAAGGAGACGCTCCACTACCTGTACTCGCGGCACATCAACACCGAGCTCCCGATCGACGAGCTGCTGCACCGGGAGTTCCCGCAGTTCCTCGAGTACGAGCAGCAGATCGTCGGGTTGTTCGCCGACTACACGTTGCGGAAGCAGGAGCGGAACCTGGTCGACTACGACGACCTCCTGCTCTTCTGGGCGACGATGCTCGAGGCATCCCCTGCTCTGGGCGCGCGGATGGCGGGGCTGTACGACCACGTGCTCGTCGACGAGTATCAGGACACCAACCTCCTGCAGGCCCGCATCCTTCGTGGGATGTGCGAGGGTCATCGGAAGCTCACCGTCGTCGGTGACGACGCCCAGAGCATCTACTCGTTCCGCGGCGCTCACTTCCGGAACATCCTCGATTTCCCTCGCCAGTTCCCCGGCACGACGCTCGTCACGCTGGCGCAGAACTACCGCTCGACGCAGCCGATCCTCGCGCTCTCGAACGTTCTGATCTCCCGCGCCGAAGAGCGCTTCACGAAGGACTTGTGGACGTCGCGCGAGGGAGGCGAGAAGCCGTGGCTCGTCACGGCGAAGGACGAGGCGCAGCAGACGCGGTTCGTCGTGGACCGCGTGCTCCAGCTGCACGAAGGCGGGATGCCGCTGCGCGAGATGGCCGTGCTCTTCCGCGCGGGCTACATGTCGGCCGATCTCGAGATCGAGCTGACGAACCGGAAGATCCCCTTCGAGAAGTGGGGCGGCCTCAAGTTCCTCGAGGCGGCGCACGTCAAGGACGTGCTCGCGTTCCTGCGCGTCAGCGACAACCCGCGCGACGAGGTGAGCTGGTATCGCATCCTGATGCTCATGCCCGGCATCGGCGACGCCACCGCGCGCGGGCTCATGGCCTCGATGGAGGAGCGCTCCTGGGACCCGGACGCGTTCACGCACCTCATCGCGCCTCCGAAGGCCCGCGAGGCCCATCGCAACCTCGCCACGCTCCTCCGTCAGCTACGCACCGTCGGGAGCGGGTCGGGCGACGACGGCGGCGCCCGCGTCGCGAGCGACATCATGGCGATTCGCGCGCTCTACGATTCGATCCTCAAGGAGCGCTACGACCGACCGGAAGCTCGGCTCGCCGATCTCGATCAGCTGCGCACGATCGCGGCGGGCTACCCGTCGCGCGGCGCCTTCCTGGCCGCCCTCGCGCTCGATCCGCCGTCGAGCACGCAGGACCTTGCTGGTGGCAGCGAATCGGAGTCGGACGCGCTCGTTTTGAGCACCGTCCACAGCGCCAAGGGTAAGGAGTGGAAGGCCGTCTTCCTCATCTGGGCGGTGGACGGCTGGTTTCCCTCCTCGCGCGCCGTCGACGACCCCGACGAGCTCGAGGAGGAGCGGCGGCTCATGTACGTGGCGCTCACCCGCGCGCGCGACGAGCTGGCCGTCGTTTACCCGATGCAGGTCTACGGCTCGCGCCGCAGCGCCGACTATTCCATCGATCAGCTGTCGCGGTTCCTCGACCGCGGCGTGCGGGCGACGATGCAGCGGATCGTCGTCGAGGAACCGGGCGACATCCCGCCACCCGAGACGCCGGCCGCTCCCGCGATCGACCTCCGCGCGATCATGCGCGGACGCTTCGGCTCCAAGTAATCGGAGAGTCGCCGCGCCGTCAGCGCTGCGCTGAGGCGCCGCCGAGTGCCGTCACCGCGTCGAAGGGATGCTTCCGGTCGCGCTTCGCGGCCTTGATGATCGTCGCCACGGCGCGGCGCAGGTTACCGCCTTCACGGGTGAGCACGGCGTCGAACGCATCGAGATCGGTCAGGTAGACGCGGCGCGCCATGAGCACGGCGTTGTCGAGGCGAACACGCTCGATCCCGCGCGGGCTGATCGTGCGGAGCTGCGGCGCGATCTCGTCGCGCAGCGTCTCGCGCGCACGGGCGTACAGCGAATCGCGCACGGCGAGGCGCGCGGCCACCTGCTCCGGCTCGTCGCCCGGATGCGCCCTGAACGCCGAATCGACCTGCGCGTAGAGCGCCGCCCAGAATCGGCCGAGAACCTTCTCGTCCTCCCATCGCGCAACCACCTGTTCCGCCGCGGCCTGCTGCCCGCGCGCCCGAAAAAACCGCTCCGCTCCCCGCGAGCCGACGAAGTTGGCGAAGCTCTCGTTGAACACCGCGCCGCCGGGCGCGTAGTACGTGTTGTGGGTCAGCTCATGGATGACGGTGTTGGCGACCGTCAGCGAATCCGCGCTCAGCGTGGTCGGCAGGAGAGGGTCGTTGAACCAGCCGAGGGTGCTGAAGGCGGAGGCCGCGCCGAGCCGCGCATCGAACCCCTGCGCGGTCAGATCTCGCTCCGCCTTCTTTGCCGCAGCGAAGTCGAAGTATCCCTTGTAGGGGACGCGGCCGACGACGGGGAACCACCACGTGTGCGCCTGGAGCTTGTCCCGATACGCACCGGAGAGCACGAGCACCAGCGTGTCGCGGTCGAGACGGCTGAACGTCGTGAAGCTCTCACCGGTGGAGAGTCCAAGCGAGTCGTGCGCGAATGCGCGAGCGGCGAGCACGAGTTCGAGCTTCGCGCGCAGCGGAATGGGAGTCGCCGCATCCGCGATGAGCTCGGGAATCGATCGACGTCGCGCGAGAATCTTCCCTTCCTCCCAGCCCGCCCGGAGGAGATACCGCCCGGTGGGCGCGATCACGAGATAGGCGACGATCGCAAGCACGACGACGGCGAGCGTACGCCACGCTCGCCGCACCCACCTAACTCTTTTCTTTTCAGTCACTTCCACGCTTTTGTCGCCGAGCCTCGCACTTTGACAGCACCGGGTCGCGGTCGCTATTCTTTCTAAGATGTCCTTCGTCCATCTCCACTGCCACTCGGAGTATTCCCTCCTCGATGGCGCGAATCGCATCGATGATCTGATCGCCCGGGCGCTCGAGCTGGAGCAGCCCGCGCTGGCGATCACGGATCACGGGAATCTCCACGCCGCGTGGGAGTTCCAGGAGAAGGCGAGGAAGGCGAAGCTCAAGCCGATCATCGGCATGGAGGCGTACGTCGCGCCCGGCGACCGCCACGTGAAGGGGCGTGCGACGCCGGGCGCGAAGCCGTACTACCACCTGGTTCTGCTGGCCCGTGACATGGCCGGCTACAAGAACCTGGTCAAGCTCTCCTCGCTCGCCTACACCGAAGGCTTCTACACCAAGCCGCGTGTCGACCGGGAACTGCTCGCCAGGTACAGCGAGGGGCTGATCGTCAGCTCCGCCTGCCTCGCGGGCGAGATCGCTACCAAGCTCGAGTCGGGTGACGCCGAGGGCGCCCGCGAGGCGGCGAGCTGGTACGCCGACGTGTTCAAGGACCGGTTCTATCTGGAGGTCCAGGCACACGATTCGGAGGGACAGGCGAGGCACAATGCGCAGATCCTCCAGCTCGGCGCCGAGCTGAATCTGCCGATCATCGCGACGAACGACGCGCATTTCCTGCGCGACTCGGATCACGACTCGCACGACGTGCTGCTCTGCATCGGCCTCGGGAAGGATTACGCCGATCAGAACCGGATGCACTACGACCGGGGCCTCTACTTCAAGAGCGCGCCGGAGATGCGGGAGCGCTTTCCCGACCGCGCGGACGTGCTCGAGAACACGCTCCGCATTGCCGACGAAGCCGGCTTCGCGTTCGAGAAGAAGTACTTCGTCCCCTCCTTCCCGCTCCCGCCGGAAGTCTCGACCGAGAACGACCTGCTCGTGAAGCTGGCGATGGCGGGCGCTCGCGAGCGGTACGGCGCGGAGCTGCCGGCCGAGGTGCAGGAGCGACTGGACTACGAGCTCGGCGTGATCACGAAGACCGGCTACGCCGGCTACTTCCTGATCGTGTACGACTTCATCAAGGCGGCGCGCGATCGCGACATCCCGGTCGGCCCGGGCCGAGGCTCGGCCGCCGGATCGATCGTCGCGTACTCGCTGCGCATCACGGACGTCTGCCCTCTCAAGTTCGATCTCCTCTTCGAGCGCTTCCTGAATCCGGAGCGCGTGTCCATGCCGGATATCGACGTGGACTTCTGCTTCGAGCGGCGCGGCGAGGTGATCGAGTACGTGCGGCAGAAGTACGGCCGCGAGTCGGTCGGCCAGATCGTGACGTTCGGTACGATGAAGTCGCGCGCCGCCATCAAGGACGTCGGCCGCACGCTCGGCTTCACGCCGGCCGAGACCGATGCACTGGCGAAGCTGATCCCGAACGGGCCCGCCTTCTCGCTCACCGTGAAGGAAGCGATCAAGGACGTGCCCGACATCGCGCGGATGTACAAGACCGACGAGCGCTACAAGCAGCTGCTCGACTACGCGACCGCGCTCGAGGGACTGTCACGCCACACCGGCGTGCACGCCGCCGGCGTCGTGATCGCGCCCGGACCGCTCGACAACTACGTGCCCATCGCGACCGTGTCGAGCAAGGGCGCGGGCGCCGGCAACGAGGAGACCGTCGTCGTCACGCAGTACGACATGAACTGCCTCGAGAAGGCGGGCATGTTGAAGATGGACTTCCTCGGGCTGACCACGCTGACGGTCATCCGCGACGCGCTCGACAACGTCGAGCGTAGGTCCGGACTCCGTCCGGACCTTGATGCGGTAGACCTCGACGATCCCGAGACGTACCGCATGCTCCGCGCGGGCCGAACGACCGGCGTGTTCCAGTTCGAGTCCGCGCTCGCCACGGACATGCTGCGCTCGATGCGCTGCGACCGGTTCGACGATCTCGTCGCGAGCAACGCGCTGATGCGTCCCGGGCCGCTCGACGCCGGGATGCACAAGGTCTATCAGCGCCGGAAGCGCGGCGAGGAGCCCGTCACCTACGCGCTGCCGGAGCTCGAGCCGATCCTCAAGCCGACGTACGGCGTCATCACCTATCAGGAGCAGGTGATGCGTCTCGCCCAGACGCTCGCGGGCATCTCGCTCGCCGAAGCCGACGTGCTGCGCAAGGCGGTGGGCAAGAAGGACGCGGAGCTCATCAAGGCGGAGCTGGGCAAGTTCGTCGAGAAGTCGGTCGCGCGCGGCTACGACCGCCGCATCATCGAGGAGCTCGCCGGCCAGATCGAGACGTTCGGCCGCTACGGCTTCAACAAGTCGCACTCGGTCGCCTACTCGATCGTCTCGCTGCACACGGCGTGGCTCAAGGCGCACCACCCCGCCGAGTTCATGGCGGCGATCCTCTCGTCGTCCATCGGCGACACCGACTCGGTGGTGAAGTTCATCAACGAGACGCGCGAGATGGGCATCCAGGTGCTGCCCCCCGACGTGAACGAGTCGGGCTACAAGTTCACCGTGCTCGACGAGAAGCGGATCCGCTTCGGGCTCGGCGCGATCCGCAACGTCGGTCGCGGCGCGATCGACTCGATCTTGTCTGCACAACGGGCTGCCCACTTCACCAGCTTCTTCGACTTCACGGAGCGGGTCGATCTGCGCCTCTGCAACAAGCGCGTGTTCGAGGCGCTCATCGCGGCCGGCGCCCTCGACGGGCTGGGCGGTCACCGCGCGCAGTACTGGTCGGCGCTCGACTCGGCGATGCAGGAGGCCTCGCTCAAGCAGCAGGAGAAGGCGATGGGCCAGGTCTCGCTGTTCGGCCTGAGCGCCGATCCGGCCGCGGCGACGGCGCATGCACCGCCGGTGCTGCCCAACGTCGCGCCGATGGCCGAAGCGGAGCGCCTGTCGCGCGAGAAGGAGATTCTCGGCTTCTACATCAGCGGGCATCCGCTGGAGCCGTTCCGCGTCGAGTGCGAGCTCTTCGCCACGCACACGGTCGGACAGCTCGGCAAGTGGACACCCGATCCGATGGCGCTCGGTGTCGTCATCACTTCGGTGAAGCGGCAGATCAGCAAGAGGTCGGGTGCCGAGTTCGCGCGGTTGACAGTGGAGGATTTTTCGGGATCTTCCGAGGTCCTGGTCTTTCCGGAGAGCTGGGGGCTGTTGGCCGACCGGATTCGGGGTGACGTCCCCGTCCTGATGAAGGGCGGCTACTCGAAGCGGGACCAGGACGCGGATAGCCCGACGTTCATCGTGGAATCGGTGACTCCGTTCGCCGAGCTTCGCCTGAACGGTCAGGTCGCCATCTCGATCGAGCTGGCCCTGGGACAGTCGCTGGCTCCGGAGGCGATGCGGGACGTGCGCGCCGTGATCGATGCGCACGCCACCGCCCACACGGGCGCGCCCCCGCTCGAGCTGCGATGGAGTGATGTGAATGGAACGCGGACGCGCCTCAGGTCGCGTTCGCTCAGATTGGCGGCGACGCAAGCCGCCCTCAAAGACTTACGGGCACTGCTCGGCGACGAGCGTGTCCGTCTCGTGCGCGGGAGCTGAATCGAAATGGCGACTGCGACTGCCCTGGAGTTCGAGAAGCCGATCGTCGAGCTGGAGAAGCAGATCGACGAGCTCAAGCGGCTTGCCGACGAACGTCAGCTGAATGTCGTAGAGGAAATCGCACCGCTCGAGAAGAAGCTGGTCGAGCTGCGCGAGACGATCTACCGGAACCTCACGCCGCTGCAACGGGTGCAGGTGGCCCGCAGCAACAAGCGGCCCCTCACCGATGACTACCTGCGGCTCTGCTTCACCGACTTCATCGAGCTGCACGGTGATCGCGCCTTCCGTGAGGACGCGGCGATCATGGGCGGCTGGGCGCGGCTGGACGGCGAGACCGTCATGGTCATCGGCCATCAGCGCGGCCGCGATACCAAGGAGAACCTGAAGCGGAACTTCGGGATGCCGCACCCCGAGGGCTATCGCAAGGCGCTCCGGCTGATGAAGCTCGCCGAGAAGTTCCACGTCCCGGTGATCACCTTCATCGACACGCCGGGCGCCTGGGCGGGGCTCGGGGCCGAGGAGCGTGGCCAGAGCGAGGCGATCGCGCGCAACCTGTTCGAGATGAGCCGCCTCGAGACACCGATCATCGCCACGATCATCGGCGAGGGCGGCTCGGGGGGCGCGCTGGCGCTCGGCGTCGCCGACCGGATCAACATGCTCGAGAACGCCGTCTACTCGGTCATCACCGTCGAGGGGTGCGCGGCCATCCTCTGGAAGGACGGCAAGAGCCAGGAGACCCGTGAGCGCGCCGCCACCTCGCTGCGGATCACCGCGCCCGATCTGTTCGAGCTGCGCGTGATCGACGAGATCATCCCGGAGCCGGCCGGCGGCGGACATGCCGACCACGAGGCGACCGCCAACGCCGTGCAGCAGACGCTGCTCAAGCAGCTCGACGAGCTGCGCCGACTCAAGCCGGACAAGCTCGTCCGCCGGCGTCGCGAGAAGTTCATGCGGATGGGTCAGTTCCTCGAGTAGACGTGTGCCCCACCTGATCGAAGTCGCGTTCAAGGGAAACCGAAAGGAGTTCTTCCTCTGGGAAGCAGACGAGGCGCCGGCGATCCGCACCGCGGTGATCGTCGACGCCGACCGGGGCGAGGATCTCGGGACGGTCCATTCCACCGGCGAGCTCGCGGCGCGGCGGTCGGATCACGTGCCGCATGGGCTGTTCGGTGCGGCGCCGACGCGCGTAGCGAAGCGAATCGCCACGCCCGAGGAGCTGCGCCGGCTCGACGAAGTGCGCGGCCAGGACGAGGTGGCGCGACGTCGTGCGATGGAGCGCGTGAAGGCCAACGCGCTGGTCATGAAGGTGACCGACGCCGAATGGCAGTGGGATCGCAAGAAGCTCACGTTCTACTTCACCGCCGAGAAGCGCGTGGATTTCCGAACGCTGGTGCGTGAGCTCGCCTCCATGTTTCGTACGCGCATCGAGCTGAAGCAGATCGGCGTACGCGACGAGGCGAAACGTCTGGACGGCATCGGGCGCTGCGGCCGACAATACTGCTCCGCCTCCTGGCTCCCGGAGCTGCGCCCCGTGAATCTCGGCGTGGCCAAGGATCAGCGGCTGTCGCTCAATCCGTCGCAGATCTCCGGCGCGTGTGGACGGCTGATGTGCTGTCTCCGCTACGAGCACGAGTTCTACGTCATGAGTCGCAAGAAGTACCCGAAGGAAGGAAAGCCGGTGCGCACGTCCCGCGGCGAGGAGAAGGTGCTGTCCAACGACATCTTCCGTGAACGGGTGACCCTGCGCGGCATCGAGGGCGAGGTACGCATCGTGCCCCTCGCCGCGCTGCGCGAGGAGATGCTCGCCGCGGGTGATGCGCTGGCGCACGCCCTGGCGACGGCCGCGGTGGCGGCGGAGCTCGCTGCGTCCGTACCGCCGCCGGAGCTGGACGAGGATGATGACGAGCTGTCGGCCGAGGAGGCGCTCGATACCGAGCACTCGCCCGATCACGTGGCGGTTGGCACGACGGTCGATCCCGCGATGGATGTCACCCTCGAGTGGCCGTCACCGCGCGTCGATGCGGAGGGCGGCCGTCGACCACAGCGCCGGCGCGGCCGGCGTGGTGGCCGTCGCAACCGGCCGGGTGGCGCCAACGGCGCGCGCGGCCCGCGCGATGGCGGTGATGCACCGAAAGGAGATCAGTGACCGCGTACTACCTCACGACCGCGATCGACTACGCCAATGGTGACCCGCATCTCGGGCACGCGTACGAGAAGATCGGCGCCGACGCCATCGCCCGATACCGCCGTCTGCGCGGCGACGATGTCCACTTCCTCGTCGGCATGGACGAGCACGGCCAGAAGGTCGCCCAGACTGCCGAAGCACAGGGCATCGCGCCGCAGGCGCTGGTCGATGCGCTCGCCGATCGCTTCCGCGCGATGTGGCAGCGGCTGGGCGTGTCGTACGATCAGTTCATCCGGACCACGGATGAAGGCCATCGTGCGGGAGTAACTGCACTCATCGAACGCATCTTCGAGCGCAATCCGACCGACTTCTACGAGAAGGCCTACGAGGGCTGGTACTGCGTCGGGTGCGAGTCGTTCAAGCAGGACGCCGAGATCGTCGACGGGAAGTGCGTCCTCCACCCAACGCGTACGCTCGAGTGGGTCGAGGAGCGCAACTGGTTCTTCCGGCTGAGCCGCTACGCGGATTTCCTGCGCCAGCGACTCGTGGAGCATCCGGAATCGCTGCAGCCGGAGAGCCGGCGGAACGAGCTGCTCGCGCTGCTCGATCGCGGCCTCGAGGACGTATCGGCGAGCCGGTCGCGCCTCGCGTGGGGAATCCCCTTCCCCAAGACGCTCAGCTCGGGTGAGAGCCAGACGACGTACGTCTGGTTCGAGGCGCTGCCCAACTATCTCACGGCAACGGGATTTCCCTACGGAGCCTGGAGCGATCGCTGGCCCGCGCAGCTGCACATCGTCGGCAAGGACATCACGCGCTTCCACTCGATCATCTGGCCCGCGATGCTGGAATCCGCCGGCCTCCCCCTGCCGGAGCGCGTGTGGGGGCACGGGTTCGTGCTGCTCGGCGGTGAGCGCTTCAGCAAGTCGGCCGGGGTGCGACTCGATCTCAACGAAGCCATCGATCGCTTCGGCGCCGACGCGTTCCGCTACTTCCTCCTTCGCGAGGTGCCGTTCGACGGCGATGGCAGCTTCTCGTGGGAGCGGTTCGAGGAGCGCTACAACGCCGACCTGGCCAATGCGTGGGGGAACCTCGCCAGCCGCGTGATCTCGATGGTGGAGCGATACTGCGGCGGCGTCGTTCCGGATGGCGCACGCACCGAATCCGACCAGCAGGACGAAGCGGACCTCGCCGACTATCACGCGGTGATGGACGGCACGCGCGGCTTCCTCCTGCACGAGGCACTCAAGATCGTCTGGCAGGGTGTGACGCGCGGCAACGAGTACGTCGACCGCCGCGCACCGTGGAAGCAGGCAAAGGACCCCGATCAGCGGGGCGAGCTCGAGATCACGCTCGCGTCGCTCGTTCGCCAGCTCGCGCGACAGGCAGTGCTCATCGCGCCATTCATGCCGCTGAAGGCCCAGGAGCTGTGGGCGCAGCTCGGTGCGCCGGGCGCGGTCGCCGACCAGCGCTTCGACGCGCTGGTGCGACTCGACCCGACCGGTTGGCGGGTGCGGAAAGGCGAGCCTCTCTTTCCAAAAGAAAAGCCGGCCGCGTAGAACGGCCGGCTTCGCATTCGAGATCTCCGCGCTTACGGCTTGGCAGGCGCGGGCGGCGGCGCGTTCGCACCAGCCGGAGGTGCCGCCGGAGCGGGCGCCGGTGCGGCCGTGCCAGGAGCCATCGAGCCTGCCCCCGGCGTCCCGGTCGCGGGCGAGCCCGGCGTACCGAAGTCGACGTTCGGGTTCTGGCGGTTCTCGGGGTTCGACACCTGGAAATACTTCTTCTGTCTCGCGCCCGTCAGCTTCGCCGTGATCACCGCGGGGAACTGACGGATGTACGCGTTGTACTGCTGCACCGCGCTATTGAAATCGGTCTGTGCGGTCGCGATGCGGTTTGCGGTCCCTGCCAGCTCGTCCTGTAGCCGCAGAAAGTTCTGATCGCTCTTGAGCTGCGGATACGCCTCGGCGACGGCGATGAGGCGCCCGAGTGCGCTGTTCACCTGAGCATTTGCGTTTGCCATCTGCTCGGGATCCTTGCTCTGGACGGCGTTGACCAGGCCTCCGCGCGCGCGTGCGACTTCGCCGAACACCGCGAGCTCCTGATTCGCCATCCCCTTCACTGTCGCGACGAGGTTGGGGATCAGCTCCGCCCGACGCTGCAGCTGGACCTCGATCTGGCCCTGCGCCGAGTTCGCCTGCTCGTCGAGCTGCTGGATCGTGTTGTACCCGCACGCGCCGAGCGCGAGCGGGAGGAGAAGTGCGAGCCACCGACGTTTCATGGGAATCGTTCCTGGGAAGGCTGATGGAAGATTGATGCGCCCGTGCTCTAGCGAGCGGACGGCGCGGAGGGCGTGCCGTACATCATGTCGCACCAAACTGATCGAGATAGCGACTGAGGCGCTCGATCGCCGCCAGGTATCCGCTGAGCACCTGCCCTGCCTGGTCGGAGTGGAGCTTCTCCGCGCCGTGGACGTGCCGCACCACACGCAGGAATGGCGCAGGGTCGAACCCCGCGAGCTCGCCGACGCGCGTCGCCGTCTTGGCGTTGTCGCTCGTCGGCTGTTCACCGTGCAGGCGCAGCACGGCGCGGAACAGCACCATCATCGTGCTCAGGCTCGCCGCCGCGAGCTCCGACTGTTGCTTGCCCTCGGCGCCGGCGAGCAGCGCACCCTGTCGCAGCTGGAGGAGCTTGCCCATCACCTGTTGCTCGAGCTGCAGGCGGAGATCGCTGCGATCGACCGAGATCCCCTCGAACGGCGGCGCACCGTGCAGCACGCGATTGCGCTCCAGGATGTCCGCGTACTCCATCGGGAAGATGTCCGACGAGCGACGCCACTCCTCGAGCGTCATCGTCATCGGTGGCGGATTGCCCGCCTCGCGCCAGGCGCGCGCCACGGCGGATGCCGCGACGAACGACTTCGGATTGTCGATCGACTCGAGCAAGACGAGCACGTTGTAGTCGGAACGACTCGGAATGTGGTCCCCGCCCGCGGCTGAGCCATAGAGCACGACGGATGAGAGCCGCGCCCCGTACGCCGCCCGCAACTGCGTCACCAGCTCATCGAGTGTCATCTTCGCCATGAGTGCTCACCAGTTCGAGCCGCCGCCGCCGCCACTGAACCCGCCACCACCACCGAACCCGCCAAATCCTCCTCCACCGCCGAATCCGCCGCCGCCAAACCCGCCACCGCCGCCCCGACGTATTGGCGTTCCATGAAGGCTTCG
>DASVNI010000001.1:0-10586 GCA_036383935.1 Gemmatimonadaceae bacterium | reverse complement strand
CGTACGAGTCGTGCGCCGGCGCTCGGCCACGAGGCCGCGGCCTGGGCATGCGCGCCGGGCGCCACGGACACGCGCGCTGTGCGAACGTCGCGGAACTTCGTGTTGTCCGGGAGCCGCAGGTCGCCGACGAGGCTGTCGCCGCGCATCGTGAAGCGCCATACCCCATTCCGCATGGTGCACGTGACCGCCGTGCCCGCCGCACCGAGCCCGCACGACAGCACTCCCATCTCCTCCTCTCGTCCATTCACGATCTTGCGCGCATCCAGCGACAGGCTGTCGCTGGCCTTCAGTCTGGTGATCCGGTACACGACGACTTCGTCATTGCAGGGCGACGGCCGCACCAGGCACAGCGAGGTGCCGCGCCAGACACCCAAAGGACTCTTCGCGCTTGCTGTCGCTTGCGCGTGCGCGCCGCTCGCGAGCGCTCCGACCGCGACGAGGGCTATCAGTGCGGATCCCAGGGTCACATCGCGAAACGAGCGCATTCTATTGCTCCTCTGGCAGACGTCGCGGTAAGCGGCCGATACTAGCTCTTCGAGCGCCGACTCGTCGGTTGGCCGGCTTCGCCGCGAGCCAGGCCGCAATCGCCGGATCCTGTTCGACCGCTCCATTGAACCGCAGGACACCCTGCACCATCTGCGCGTCCTCACCTCGATGTGTGGACACAATGATGCGCGAAGCGGCGGCCGCTGCAACCACGAGTTACGCGTTCGGTGGGACAAGTGGACTGCCGCGACCGCGCGCGATCCCCCAGACCACCACGCACAGCAGCGTCGCCAGCGGCAGGAGCACGAGGAGCGCGAAGGCGAGGAGCGCCAGCACCAGCCAGCCAAACAACGGGCCTACGCCGAGCGATTGCTACCGAGCGACGTCGGGTTGCAGCCGGTCGAGCATCTGCGCCCACGGCTCAGGACGACCGCGATCTCCCCACACGATCTCGAACGCCGCTCGCGACGCACGTGGATGGTTGAGCGCCGCGACGAACGCCTCCGCGACGTCGCCGCGAGCAATGCGGTAGCGGAGTGAGAGAGGCAGCGGCTTCTGCGACAGCGTGATGACGTGCTCACCGGCGGGCGCGTCGACCAGCACCCCGCACCGGATGATCGTGTAGTCGACCCCCGCGGTCCGTATCTCTCCTTCCGCGCGCTCCCGCCAATGGAGCGTGTTCCCCTTGAACAGGTTCAGGAAGGCGGCCGCAATGGAGCGCCTGCCCGCGCCGATGGCCGTCATGTACATGAAGCGTCCGCCGAATCCGACGGCGCGCGCGGCGTTCAGCGTGTTGACCACGCCCTGGTACTCCGTGTCCCGCACGTCCTCCTCACGCGCCGGACGGTTGCTGCGGCGGCCGGCGGTGAAGACGATGTGATGCACCTGCTCGATCGCGGGCGGCAGCGTCTCCGGGTGAGTGATGTCACCCGCCACGACCTCCGCCGCGGAACCCAGCGCAACGGTCGCGCGAGCGGGATCGCGCGCGAGGGCGCGCACCGCGACACCCGTCTGCGCGAGACGACGGGCAATCAGGAGCCCCGTACCGCGGGTACCGCCGATCACGAGCACCCGATCACTGGACATGGTTCACGCCGAGGGCGATGCCATCCGACACCCACTGGATGTCGCGCGTGCGTGAAAGGTGCGCATGCATCCGTCCAGCGCCACAGCCGATGGCGAGCCCAGCGTTCGCACTGAAGGCGCATCCGCCAGGCTGGGCTCGCATGAAGCTTGCCCCTCTCACGGACAATGATTCGCTCTTTCAACGCTGGCGCCCTCGTGGTCACGCTCGCCGTACTCGATGGCACCATGCTGCACGCCCAGGACAGCACCTGGGCCACTGCGAGCTCGCGCTCTGCCCCGCCGCCAGCCGTCTTCTCCATCGGGCAACCGCCGATCTGGCGGCAGCAGCTCACCGCGCAGGGCACGGCGTACGCGCAGGACGGGCGCTACGGTGGGACATTCAGCTACGGCGTCTTCCACTCGATCAACAAGCCACCGATCACGGCGCTGAATCCCCTGCTCGGTCTCATCGGCGGCACGGTCGAAGGGTACGCCAGTGTCCGCGGCGCCGAAGACGCAGGGCTTCGCGCCATGGCGACGTCGCGCCTCTTCGCGACGAGCGTCGGCGCGGACTGGGACATCCGGCATCACCGCGTCAACACCATCCTCAGCTGGCAGAGCGCGACACGCCGCGGCGGCGTCCTCGGCCACGGCACCATGGTGCGCGTCGACTGGATCCCGGCGCGCGAGCAGACGGTGCGCGTCGGCATCACTGCTCCGCTCTTTCAGCCGCTCGCCGGACGCACGCGCCCGCGGGCGACGACCGTACGGATTCCCGATCCGCCGCAGGAGCCGGCGTCGGCAATCGTCACGACGACCGCCGCGCGCGACGCCGCGACACGTCAGCTGGTGCACGACATCGCATCGGCGTCCGACGTCATCGCCGCCTATTCCAATCTCACCACAGATGGCGCGCTGCGCGCGGCGCGCACGATGGGGTACCGCAATGCCATGCGTCGGTCGCGCATCGCACTCGAGGCCCTGTTCGCCACAGGGCTCGATACCGCGGAACGCGCGCGCGCGGCTCGGCGCGCCCGCAGCGCCGTGCTCGATCGCATCATCATTCCCGTCGACTCCGTCTTCGGGCGCGTGAAGGGTGTGGACGTGCATCGCCTCGCATCGGGCGCAACGGTGGACTTCAACCGCTGGCTCACCGACTCCTCGGGGATAGCGGTGACGAAGCAGGCATTCGCCGGCAACTCGTTCGCCGCGTGGCTCGAAGCCGTCACACCAACGATGCGCGCCATCGTCGCGGGCCATCACGACTCGCGCCTGATCTGGTTCCCGATGGATCTCGCGCTCACCCTCGATCAGTACGACGACCAGTTGGAGGTCGACTCACTCATCGGCCGCGTGGTCGGGCACCCGTTCACCGATCGGAATGACCTGACGTACATGCGCAGCGCGGACCTCCCGCTCGAGATCGCGCGCTCGATCCTCGCGGCGCGGCAGTACCACGTGCTGTGGACGCACGAGCTCATGGGACGGGGGTGGTACACCCGCGCCATCGACAACATCGGCTACACGCTGGTGGCGGACGCGTACCTCCCTGCCCTGACCGCGGCGGTTCGCCGGTACGACAGCACCGGCGTCTTTCCGACGTACATGATCCTCCACGACCAGTTCTACTACGAAACGTCCGACGGACGTCTCTGGCTGACGATCCTCGAGGATCCGCTCAGTGCCTCGATGCACCTCAAGGGCGACGACGGCACGCGCGAGGCGCATCTGCTCGAGCGCCAGCAGGAGCTCCGCGCCGCCGTCGCGAGCTCGCGCCGCCTGCAGCAGGACGCCCGCGCGAGCGGCGACGGCAACCGGTGGCTGCGCAAGACGATCGCGGTGCACGTGAACGTCATGAATCAGTCCGACTTCTCGTTCCGCAGCAGTCACATCATCCCCGGCCTTCCGTTCACGCCCGACAACGTCATGCGCGATCACCGCAAGCTGGTGCTCTTCGACGTGAACGAGGCGGAGCCCCATCGCGGCGGCGCGTTCGTGATGGGCATTGGCATCGGCGAGGTGTACTCCAGCAACGGATGGGAGGACCGCGGCTTTCGCCTGCGCGGTCCCGCGACGCTGGACGCACGCTCGGGGCTCCGGCAGACGTTGCGCGAGAACGGCTTTTCGGAGAGCGACATCCCTCCGCCACTCCGTTCCGTCGCCAGCAGACGCGCTCAGGAAGAGAAGGCGAACCTGGGAGAGTTCGTCGGGCGCGCGTTGCAGGTGCACAACGAAGTCGGCTTCGGCGCCAAGCGGTCGTCGATCGCCCGCGCCATGCTGTACAACCTGGCGCAGCCTGGCGCGGTGATCATCGTGCCGGATCAGCTCTGGATGAGCGAGACGTGGGCGGGCATGCTCGCGGGAGCGGCCGCCCGCGGTGCACGCGTGCAGATCATCGCACCGGCGCTGGCGAACGCGCCGATCCCCGACGCGCCGGCGATGGCGCGCGCCCACGACGTGCTGATGCGCCTGCTCACGCTGCGCGACAGTCTGGCGCCGACGATGCGCGAGGGTGGCGGGGCGCTGCACATCGGCCTCTTCGCCGCCCAGGCGCCCGCCGACGACGCGGCCGGCCGCCTGCGCGAAGTGCGAGAAGGTCTTGCACGCTATCCATGGATCCGCCAGGTGATCCCGTTCGACAGCGCGACGCTCTCGGTGCTCGATCGCGTGGAGCGTGAGATCGCCAGGAACCGCAACGCGATCGTGCTGGCGAGGGACGAGAAGCAGCACCCGCCGCAGCCGCATCGCAAGACGCAGGTCGTCGCTCGGCCGAACGCCATCGCCGCCTTGCTGCGCCAGCCTGGATGGGACGACATGCTCGCGGATGCGATGCGCGTGCAGTCGCGCCAGACCGCGACCTTCGCGCAACAGCTTGGGGATTCTCACCCGGTCATCGATACCGCCGCGGTTCGGCGCACCGACCAGATGATGCGTGGCTACGAGGCGAGCCTTTCGGAAGCCGAGCGGAAGCGCGTCAGCTTCTACTTCGCCGAGGGCTCGCACAACATGGATGACCGCGGGCTCGTCTCCGACGGCGAGGCGACGTTGATCGTGTCCGGCCCGCAGGCGTCCGCCGGCCTCGTGGACCTCTTCTACATGATGGCGCGCACGACATGGATCGATCAGCCGGCAGAGCTGGAGCGGCTGCTACCGAGCCGGCCGGGCATCATCCACCGCTTTGCGTACTGGCTTCGCGCGGTGCTGTGAACCGGCTGGCGCCCTTAGTGGCGCTTCACGAATCGAAAGTAGATGGCGACGAAGATCAGGACGATCCAGATGTTCGCCGCCAGCCGCGTCCACGGCCGGCCTCGGAAGAACAAGAGATCCATCGTCACGATGACGGCGATCATCAAGACGACGTAGAGTGCGGCCATTGTACGCTCTCTCGCTTCCATGGCTCGGCTTCCTCGCCTGCGGTGGCTCGCTGACCAGCGCAATGTTACCCGCATGAACGCCGCTCGCTTCACCTACATCGGTGGCCCCACCGCACTCATCGAGCTTGCCGGGCTGCGATTCCTGACGGACCCGACACTCGATCCCGGCGGTACCGCCTATCCGACCCCCGTCTACACGCTTCACAAGACCCAATCGCCGGCCCTCACTGCCGACTCGCTCGACGGGATCGACGTCGTGCTGCTGAGCCACGACCATCACTTCGACAACCTCGACCACGCGGGACGCGCCTCGCTCGCGTCCGCGCAATCCGTGCTCACCACTCAGGCGGGGGCGGAGCGACTCGGCGGCAACGCTGTCGGGCTCGCGCCGTGGGAATCGCACACGCTGCGTTCGTCGAACAGCGGCGAGCTCACCGTCACCGCGACGCCGGCGCGCCACGGCCCGGAGAACGGCGACCGCGGACCGGTCATCGGGTTCGTGCTGCAGAGCTCAGCGGCGGCTGATCCCGTGATCTATTTCTCCGGCGACACCGTCTGGTACGAGGGAGTCGCCGAGGTCGGCCAGCGGTTCGACATCGACGTCGCGGTGCTGAACCTTGGCGCGGCTCGCGTCGCCGTCGCCGGCCCGCACGATCTCACCTTCAGCGCCGAGGACGCCGTGGCGTTGGCGCAAGCGTGGCCGCGGGTGACGATCATTCCGCTCCACTATGAGGGATGGACGCATTTCACCGAAGGTCGCGCCGAGGTGAGCGCGGTGTTCGCGGCCGCCGGTCTCAGCGACCGGATCCGTTGGCCGATCGCTGGCCAGGCGACGCCTATGTCCGGTTGAACGGCGAAGCGCAAGCGGTGCGCGCGAGAGGACGCGACTAGTATCTTCGTTGCTCCGCGTTGGCGAAGTCACCCCGCAGCTCCCGCCGCACCGATGTCCGAGCAGCACGCCGCACCACTCATCGCTCTCATCGCGAGCGAACTGACACTCGCGCCGCGCCAGGTCGAAGGCGCGCTCGCCCTCTTCGACGAAGGCAACACCCTTCCCTTCATCGCCCGCTATCGCAAGGAGGCCACGGGCGGCCTCGACGAAGTCCAGCTGCGTGACGTTCGCGATCGCGCGCAGTACCTGCGCGAGCTGGCCGATCGCCGCGTCGCGATCCTCAAGAGCATCGAGGAACAGGGCAAGCTCGACCCCGAGCTCGCCGCGCGCATCAACGCCGCGACGACCAAGCAGGCGCTCGAGGATCTCTATCTCCCGTACAAGCCGAAGCGTCGCACCCGTGCGATGATCGCGCGGGAGCGTGGCCTCGAGCCCCTCGCCGATCTCCTCTGGTCGGGCGCTCGCTCCGACGCCGACCTCTCGGCCGAAGCGGCCGGCTACGTCGACGCCGCGAAGGAGGTCCCCGACGTGGAACACGCCCTCGCCGGCGCGCGCGACATCCTGGCCGAGCGCATCGCCGACGACGCCGACGTGCGTGGCGAGCTTCGCACGCTCACACGCGCGGAAGGTGTGATGAAGTCGCGCGTCACGACGGCGAAGAAGGATGAGGTCTCGAAGTTCCAGGACTACTACGACTTCTCGCAGCCACTCCGCGAGCTGCCGTCACATCGCACCCTCGCCATGCGCCGCGGCGAGGAGGAGGGCTTTCTTCTCTGCTCCCTCGACGCGCCTGTCGAGAAGATCCACGGACGGCTCACCCAGCGCTTCGTCGCCGGCAACAAGGCGCCGGCGCAGATGGGTCTCGTCGTCCAGGATGCGTACAAGCGCCTGATCGCGCTCGCCGTCGAAGTCGATCTCCGACTCGAGCTCAAGACGAAGGCCGACGAGGAGGCCATCGCGATCTTCGGGCGCAACCTCGAGCAGCTGCTCCTCGCGCCCCCTGCGGGCGAGCGTGTCGTGATCGGGCTCGATCCGGGCTTCCGCACCGGCGTGAAGGTCGCCGCGCTGTCGCGCACCGGCGCCGTGATCGCAACCGACACCTGGATGCTGCATCAACCCGAGCGTTTCACGGCCGCGCTGCTCGCGGGAATCGCGAAGTTGAACCCCGACCTCATCGCGATCGGTAACGGCACGGCGTCGCGCGAGACGGAGACGCTCGTGCGCGACACGCTCGCCGAGCGCAAGCTGTCGCGCCCGCAGGTGGTGGTCGTCAACGAGTCGGGCGCGTCGGTCTATTCGGCGTCCGACGTCGCGCGCGAAGAGCTGCCCGATCTCGACGTCTCCCTGCGCGGCGCCGTGTCGATCGCCCGCCGCCTGCAGGATCCGCTCGCCGAGCTGGTGAAGATCGATCCCAAGTCGATCGGCGTCGGCCAGTATCAGCACGACGTCTCGCAGCCGCGCCTCAAGCAGCGGCTCGACGAGGTGGTCGAGAGCTGCGTGAACCGTGTCGGCGTCGAGGTGAACACGGCGTCGGTGCCGCTGCTGTCGTACGTCGCCGGCATCGGACCCACCCTCGCGCAGAACATCGTGAAGACGCGCGACGCCAAGGGCGGCTTCCGTTCACGCGCCGACCTGAGCGACGTCCCTCGACTCGGCGCGAAGGCGTTCGAGCAGGCCGCCGGCTTCCTGCGAGTGCGCGGCGCCGACAATCCGCTCGACGCGTCGGCCGTGCACCCCGAACGGTACGCGCTCGTCGAACGGATGGCGGGCGACCTCGGCGTGCCGCTCGCGACGCTCGTCGGCAATGAGGGTGAGTTGAAGAACGTGAAGCTCGAGCGTTATGTCGGCGACGACGTCGGCTTGCCGACGCTCAAGGACATTCTCTCCGAGCTCAAGAAGCCCGGCCGTGATCCGCGCGAGGCGTACGAGCCGCCGGCGTTCCGCGCCGACGTCACCGAGCCGAAGCACCTCACGCCCGGGATGGAGCTCGAGGGCGTGGTCACGAACATCGTCGCCTTCGGCGCCTTCGTGGACATCGGCGTGCACCAGGATGGGCTCGTGCACGTCTCACAGCTGTCGGATCGATACGTGAGCGATCCGAATGCCGTCGTCACGGTGGGACAGAAGGTGAAGGCGCGCGTGCTGTCCGTCGATCTCGAGCGCAACCGGATCGCGCTGAGCCTCAAGCGCGACACGGGCAAGCCGGCGGATGTTCGGAAGCCGAAAGCCGCGCCGCCGCCGCCGAAGGTTCACAAGCCGGGAGACATCGCACCGAACGGGATGCGGTTCAGATAGCGCGAGGCTGAGGGCTGCGTGCTGGGGTCAGATCCTGGGGTCAGATGCCGAAGGTGTCTGACCCCATTGTCGAAGGGGCCAGACTCACCGGCTCTGACTCCGATTCATTCCCGAGCGAGCGGAGCGACTCACGGCTTTTCGAGCACAGCCGGGTTCAGCGTGATGAACAGGGCCACGGCGATCGCCAGGACGCCGACGGCGGCCGATGCGCCGGTGTTCGTATAGAGTACGACGGAAGAAAGGCACGCGCCCTCGAGCGGTGCCCACATGAGCATCGCCGCCTGACGGGCGTCCGACGACCAGTACGAGTCCGCTGAAACGCCTGCGGATCGCCGGGGAACTCTTCGTCGGAGCAGGAGTGCGACCGCGCACAGTCCGAGTGCCACGCCGAGCATCGTGCGTTCCACCCCTGGTGCCGACATGCCGTTCGGCGCCGTCATCGTCGGCCTGAGCTGGAAGTGGGCGACGAGTGCGAAGAGGAGGACGCCGCTGATCATTGCGGCGTGGATCAGACGCATCGTCTTGGCCGGGGCGGCGATTGCCTGGGGCGTTGTCATGTCCGATGGGATGAGTCGTTGCCGAGCGCGGGGGAGAGGCCAGCCGCGGAGATTCTAGGGATGGTTCTCCGCGAGCGCGAGAGCCGGCTCTGCAACAGGCGTCGCATCGAAGCACTCGCCCATCATGCGTGGCAGTCCGCGGCCCATCTCGTGTGATGGGACGGGCTGCGCCGCGCATCAGGCGGCGCTACGGATTGGAGAGCAGCCTCACCGCGTGCTCAGCGATCGCTTCCATCTGCTGGTCGCGCTTGCGCGCCCATCGCGGCAGCCGAATCAGGTTGGCTCCGAAGGCGAGCAGCGCCATGCCGCCGAACATGCCGACTTGTACCAGCGCCTTCGCGGGCGTAGCTCCCGTCGCGACCATGGTGCCCATGACCACCGACATGCTGCCAAACACCAGGGAGAGGCGGTTGAGGACCGAGGCGTTGCCCTTCAACGTGCTGAGTCGCAGCTGCTCGCCGTGCTCGGTCGGCTCGACGCAGATGCGCAGGTTGCCCTGAGACCACTCGCGGAGCCCGCCGGCGGACGTCGTGCGCCCCTGCGTGCCGAAGGTGCTCCTGAATTCGGAGACCAGCCGCTCCCACTCCCGATCCTTTGGCGCGCGTGGAAGGTCGACTACGCGCGACACGCCGATCGGCATACCGAAGGATCGCCGCACCGGCGCCACCTTTCCGCGCGCGTCGAGGCTCGCCGCGGCGTGCGCGACGCGCGCCGGCTCGATCCCCGCCTCCTGGCCGATCCGCTGGAGCTCACTGAGGGTCAGCCCCTCGGTATCGGCGGGGAGCGACTGCTCGCGCAGATCGCCCGTCGTCGCGAGACTGAAGATCTCGCGCACCTCCTCATCTCCGTATCGACGCTCGGTCATGGTCGGAGTATACGAGAGGAAGCGCACAAAGGTTGCGGGCGGCCATTGGGCCGAATCGGAGACGATCATGCAGAGATGGCTGCGACGTATGCGCGGGGCAATCGGGATGGGCTTCACGTGGGCGGTAGCCTTGTCCGCCGTGGGCACCGTTCCGCGTTGGGTGTTCGGCGTTCAGACCGACGCCCCCATCCCACTCCTGTTCGGTGTGTTCGGCTTCATCGCCGGAATCACCTTCTCCGTGCTCCTCGTGCTGACCGAGGGCCGTCGTCGGTTCGAGCAGATGTCGCTGCCGCGCTTTGCGGCGTTGGGTGCCGTGGGTGGCCTGCTCCTCTCCGCCGCTTGGGCCAGGGCCACGTCCCTTGCTTGGGGAGAGGTGCTGGTGATCGCCCCTACGTTCGCCCTTGCTTGCGCGGCCTGTGCCTCTGGCTCGCTCGCGCTAGCCAGGCGCGCGGCGAGGCGAGAATTGTCAGACAGCCATCAGGATGTCGCGCTCACCGACCATGAACCGCGACAGCTGCCATGAGGCGGTGACCAAAGCATGAGCTCAGTGCTGCTCATGGATGGTACATGGGACAATTCGCGAGCACATCGCGGCGGGTGGTCATCGCCCTCGATGCGCCCCGCATTCGCTGTCGTCGTTCACGTGCTGCGGGAGGGGGCAAGTGTGCAACTGGCGGCCAGGTGGGGAAGCGGACTGCATCCGCTGACAGCAAGGATCAACGCGACACGCAGACACGCGTGAGAACACCGAGCGGGCATCTCTGGTTGGTTGGGTGTAGTCTGGCGCATGAGCACGGCTGCAGACGCGCCAAATCAAGCGCGCGCCGCAACCTCGCGCCATCCGGAAAATGCCTGGCAGCAGCGACCCAACACTTAGGCCTTGACCTTAGTATTGGCCGATGGTAGAATCGCTCCGTCAGATCGGGTAGCCCAACCAACCGACTGGTACTGACATGGCACAATCCGCAGTCGCCGACGATGTGTTCTATGCCCTGGCCAACTCGACTCGGCGGAAGGTCCTGGAGCACCTGTCCGTCGGACCCGCCACCGTG